>JBDGTP010000029.1:0-53455 GCA_042216725.1 Haloplanus sp.
GCGACTCGGCGCGACGACTAACGGCCTGAATCACGACTGACCGCCGAAAGCGGTCGTCGACCGCGGAGTATTTTTTCGGGTTCTACGCTCCCGAGCAGCCGCGCTGTTCCGGAGCGCCACGGCCACCGTCGGTCGCAAACGATATGCCCCTCCTCGATACTGGTTGACGCATGGCCGACTCAGACGACCGTATCATGGCGGGCGAATCCCGGGAGCGATCCCACGATGGCACGTGCCCGGCCTGTAAACGGGAGTACCGACGTGCGATCACGTTCACCGGCGACGGCGTGATTCGCGGCGACATCTCCGGCGACCTGTGTATCACTCCGCGGTACCTGTTCGTCCACTCCGAGGTTACCATCTCCGAACCCGACGACGACTTCCCGACCAAGGAGGTCGGGGCGATGGGCAACCGTCGAGAGGTGCCGGTCGAAAAGACGGCGGTCTCCGAGGTGTGGTCGTCCGACGGCGCGCCCGATGGCGGGTTCGTGTTCCCGGACGCGGACGAGAACGGGAACTGATGGCCGGTTCGCCGGAGATGTCGCCGCGGCTCACCGTCATCGCCCCGTGCCCGAGCCGTTCTTAGCCCGAACGCTTTCCTCCGCCGAGACGGTGGCTTCCGTATGAGCCTCTCTGTCGACCCCGACCCGAGCGCCGGGCGGCGACTCGGGAGGCGCTCGTAGACGCCGGGTTCGTCGCCGACGGATGCGGGACGGTCGCCGATGCGACCCCAGTACTCGACAATTCTGCGAGCGTCGCCTGCGTTGTCACGGAGTACGACCTGCCCGACGGCACCGGCCTCGACGTCGTCGAACGGGCACGCGAGGCGACGCCCGACGCCGTTTGTGTCCTGTTCACCGACGTGCCGCTCGGCGAAATCGACACGGACGCGTTCGGCGGCCTCGTCGTGGCCTCGTCCTCCGGCAGTCTCGACGCCACGAGACGCGAGAGGGCGGGTTCGACCACGCCGTACTCCCGGACGTATTCGGCGGCCAGAACGCCACGGAGTGCGTAGAGACACTGTTTCACGGTCGAGTCCGAGTCGTCCAGGGGGTCGCCCGCGAGATACTGGCGATACAGCGACGTAGCCATCCCGAGATATCGGGCTCGCACTCCCGGAAACGAGCGTTCCGTCACGACCGACCGGAGCGTGTCTATCTCTTCGGGCAGCGCCGAGTACAACGGCCGGCGAACAGGAGTTCGACCGTCCGACCATCGTCCGTGAGCGCCGTCGAGACGGTCATCCGCGAGTCGGGTTGATCGAAGAGCATATCCTGTACGCCGGGCGCGCAGTGAATCCCTCGAACGTCGATGTCGCTGTCCGGGTCTGCCGTCCCGTAGAGATACCCCCGAAAGCGCATAGAACGCCGGCTTGCGGTCGCTTCCGGCCGGGATACGGTTCTCCAGGAGTCGTGCGAGCGCCTGTCGGGTGTCCGACGCCAGTCCCTCGACCATCGGCGGCTCTTTCCGACCGGTTCGGGAAAACTGCCGAAGTCGATGCTCTTGGGGTGCTGTCGGCGTGTGAGTTCCTCGGCGACACGGCGTGTCACTTCGGCGATGACACCGCCGAGGTGACGGATCGGCGTGAGTCTCGGCCGACTCGCCGAGTCCGACTTCCGGTTCTCGCTCGCGCCGCGTACGGATTCCTCTCTGCTGGCCTCCACGATTCTCCGAGGAGCGAAGCGGCCGAGTAAACAGTGGAATGGGACCGCCGTGATTCGAACACGGGTCCAACGCACCCCATGCGCAGAGGATACCACTACCCCACGGTCCCGCGATTCGAGCGAGGTTCGTATCCGGGTTAAGCCTTCCGTCTTCAGATCAGTACGCGTTCGAGGTCGACGACGATCCCCTCGTCGGCGCCGGGGTCGCCGACGAGTCGACCGAGACACACGGCCGAGCCGTTTGGAGTGAGACAGGCGACGAGGGGGTCGCCGTCCGCCTGCGGTGTCGGAGCTGTCTCGCTGTCGATCACTCCGGGTGCGTAGACGGGCGCGCCGGTCGCCACCTGTTCGGCGGCGCTCGGTGCGATAGTGACTGCCGGCAGGTCGTCGAGGACGCGTTCGGCGGGGGCGACGACCTCGCGGAGCGGTTCCTCGTCGCCCGCTTCGGCGACGGCGAGGGCGTCGGCGAGGTCGTGAAGCGTCACGAGGTCGCGGTCGTCGAAGGGGTCGGTAGCCGTCCGTCGGAGGTCGCCCATGTGGGCGCCGGTGCCGAGGGCGAGGCCGAGGTCGTGACAGAGTTTGCGGACGTAGGTTCCGCTCGCACATTCGATGCGGAGGAGGGCCTGCCGGTCGCGCGTTTCGAGGACGTCGAGGTCGTGGATCGTGCGGGTGCGGAGGCGGCGGGCGACGGCACTCTTGCGCGGTGGCTTCTGGTAGATTTCGCCTTCGAACTCCGCGATCACGCCGTCGAGGTCGGCGGGTGGGCGGCCGTGGAGTTCGAGGACGGCGACGTACTCCTTGCGGCCTTCGAGAAAGACGGGAGCGAGGCGGGTGGCGTTCCCGAGCATGACGGGGAGACAGCCCGTCACCTTCGGGTCGAGCGTGCCCGCGTGGGCGGCCCTCTCGACGCCAGCGAGGTCGCGTACCCAGCCCGCGACCTGGTGGGCGGAGGGGCCGGGCGGTTTGTCGAGATTGACGACGCCGAACGCGAGGAGGGCGTCGAGCGACCGACTGCCCGGCGGATCGCGCAGTGTCATGTCACGGCTCGAAGTCGACGGCATCGACGGGGTAGCGCCCCTCGTCGGCCACGGGGTCGTACCGCTCGATTGCGGTCGTGAGGATCGCCAACACGTCGGCGGCGGTCCACCGCGCGGTGTTCACCACGAGGTCGTAAATCGAGAGGTCGTCGATGGGGATGTCGTAGTAGTCGGCGTAGCGTTTCTGCTCGCTGCGTTCGCGGCGGAGTGTCTCCTCGCGGGCGCGTTCGGGCGACTTGTCCTCGCGGTCGGCGATGCGGGTCGCCCGGACGTCGATGGGGGCGTCGAGCCAGAGGCGGAAGTCGGCGTAGTCGCCGGCCAGCCACCCGGCGAGACGGGATTCGAGGACGACGCCGTCCCGATCCCGGGCGATCTGATACAGGCGGCGGTCGAGGTCACGGTCGATATGTTCGTCCTCCTCCGCGAGTTCGTTGAACTCGACGGGGGAGTAGCCACGCTCGGCGGCGAGGTCACGAAAGATGTCGCCGCCGCTGACGTGCTCCAGATCAAGCGCCTCCGCGAGACCGGCGGCAGTGGTGCTTTTCCCACTGCCCGCCGGCCCGGACACGGTGAGTAGCATATCGCCACTGAAGGGGGCCGCCTAAAAGAGCGTGTTCACTTGGGGCGCGCTCGGCCGAGCGACCCGCGCGGGGCCGGCTACGTGCCGGTCGGACTGATGTCGATGTTCAGCCCCTTTCGGATGATCTGCGTGAACCCCATGGAACAGAGGAAATACCAGAGGATCCACACCTGGATCGGGCCGAGCACCGCGTCTTTCCAGGCGACCGTCCCGCGGAACGGCAGGACGAGCGTCCCGAACTGTCCGCTGCTGGGATCGCCGATGCCGACCTTCCAGTACATCCAGAGGAAGACAGGGATGGTGAGGAACATGATCCACACCATCGGGCGGAACTGTTCTTTGAACATCCCCATCTGGTCGCCCATGGCTTCCATCTGCTCGTCCTGAATCCGGTCGAGGGCTTCGTCGTCGCCCCGCTCTTTGGCCGCCTTGCGTTTCTCCTGGATCTCCTGCATCTTCTCCTGATACTCGCCCATCTTCTCGGTGTCCATCAGGTTCGCCTGCAGGATCGTCGAGTACAGGCCTGTCACCACGGCGAGAACCATGACGACGGCGTAGAAGGGCAGCGCCGCGTTCAGCGGGCCGAGTACCACGTTCATGATGTTGCCGATGACGTTCCGCATCGGCGCCCACGAGTAGCCCGCGAACAGGCCGACGCTGACGAGTGCCGCCCCCTTGTCCCACATCGACCAGGAAGTGTCGTCCTCGTCTTCGTCGTCGGTCGTGGTGGTTGTCGTCGTGGTGGTCGTGGCCGTCCCGTTCTCGAGCGCATCACGAGTTGCCTCGGCGTCGGCCAGCCGAAATCCGGCGTCGCCGTCGACCAGGATGCCGGCCTCGATGAGATGTCCCCACTGGCCGCTCGATAAATCGTCGCGGACGTCGACCCACTTGACCTCGCCCTCCTCCGCGCGGTCGAGAACCGTCCGCACGACCGCCTCCATCTCCGCGTCTTCGGAGACGAGGTCTCGCACCTTCTGCTCGATCCGTGCCATTGGGTGAACGTAGCCACCCGGCTGTTATGAAGCTTTTACTCTCCGTTCGGGGGGATCGCTCACTCGGCGGCCCTCTCGGCCGGCACGTCGAGCGGTCGCTCGTAGATGTGCGCGCCGGCGTAGAGACAGATGTCCACGCCAATCGCGGCGAGCGCCAGCCCCCCGACCGCCGAGACGGCCACGAAGACGGTGCCGCCCGTGTCCGTCCCCCAGTCGAGGAGGCCGACCGGAAGCGCGAGTCCGAGCGCCACGTTCGCCGCCCCGCTCAGCCGATACCAGTCGACCCGGTCGGTGAGCGGGGTGTCGACTGCCGCGACGACGTCGAGTACGCCGGCCGTGGCCAGCAGTCCTGCCTGGAGCATCCGTGCCGGCGTAGCGAGGATGCCGACACTCAGTAGCGTGACACCGGCGCTGACGAGGACGATCAGGAACCCGCCGAGAACGCCGCACAGGCTTCGGTGAGTGGTGGAGCGCACGGTGTCGGTGGGTTCGCCCGACGGATAGACGTTCGGTCGGTCAGTTCGTCGCGTCAGCGACCACGTCGCGGATCGACTCGAACACTTCGTCCGGCGCCCCTTCGCCGTCGACTTCGACCAGGACGCCCTCGTCGCGGTAGTGTTCGACCACCGGTTCCGTGTTTTCCTCGTACACTCGCAGGCGCTCGCGCACGGTGTCTTCCGTGTCGTCGTCGCGCTGGATCAGGTCGCCGCCGCACTCGTCGCAGACGCCCTCCTCCTCGGGCGGGCTGAACTCCACGTGGTAGTTGGCGCCGCAGTCCTCGCACACCCGGCGACCGGTGAGTCGGTCGACGAGTTCCGCCTCGCTCACGTCCAGGAAGATCACGGCGTCGAGGTCGGTGATCCCCGAGAGGTACTGGGCCTGATCCAGATTGCGGGGGTAGCCGTCGAGGACGTAGCCGTCGGCCTCCGAGAGTGCCGTCTTGACGATTTCGTTGACCACTTCGTCCGGGACGAGTTCGCCCGCCTCCATGTAGGCGCGCGGCGTATCGTACTCGGTGTCCAGGTGGCTGATGTCCATGTCCTTGTTCGCCCGGAGCGCGTCACCCGTGGTGACGTGTTCGATGTCGAACGCCTCGGCGAGGCGCTTGCTCTGGGTTCCTTTACCCGCTCCCGGTGCACCGAGCAACAGTACGTGTGGCTCGCTCATACACTCTCCTTCCCCTCCGAGTATAAATTAGTGAAGAAACGCGCGCGATACTGTCGGCACCGGCACGCCGTGGTCGGGACGCTCAGGCCAACCGCTCGATGTTCTCGACGACTGCGTCGGCGTACTCGCTGGTGGCGAGTTTGGTGCCGCCCTCGATCTGTCGGTGCAGGTCGTAGGTGACCTTCCCGTCGGAGATCGTCTCCTCGACGGCGTCACGCACGAGGTCGGCGGCGTCGTCCCAGCCGAGGTGTTCGAGCATGATCCGCCCCGAGAGGATCATCGCGGTGGGGTTGACCTTGTCCTCGCCCGCGTACTTCGGCGCGGATCCGTGAACGGGTTCGGCCAGGCAGCGGCCGTCGCCGAAGTTCGCGCCCGGTGCGATGCCGAGACCACCGATCTGTGCGCCCGCCGCGTCCGACAGGTAGTCGCCGTTGAGGTTGGGCATCGCCAACACGTCGTACTGTTCGGTGCGGGTCAGCAGTTGCTGGAGCATGTTGTCGGCGATGCGATCCTTGACGACGACCACGCCCTCGGGCGCCTCGCCGTCGTACTCCTCCCAGAGAACGTCTTCGGTGATGACCTCGTCGCCGTACTCCTCCTCGGCGAGTTCGTAGCCCCAGTCACGGAAGGCCGCCTCGGTGAACTTCATGATGTTGCCCTTGTGGACGAGCGTCACCGAGTCGCGACCGTTTTCGAGGGCGTAGTCGATGGCTCGCCGCACCAGGCGCTTGGTGCCGAACTCCGAGATGGGCTTGAGGCCGAGGCCGACCGGGCCGTCGTGGATGACGTCGTCGAAACCCATCTCCTCCTCGACGAACTCGCGAACTCGCTCGACCTCGTCGGTGCCGGCCTCCCACTCGATGCCGGCGTACACGTCCTCGGTGTTCTCCCGGAAGTTGACCATATCCATCTTCTCCGGCGATTTCACCGGAGAGGGGACGCCGTCCAGATGGTACGTCGGGCGCACGTTCGCGTAGAGGTCGAGTTTCTTTCGGAGGGCGACGTTCAGCGACCGGAAGCCGGAGCCGACGGGCGTCGTGAGCGGCCCTTTGATCGCGACCCGGTGTTCGCGGATGGCCTCGACCGTCTCCGCGGGCAGGTTCTCGTCGTAGCGTTCGCGGGCGGATTCGCCGGCGTAGAGCCGCATCCAGTGGATCGAGCGACCCGTCGCCTCGGCGGCGGCATCGAGCACCTGCTGGGCGGCGGGGCCAACGTCCGTTCCGATCCCGTCGCCGAAGATGATGGGAATGATCGGGTTCGACGGTACGTCGAGTTCGCCGGTGTCCTCGTCGACGGTGATCCGTTCACCGTCGGCTGGAACCGTGACTTTCTCGTAGCTCATATCGTCGCCGAGTTCTCCCACCAACGTGAAAGGCCTGCCGTTATTCCGGCGCACGGTACCGTTCGCCCGGCACGAGGCTTATCTTCGAACCGCCCGTCCCCTCGGTATGCGCGTCATCGTCCACGGGGGCGCTGGCTCCGGCACTCGGGCGACACCCGACCGCGGGGCCGTCCTCGACGCCGCGGCTCGCGACGCCACGACCGCAGACACGCCGCTCGAGGCCGTCGAGACGGCGATCCGACGGCTCGAGACGGACGAGCGATTCAACGCCGGACGTGGCGGCGCCGTCCAGTCCGACGGGGTCGTCCGGGTCGACGCTGGCTGTATGACACCCGACCGGACGGTCGGCGCCGTCGCAGCGGTGCCGGGCGTCGAACACGCCGTGAGCGCCGCACGGGTCGTCGCCCGCGAGACGCCACACGTCCTCGTCGCCGGGTCGGAGGCGGCGGCACTGGCGGCCGACTTCGGCGTCGAGACGGGGCTCGACCTGACGACCGAGCGCACCCGGGCGCGCTTCGCCGACGCCCATCCGCCCGATGGTCACCACGCCTCGCCCCGCGACCACCTCGACTGGCTCCGGGATCGGTTCGGCAGTACCGACGCCCCCGCCGACCACGACACCGTCGGCGCCGTCGCCCACGCGGGCGGGCGATTCGCCGCCGCTACCTCGACTGCCGGCCGCTGGTTCGCGCTCGCGGGCCGCGTCGGCGACGTGCCACAGGTCGGCGCCGGCTTCTACTGTACGCCCGCCGGCGGCGCCAGCGCGACGGGCGCGGGCGAGGACATCGCTCGCGTCACCCTCGCCCGCCGGGCCGTCGACCACCTCGCCGACGGCGCGGCGGCCGGCCGGGCCGCGACGCTCGCCATCGAGGAGTTCGAGGCGCTCACCGGATCGGAGGCGGGCGTGATCGTCGGTGGCCCCGACGGCGTCGGCGCCGCGTTCAACAGCGCGTCGATGCAGGTGGCCGTCGCCGAGGCCGAGTGATCGACCCGACCGAGCGCACGCCGGCGCGTCCGTCGACCGGCGATGCCGCAACCTCTTTCCCCGACTCACGCCAAGAGCGTCCATGAGCGTTGGAACCCTCGACGAGGAGACTGTCGAAAAGTATCGCCGGGCCGGCGAGGCGTTGCGAACCGTCCTCGACGAGGCAGCCGAGATGATCGAACCGGGCGTGACCCAGTTGGAGGTGGCCGAACACGCCGAAGCGCGGATCGACGAACTGGCCGACGGCCCCGCCTTCCCCGTCAACATCAGCGTCGACGAGGAGGCCAGCCACGCGACGCCCGCCCGCGACGACGACACCGAGTTCGGCGAGGAGATGGTCTGTCTCGACGTGGGCGTCCACGTCGACGGCTACATCGCTGACGCCGCCACGACGGTCGACCTCTCCGGGAACCCGGAACTGGTTGAGGCCGCCGAGGAGGCCCTGGACGTAGCCATCGACGCCGTCGAACCCGGTGCCGACACCGGGACGATCGGTGCCGAAATCGAGGACGTGATCCACGGTTACGGCTACACGCCCGTTCTCAACCTCTCGGGCCACGGTGTCGAGCAGTGGGACGCCCACACGGGGCCGAGCGTCCCCAACCGCGGCGTCGACCACGGCGCCGAACTCGAAGTCGGCGACGTGATCGCTATCGAACCGTTCGCTACCGACGGTCGTGGCAAGGTGAGCGAGGGGGGCAAAGAGGAGATTTACGGCCTCGAACACGAGCGCTCGGTGCGCAACCGGCAGGCCCGGAAGGTACTCGACGTGGTCACCGAAGAGTACCGCACCCTCCCGTTTGCCGCGCGGTGGCTCGACGTTCCGCGGGCGGAGATGGCGCTCCGCCGACTCAAACAGCAGGACGTGATCCACGGGTATCCCGTACTGAAAGAACAAGCGGGGCGCCTCGTCAGCCAGGCCGAACACACCGTCATCGTCACCGAGGACGGGTGTGAGGTCACGACCGTCTAGGCGTCGTTCATCCGCTGAATCGACTCCGCCTCGCAGACGGCACAGACCGCGACTCGATAGGGCTCCCGTGAGAACGCCGCGTTGGCCGAGGCAGGATTCTCCGTTCGAATCTCCACCCGTACCGTGTGCCTGGTTTCCCGTCCGCACTCGGGACACAGTTCGTGGTTGGCGTCTGGGTTCGGTCGCTTCGCCTTCATCGACTTCCTATACCGCACCCGACTGCATAAGCCCGGCACTCGGTTAACCCGGATTAAATGCGCTTAACCCGGAAAAATTCGGGTTTTCAGAGGTGAGAATCACCGTCGTCTGACGCTCGACTGACGGAATCCGTCGCCGCAGGCAGACGATATAAGCCACTGGGCGACCCCGCCACGATATGGACCAAGTGTTCGCCCCGTGGCGGATCGAATGGGTGACCCGCGACGAAGACGGCCTCGACGGCTGCCCGTTCTGTCTCCTCCCCGACCGCGGCGACGACCGGGAACACCGGATCGTCGCCCGAAGCGACCACACCTTCGTCATCATGAACAACTACCCGTACAACCCGGGCCACGTCATGGTCATCCCGTATCGGCACGCGGGCGCGTATCAGGCGCTCGCCGACGCCGAACTGCTGGATCACGCCCGCCTCAAACAGCGGACGTTCGACGCGCTGGCGGCCGCGTTCGATCCCGACGGGTGTAACGCCGGCCTCAACCTCGGTGGGGAGGCCTCCGGTGGCTCCATCGACGACCATCTCCACACTCACGTCGTCCCCCGGTGGTCGGGCGACACTAACTTCATGCCGGTCGTCGCGGATACGAAGGTGATCGTCGAGGCGGTCGACGACTCCTACGACCGCCTCCACGACGCCTTCGCCGAGCAACCCGGTGCGACGGTGCCCGGCGAGGATCACGCGGTCACCTTCTCGTTCGAGACGGATTAGACCGAGTCGAAACCTCGCGTGTACCGGACTAATGACACCGCTTATGTGGATATAGCTCCTCGGTACGGCCAATGACGGAGGATCGAACGGCGTTCCTCAAGGCGTCGTGGGTCAACGTCGGCTCGAACGTCCTCAAAATCGGTGTCGAGGGGACGCTTGGGCTTCTCTCGGGGAGCCTCGCACTCATGGCCGACGCCGCCCACTCCGTCGCCGACCTGCTTGCGAGCGCCGTCGTCCTCGTCTGGGGCCGGTTCGTCTACGACGACCCCGACAGCTCCCATCCGCACGGACACGAGCGGTTCGAACCCCTCTCTGCCCTGTTCGTCGGGGGCGTGCTCGTTCTCCTGGGGCTAAAACTCCTCTACGACGCGGGACACGCGCTGCTCGGCGATCCCAGTGCCGAGTACAGCACGCTCCTCGTGGTCGGCCTCCTCTTTGCCCTGCTCGATCGCTACGCCTGTTACTGGTACACCCTCGCCGTCAACCGCACCGTCGGGTCGCCCGGCCTGCGGGCCCTCGTCGCCGACAGCAAGAACGACATCTACACTACCCTCGCCGCGTTCGTCGGCGTCGGCGGCATGGCGCTTGGCTATCCGATCCTCGATCCCATCGCCGGCGGCGTGGTGAGCCTCCTCGTCATCTACCAGGGGGTAGAAATCTCGCGGGAGAATATCCGGTATCTCTCCGACAGTGCGCCGCCTGCCGAGGACTGCGAGCGCATCGAGGCCGCCATCCGCTCCCATCCCGAGGTGCGCGGCGTTCACGACTTCGTCGCGTACTACTCCGGCCACATGATCGAAGTCGAGTTCCACGCCGAAATCGACGGCGACTACTCGCTCACCGAGGCTCACGACATCGAGACGGAACTCCGGGAGCGCGTCCGGGAGATCGAACCCGTCTCCGACGTGCACGTCCACCTCGACCCGGCGGGTCTCGGCGAGTGGAAGGACGCCGCCGACCGATCCTCGTCCTCGACGGCGCCACGTTAGTCGGCGTCGTCCAGCGCCGCCCGCACCCACGCGTAGTGGGCGCGGAGTCCACGCTCGCCCGCGTCGGTGAGTTCGTATCGGTCGTGGATGCCGTCGGCCGTCTTCGTGAGGTGGCCGCGGTCGACCAGCGTGTCCAGGGCTCCGTAGAACGTCGAGGGCTCGATGCGGTCGCCGTACTGGGATTCGAGCGCGGCCTTACACTCCTGGGCCGTCGGCGCTCCCTCGCTCGCGACGACGACGCAGATGTCACGGCGGAGGCCGCTCCGGAGCCACTTGCTCATACCGGCTGTCCGAAGACGTACATCGTCTCGTGGCTCGTAATCTCCACCTCGACGGTGTCGCCGGGTTCGATCCCGTGCTCGTCTGCGTGCTGGACGATCACCTGCCGGTAGGCGCCGTCGCGACATTTCACGGAGTCGCCGGTGCCCGGCCGCACTGCCAGCACCTCCCGGCGGTCGCCGACCATCGACTCGTGTACCTCGCCGACCACCTGACGTTTCAGTTCCGACATCGCCTTCGACCGCTCCTTCTTGACCGTCCCGCCCAGGCCTTTCAGGTCGGCGGCGTCGGTGCCCGGACGCTTCGAGAAGCGCGTGACGTTGATCTTCTCGGGACGCACCCGGCGCAGAAGCTCCATGCTCTGCTCGTGATCCGCCTCCGTCTCCGTGGGAAAGCCGACGATGAAATCGGTCGAGAGCGTCCACTCGTCGAGTCGGTCGTCGAACGTCGCGACGACTTCGAGAAACTCCTCGACCTGGTGTTGGCGACGCATGTCGCCGAGTACGTCGTTCGACCCGGACTGCACCGGCGCGTGCAGGAAGTTGTAGAGCTCGTCGTTCGCGGCGAACACGTCGGCGAGTTCCTCGCGGATGCCGTGAACCCCCTTCGGGTTCGCCATCCCGACGCGCACCCGGAACTCGCCGTCGATATCGCAGATGCGGTCGAGCAGGACGTGGAGCTTTCGCTCGCCCTCGTCCCAGCCGTAGACGCCGGTGTCCTGGCCGGTGATGCGAATCTCCCTCGCCCCCGCGTGAACGAGCGCCCGTGCCTTCTCGACGTTCTCCTCGACTGGCGGCGAGTCGATTTTTCCGGTCGCCTGCTTGGTGATGCAGTACGAACAGTCGCTCATACAGCCCCGAGCGATGGGGAGGATACCGACGACGCCGTCGAGGACGGGTTCGGCGTCGGGCGTCGTCGTCGGACACTCGCCGTTCATCGCGGCCGCGGGCACGTCATCCCAGTGGACGACGTCGGCGTCCACGCCCGCCTCGTCGAACGCCTCGCCCTGCGCCAGCGCCATACAGCCCGTGACGACCAGGTCGCCCGTCTCCGCCTGCAGTTCCTCGGCCCGCCGGAGCATGTTGCGCTCCGTCTTCTCCACGACCGTACAGGTGTTGAGGATGGCCACGTCGGCCTCCCCGGGGCCGTCTGCCGGGCGGTGTCCCCCGTCGCGGAGGCGCCGCTCGATGGTGCGGCTCTCGCCGCGGTTGGCCGTACACCCGTACGTCTCGATGTGATAGCGGGCCATTCGGTTGTCGGCGGTAGCGTGCGCGCGGAGAAAAGCGCGACGGTCCGGGTCGGCCACAGCACCTTTGTCGTCGCCGGACGCAACGGCCTTCGATGCCCTCCAGACGCCGCGTGCTCGCCAGTCTCGGGCTCCTCGCAACGGGTGGCTGTCTCGGCGCCGATCCGCCGCCCGCGACGGGCGGGCGAACCGACTGGCCGCTCCCCGGATTCGACGCCGGCGGCACGAGCTACAATCCGAACCCCGTCGGGCCCCGGTCGGGTGCCGACGAGCAGTGGCGCCGGACGGTGCCACAGCCGACCGGTCGTCCCGTCGTCGCCGGCGGCCGCGTCTACCTCCCGACGCTCGGTGGCCTCCGAACCTTCGCTCTCGACGGCCACGCGGGGTGGAACCGGACGCCACCGCCCGGGCAGTCGACGGTACGGACGACTGGCCCGGCCGTCAACGACGGCGTCGTCTACGTCGGTACCGACGACCAGCGCGGCCTCCTCGCCCTCGACGCTGCCGATGGCAGCGAGCGCTGGCAGGCCGACCTGACGGACGTGACCGTGGCTCCCGTCCCCGACCACGACTGGGGCACGCTGTTCGTGGGGACGCGGGACGGGACGGTCGCCCGCGTCGACGCCGAGACGGGTGCCGTTCGCTGGACGGCCTCGGTGTTCGGGGCGGTCACGTCGCTGGCGACGGATCGGGCCGTGGCCTACGTCGGCACCGAGGCGGGCGAGGTGTACGCCCTCTTCGAGAGTCGGGGGCTGTGGCGGCGGAAACTCCCCGGGAGCGTCGTCGACGCGGCCCTCGGAAACGGCGGCCCCGTCTACGCGGCGACGTTCGGCGGCGGGACGTTCGAACTCGCCGACGGTCTCCACGCCGGGGCGACGCGCTGGCACGACGCGGACGGCACCGCGAAAGACGCGCTCGTCGTCACCGACGACACCGTCTACGGCGCCGACGGCGGCGGCCTGGTGGCGAGGGGCCGTCACGGCGGGAACCGACGCTGGTCGCTCGACGGGTCGTTCGTCGCGGGGATGGCCGGCACGGGCGACACGCTCTACGTCGGCGAGGAAGACGGCGTCTCGGCGTATCGGAGTGACGGCGGCGTCGGCGTCGGCGACTGGCGTCTCGCCGCCCGGCGCTGGCGGCACGGCGTCGGCGGGTCGGTCGTGCGCGGCCTCGCCGTCGCCAACGGCACCGTGTTCGTTCCGGTGAGCGGCGACTCGGAGTCGGAGGCGGCGTTCGTGGCGCTCTCTTAGTCGTCGAACCCCTCGACCAGGTCGACCCCCGCCGACGCACCGATGCGCTCGGCGCCCGCGGCGAGCATCGCCCGCGCCTCCTCGGTCGTTTCGATCCCACCGCTCGCTTTCACCGGGAGATATTCCGCGAGGAGTTCCACGTCGGCGACGGTCGCCGGCCCGGCGACCCCGGTGCCCGTCTTCAGATAGTCGGCGTCGGCCTCGACGGCCGCCTCCGCCGCCCGCCGTTTCTCCGCCTCGGTCAGCAACGGCGCTTCGACGATGACCTTCACTGGCGTGGGCACCGCCGCGATCAGTTCCGCCAGTTCGTCGATCACGGCGTCGTCCTCACCGGCCTTCAGGCGCCCCACGTTCAGCACCACGTCGAGTTCGTCGGCGCCGTCCTCCCAGGCCTCGACCGCTTCTTTGCGTTTCACCGCGGGGGCGTGTTGTCCGTGCGGGAAGCCAACCACCGTCACGAGCGCCACGTCCGGGACGGCGTCGGCCGTCGCCGAGACGTAACACGGCGGCACGCAGGCGTTCGTGCCGTACGCCTCGGCTTCGGCGGCGACTCGCCGGGCGTCGGCGGGCGTCGTCGCCGGCCCGAGGACGGTGTGGTCGATGCGCGCGGCGAAGTCGGCTCGATCCATACTCGGCCCTGACGCCGTCGGAGCGTAAGGCTTTCCCGGCGACTCGGTACCTTTCACCCATGGCGCTTCTGCCCGAAGGGTTCGCCCTCCCGCCGCTTCCCTTCCTCCTCGCCCTCCTCGTGGCGCTCGCCGCCGTCGCGGGTTTCCTCGTCCGTCGCCGTCCCGCCGTCACCGAACGGGTCGTCCTCGCGTTCGTGCCGTGGATGATGCTCGGCTCCGCCCTGCACGTCCTCTACGTGGTCGACGTACTCCCGGCCGCCGTCCGACCGCTCGCCGGAACCCCCGCGGTCTATCTCAGCGTCGCCGCCCTCGCCGGGACGGCGTGGCTCGTCGCCGACGCGGCGCCCCGTGACACCGCACCGATTCTGGGCCTCGTCGGCGCCGGCGCCTTCCTGCCCGTCGTCGCCGTGGCCCTCGCCGCCGGCGCCGGGCGGGGCTCGCTCCGCCTCGGCCCGGCGGTCGGTATCCTCGTCGCCGCCGCCGGTGTCGCCGCCGCGACGTGGGCGCTCCTCCGGCGGGTTCGTCCCGGCGTCACCGCGACGGGTCGGATCGGTGCCCTCGCCGTCGCCGCTCACGCCCTCGACGGCGTCTCGACCGCCGTCGGCGTCGACCTCCTGGGATTTGGCGAACGCACTCCGCTCTCGGCGCTCGTCATCGAGTTCGCGGCGTCGCTCCCGACCGCCGACCTGATCGGGAGCGGGTGGTTGTTCGTCTGCGTGAAACTCGTCGTCGCCTCGGCCGTGGTGGTCGCGCTGACCGAGACGGTGCGCGAGGCGCCGACTGAAGGTCGACTCCTCCTCGGATTCGTCGCCGCCGTCGGCCTCGGCCCCGGCGTGCACAACGTGTTGTTGTTCGCCATCGCCGGATGACGGCTCGACCGCGACCTACGGCGCCGCTCCGGTTCCGCCACAGGTCGGACAGGAGTCCGTTCACGCAGTTCGGACACAGGTCGACGACTTCGCCACTCCCCCGCAGTTCGTACAGTGCATCCACCCTTGCTCCGGTTTCGCGTGCGCGTGTCGTCTCGCTCCCGCCACACACGACACACCGCTCGCTCGTCTGCCCGGTTCCCCGCAGACGGCGCAGACCACCTCCCCGTCACCCCCGCACTCGGGACACGCCGGAGGCGTAGTGAATGATTGATCGTGATGCGCCAAAAACAGCACGTTGGTGAAATGATGTCCGGCTCGTCCGGGTGATTCCCGCTCCTGTGCCGCCCGTCGGTCACGCCGCGTCGACAGACAGGAATCGGAGGCGATAGACGTAGTATCTCCCGTCGTAGCGCACCATGCCGGAGCCGAGGTCGTCGACGTACGCGTCCTTCTCGATATTGCCGTCGAGGTAGGCGCGGGCGTGGAGTGCCGTCAGAAGCGTCCGGTAGGCCGACGAGTAGGGATGTGTCTCCGCGTAGCCCTCGCCTTGGGCCTCCCGCAGTATCGACCGGGCATCGGACGAGAGCGTCGCCTCGGAGAGCCGCACGTCGACGAGCTGCGCACGGAGGATGGCCTCCATCCGCTCCGGCGTCTCGGCGACGGGGTCGACCGTCGCCCGATACACCGGTTCGTAGAACCGTTCGCGGCTCACTTCGACGGCGTACACCCGCCCGTGGTAGATGACGTGGCTCGGCCCGCCGTCGCCGACGAGGCGGCTTCGCTCGGCGTCGGCCTCGCGACGGTAGACGAAGCCGCCGCGCCGTACCACTCCCCACGGGGCGCCGCCCTCGTTCCCCCTCGCTCGCGCGGCCATGTGCGCGACGTGGACGGCCGTCCGGTCGAACTCGGGGAGCGAGTCGGCGGCGACGGCCTCGGGTGCGTCGTCCGACCCGGCGTCGCTCACCGCCGACAGGCGGAGGACGGGGCGGGTGGCGGTCGCCTCGTCGACGACGAGGCCGTCGAGGCGGTAGTACGTCCCCTCGTGGCGGGTGTATTTCGGCTCGTCGGGGCGCGACCCGAACGGACGCCGGTACTGTGTGGTGTAGGTGTCGCCGTCGAGCGTCGCCGCGAAGGCCCGTTCGTCCCACGGCCGTTCCGTCGACGACAGGTCGACCACGTAGTCCGAGCGGAGGGGCGTCGGCGCCGTCGACAGGTCGAGGCGGAGCTTTCGGCTGGTGTCGTCACCGATGCCACCCCCGTCACCGAGTGCGTCGAGACAGCCGGTCAACGACACGAGTCCACCGGTGGTGGCCGTCGCGAGGAACTGCCGTCGATCCACGTCCATAGGCGGAGGTCGCTCCCGGCGGGGATGATTTCTGTGGTCGGTGAAACGGACGGTTGAGCCATCCCCCCGATCCGACGCTCGGGCGGCGTTCCGTTTCGGGAGGACTCCCCGCCCGAGCCGAGACTGTTTTGCCCCCGGCGGGGCGTGGGTACCGTATGGCGCTCCAGCCACACCTGCGGGTCGACGAGGACGACGTTCACGACGTGGCGCTCATGCCGGGCGATCCGGGTCGTGTCGAGCGCATCGCCGATCACTGCGACGCCGTCGAGGAACTCGCGCACAACCGCGAGTATCGCCTCGTCAACGCCGAGTACGCGGGCGTCCCGCTGACTGTCTGTTCGACCGGAGTCGGGTCGCCCTCGGCGGCCATCGCGCTGGAGGAACTCGCGGCTGCCGGCGTCGAGACGATGATCCGTCCGGGGACGACCGGCGCGCTCCAGGCGGGCATCGACATCGGCGACATGGTGGTCGCGACGGCCGCGGCCAAAGAGGAGGGGACGACCAAGCGCTACGAACGGGTGGAGTACCCGGCCGTCCCCGATTTCGATGTGGTGCGCGCCCTGGCCGACGCCGCGGAGGGGGCGGGCGAGGCGGTTCACGTCGGCCCCGTCGTCACTGACGACGCCTTCTACGCCGAAACCGACGACTACGTCGACGACTGGGAGGCTGCCGGACTGTTGGCCGTCGAGATGGAGGCCGCGGCGCTGTTCACCCTCGCCCGGCGGAAAGGGTTGCGCGCGGGCGCCATCTGCACCGTCGACGGCAACCTCGTCGAGGGCACCCAGAAGGGGAGCGGCGACGCCACCGAGGACGAACTCCCGCCGAAGGCCCACGACAACGTCGAGCGGATGATCGGACTGGCGCTCGACGCTGCCGCCACGCTCGGATAGGGCGATGCTCGACAGGGTACTCGCACGTCTCGTCGCCGTCGCGCGCCGCCTCAGACGGCTGGAACGCCGCGAACTCGCTGCATTCGGCCGCTGGCTCCAGCACACCGGCAACCTCCTCCACCTGACGGTGCTGGTAGCGGTACCCTTGCTCATCGGCTTCGTGACCCTCGTCTCGAACGCGCTGACCGAACTCTCCTTTCTCCTCTTCCCGCCGCTCGCCTCGGGCGCGTACACCCTCTTTTCCGACCCCGAGGGACGCTACGCCTCACCCCGGAAGTTCGTCGTCGGCCTGGTCGTCGGTGCGCTCTGCGGGTGGGCAGCGCTCCGCCTCCCGACCCGGATTCTGACCCCGGGCGTGGTCGTCTCGCCCGCGAGCGCCGCGCTCTCCATCTTCCTGACCGGCGTCGCGACGTGGCTGCTCGACGTGGAGGAACCCGCCGCGTTCTCGACGGCGCTGCTCGTTCTCGTGACCGACGACGCCTCGCCCGAAGCGTACGTGACGAGCGTCGCCGTCTTCGGCGCCCTCGTCGCCGCCGTCTTCACCGTCTGGCGCTCGCGGTTCTACGAGCGCCGCGCGCAGTATCTCTACGACACCGCACAGGGCGACGATCACGTCCTCGTCCCGATGCGAGGCGACGCCGCCGACACGGAGACGACGGCGATCTTCGGCGCCACCCTCGCCGCCGCCCACGACGCCGGGAAGGTGGTGTTGCTGGCGGTGCTCGATCCGACCGAGTCCCCAGATGACGGGACGGCGAGCGACGGGGGTACCGCCGAGGTGGACGGGGCCGAGGCGATGGACGACGCGACGACCGCGACGGCGGAACGGCTCGAAACCACGGCCGAGACGGTGCGAACCCGGGTGGGCGTCCCCTGTGAGGTGGTCGTCGCGCGCGGGGCGCCGGTGTCGACCACCGTCGAGACGGCGACGAACACGAACTGTGACCTCGTGGTCACGCCCTACGAGGAGGAGCACGGCCTGCTCTCGCCGTACGTTCGTGGCGTCTTCGATAGCCGGTTCGACGCCATCGCCTTCCGTCCGACGACGGGCCGCCGCCGTTGGCGGCGCGTCCTCGTGACGGTGGCACGGCCCGGCGACACTGCCCACGCGATGCTCGACTTCGCGGCTCGACTGGTCAGTCGGGGCGGGAGCCTGAGCGTCTGTACCTGCATCGACGCCGAAGTGGAGCGCCGGGGCGCGGAGAAACGGCTCGCCGACCTCGCCGAGACGGTCGACGTGGACGTGGAGACGCGGGTGGCACGCAGCCGCATCACCGACTTCATCGACGCCAACGCCGATGCGTACGACCTGCTGATCGTCGGATCGTCGGGCGAGCGGTCGCGAGCCTCGCGCTTTCTCGCACCCCCCACGTTCGAGCGCCTGCGGGACGTAGACTGCGACGTGGCCATCGTCGACCGGGGGCATCCCTGACGGTCGGCCGACACCGCACGGCGTCGTCATCGACCGGAGCCGACCTCCAACTCGTCGTCGCTCCGCGGTCTACCGCCCGGCGGCGACCTCCAACTCGTCGAGCAAGCGGTCGGCGACCGCCGATCCGCTTGCACTCACCGTCGCTCCGCAGTCCACCGCCCGGCGGCGACCTCCAACTCGTCGAGCAAGCGGTCGGCGACCGCCGATCCGCTTGCACTCACCGTCGCTCCGCAGTCCACCGCCCGGCGGCGACCTACAACTCGTCGAGCAAGCGGTCGGCGATTGCCTCCGTATCCACGTCGCGCCCGCCGAGCGCCGACTCGACGAGCAGGTGGCCGCCGATGCTCGCGGGGCTGATGACCGTATCGGCGCCGGCGCGCCGGAGTTTGGCCACGTTCTCCCGGTGGGTCGCCGCCGCGACGATGTGTACGTCGGGCGCGAGGTGGCGGGCGGTCAGAATCGCCAGTGCGTCCGCCGCGTCGTCGTTCGTGGCGGCGACGACGGCCCGGGCCTCCTCGATGTGGACGCGCCGGAGCGTCTCCTCGTCGCTGGTGTCGCCCGTGAGCGTGTCGATGCCGCGCTCACTGAGCGTCTGGGCGACTTGGGCGTCGGGCACGACGACGAGGAAGGTCGCTTTGTCGCGCAGTTCCTGGATGATCGCCTCGGTCAGATCGCCGTGGCCGAGGACGAGGACGTGATCGTCGAGCAAGTCGAGTTCTGATTGGGTCATCTTTCCGAGTGCTTTGACGAGGCGAGCTTCGATGGCGGGCGTCAGCAACGCACCGAGCGCGATGGCGAAACTCGCGGTGCCGACGACGAGCGCCGAGATGCCGAACAGCCGTGCTACCGCGGTCTGGGGGGTGATGTCGCCGTATCCGACGGTGCTGGAGGTGACGACCGCGAAGTAGACGGCGTCGACGAACGTTCCGACGCCGCCGAACTCGTCGCGGAGCGCGTACGCGCCGGTCGCGATGTACACTTGCGATCCCGCGAGCGCCAGCAACGCGGCCAGTTGGGTCGCCGTGAGGTCGACCGAGCGGTCGAAGCGGTGGCGGTTGAGCGCGACTACCGGCAGAGCCACCCCGGACAGCACCACCAGCGGGATCGACGTTTCGCTGGCCTGTACCAGCCCCTGTGCCGCCGAGACGGCGAGGAGACAGAGCGTGGAGTACCAGGCCGCACGGAACCCCCGCCGCAGGCCGAGCGCGCTCCCCAGCAACAGAAAGCCCGTGAGCGTCCCGGTGAAGCCGGCGGTGGCGCGTGCGACCGGGGGGACGAACGGGACGAGCGGCCGTGCGGTGGGCGATCCCATGTGGACGATTCCCGTCACCATCGAGAGCGTCCCCGCGAGGAGCGTCAGGCCAACCGCGGCCCGGACGCCGAGGAACTGCTCGCCCCGACTCGCAGCCATATCTACTCTCTCGCCTACCGGCCTGATAAAGAGTCCGTCGGATCGACGCCCGTCAGCGGTTTACGCTTCCGCGTCGAGAGGCGAATTATGGCTTCGGTTCCGGTCGAAGTGCTCCTCGGCATCTATCTCGGTATCCTGACCGGGATCATTCCGGCGCTGGTCGCCTGGGGGCTCGGCTTCGTCTTCAAATACGTCACCGGAGTCACCGTCCCCGCCTTCGGGGTGGTCGTTCTCGCGGTGGCCATCGCGGGCGTCAACGGCGGACTGCTGGCACTGAACGATCCGACGTTCACCCGTTCGGCCAATCAGATCCGTCTGAGCGTGGCCGTCATCGTCGTGTTGATGCTCTCGCTGTACGCACACAACGCTGGCGACAGGATGGGGGCGTCGTTCCCGCGGCGACTCTCCCTGCGCAAACTCACCGACCGCACCCTCTCGACCGACGTGGTGGAACTGGTCGGCGGCCGGGGACGGGTTCGGGTGTCCGTTACCGGCGACGTGGGGAACATGGAGGGCTATCCGCCGGTGCCCGCCGACCTCCGGCAGGAGATCCGCGAGTGGTCGTGGCACTTCCCCGCCGACGTGCCCGTGGTCGAACTGGAGTCGCGGGTGGCCGACCGCCTCCGGACGGAGTTCGGCCTCGCGGACGTTGCGGTGTCGCTCGACGACCGCGCCCGAGCGACGGTGAGCGCCGCCCCGCCACTGGGCGGCCTCTCGAAGCGCATCCCCCCGGGCAAGCGTGGCGTCTCGGTGCGAGCGTTGCTTCCCACCGGCACCGCCCGCGGCGACGAGGTGACCATCACGGACGGTGACGAGACTTACCGCGGGAGCGTCGTGAGCCTCCGGAGTGACCGCGCCCGCGCCGACGAGACGCGAACCGCGGGGGTGCCCGACGGCGGAACCGGTGGCGCCCCGGCCCCGTCGTCGCCGTCGCTGCCGGTCGCCGACGGCGGCGACGGCCGACTGACCGTCGCCGTCGACGCCGGGTCGGCCGAATCACTGCTCGGGTCGACCGTCGACCGCCTCGAAATCCGGTCGCGTGGCACCCGCCGCGAGTACGAACTCGTCTCGTTGCTCCGGCGGGCGGGCACCCGCATCCGGAAGGTGACGATCCGCGAGGGCGCGCCCGTCGCGGGGTCGACCATCGGCGACGTGTCGCTGCGGGACACGTACGGCGTGACCGCCCTCGCCGTTCGTCACGGGGGTCGCTGGCAGTTCGCCCCGCGTGGCTCCCAGGCGCTCGACGCCGGGGACGACCTGTTCGTCGTCGGGACGCGCGACGCCGTCACGGGGTTCCGGGAGGCGGTCGCGTGATCCTCCAGGTGCCGGTGCCGGCGGTCGAACCACCCCTGGCACGCACCATCGTTCGCCTCGTCGCCTTCGGCGTCGGCGCCGCCCTCGTCGGCGGCGTGGCGGCGCTCGCCTACCGGTGGTACACCAAGACTAGGCTTCCGTTGTGGCTGTCGGTGTTGTTCGGCCTCTCGCTCGTGTCGCTGTATCTCAACACCGTGGGCGTGTTCTCCGACCTCCTGAGCGGCGAGACGGGCATTTTCTCGCCCGGTCTCGTGGTGTTCAATCTGCTCTCGCTGGCCGTGGGCGCGGCCGCTGCCCCCGCGGGTCGGCTGGTCGGTGACCGGGTCGCCACCGACGTGTTCGCCGTCGCGGGCGTGCGCGAACTCGACGTGGAGGTGAGTCGCCTCGTCCGTTCGGTCGGCCGAATCACCGACGTGACGCTCCCCGGGGATGTCGACGACATCGGCGATATGGACGGCTACGATCCGGTTTCGCCGGAGACCAAGGAGACGCTCGCGGGCAAGACGCTCATCTTCCCCCGCCGGCTGACGGTCGACGAACTCGAAGCTCGCTTTGTCACCCGTCTGCAGGACGACTACGGGGTCGGCCACGTCGACGTGGATCTGTCCACCGACGGCACCGTCGAGTTCCTCGCGCTGGGAAGCCGTGCGACCGGTATCGGCCCGACGCTCGCGCCGGGTGCCGTCGCCGTCGCCGTCCGGGCCGACCCCGCCAACGCCGCGAGTCCGGGTGACCTCGTCCAGGTGTGGCAGACGGCGCCCGACCCCGAACGCGTCCTGACGGCGGAACTCCGGGCGTGCGTCGACGACGTGGCGACGCTCGCAGTCGACGAGGAGGACGCATCACTGCTCGACGCCACCGAGACGTATCGGCTGGTGACCCTCCCCGCCGAACCCCGGGTAGAACGCGAGTTCGCCTCGCTCCTGCGCGCGGCCGAGGAGACGATGTACGCCGTCACCGTCGCCGAGGGGAGCGACCTGGTGGGCGTGCCCGTCCGGGAACTGGAGGCGACGGTCGTCGCCGTCCGTGGCGCCGACGGGACGGTCGACACGCTCGCCCGGTCGCGAACGCTCGCGGCGGGCGAGACGGTGTATCTGGTCGGCCGCTCGGAAACGTACCGACGGCTCGACGCGCGGAGTCGACCGACCGAGACGCAATCCTCTTGACCGACGGGACGCGACACACGGGTATGCAGTGGAAGTTGTTCGCGGACCTCGCGGAAGTGGCCGGTGACCGGGAGATCCGCGTCGATATCGACGGGGGTGCGACGGTCGGCGACGCGCTCGATGCGCTGTTCGAGAGCAAGCCGGCGCTCCGCGAGCGCGTCCTCGACGACTCGGGAGCCGTGGCTGATCACATCAACGTTCTCCGGAACGGCGAGAACATCAACGCGGCCGACGGGCTGGCGACGACGCTCGATACGGACGACGAACTCGCGCTGTTTCCGCCGGTCAGCGGCGGCCGTTAGTCGGGGCGGGGGCGCGAGACGAACAGCGTCTGAACGATGCTGAAGGGGTCGTACACCGACTGGTGGCACTGGCAGTAGACGCCGTTGGCCGCGTTGAACCGGGCGGCGTCCTGGGTCTGTTTGTAGCCCGGCACACAACAGAAGTGCGTACACTTGTTGAGCCAGGCGATGAACCCTTCGGCCGTGCTGGCCTGGAGCCACTCGTCGTCCTTGGCGGCTTCCTCGATGCGTTCACTCCGGAGCAACTGGATCGGGATCACGTCCTCCGCGTCCTGGGAGCGCCACGTCCCCGTCGCGGGCTTACCGATGCCCGCCGTGCCGATGCCGTTGCCCCAGGTCTTGTAGTCGCTGAAGTCGTCGACGTGAAAGCGATCCCCCTGCTCCTTGCTGGAGGACTGCCAGTCGTACGCGGGGTTCGATCCTGACCGGAAGTAGTTGTCACTCTCGTAGCCGGGCTGGATGCCCTGGTATCCCTCGACGCCGCAGTACTGGAACCACTCCGAGGTGTACGTCGAGCCGCCGAGATCCATCTCGGCGATCTGGATCTGTCGGCCGCCCTGCGTGACGGTTTCGACCTTGGGCCAGATCCCTCGGACGTACCCCTCCGAGTCGATCTCCAGCGGGATCTGGGGCATCCCGCGGGGCGCTGGGCCGTCGGTGTTCTCGATGGCCCACGCCTGGGTCGTCCCGCCACCCGAACCGGGCGAGGCGGTCGCGCTGTTGACGGTGACCGTCCCGAGGGCGCCGACACCGGCGAGCGCCGAGCCGCCGACGACCCCTTTGACGAACCGCCGTCGGCCGCTATCTTCGGGATACTTGTCGTCCGCGCTCATGTTCCGACCTTAGAGCCAGCAGTGAAAAGCATGACGAAGTGCCGGGGCGCGCTGGTGTGCTGATCCGACTGAAACCCTTATAGCGTCGGCCGCCCAACAGAACCCATGACTTACGATACCGTCGTCTTCGACAACGACGGTGTCCTCGTCGGCCGAACGCGGTTCGATGTGCTTCAGGAGGCCACTGCGGAGACGTTCACCCAGTTCGGTGTAACCGACCCGGATCCCGTTCACGTCGAGGATATGACCGTTGGCGCGACCCCCAGTCGAGTCACGACCGTCTGTGATGTGTACGATCTCGACCCCGAGACATTCTGGCGCACGCGCGACCGCACCCTCTCCGGCGCCCAGCAAAAGGAGGCCCGTGCAGGACGGAAGACGCCGTACGACGACATCGACACGCTGGCCGACCTTGACCTCGCAAAAGGCATCGTCAGTTCGAACCAGCAAGAGACGGTCGATTTCCTCCTCGACCATTTCGACATCTCGGATCTGTTCGACACCGCGTACGGCCGCGAAGCGACCATCGAGAGTCTCGACCTTCGCAAGCCGAACCCGCATTATCTCGAACGCGCCCTGGCCGACCTCGACGCGGAGTCCGCGCTCTTCGTCGGCGACAACGAGTCCGATATCAAGGCCGCCGAGAACGCGGGCATCGATTCGGCGTTCATCCGCCGCCCCCACCGCCGCGACTGGGATCTCGACGTGTGGCCCACCTGGGTCATCGAGTCACTCGACGACCTTCACCGGGTCTGTAGCGCCTGAGAACGGCTAGTTCCAGGGTGCTTCCGGAACGTCGACGAGCCGCTCTTCCCGGTCGATGGCGTCGATGCGAGCGATATCCTCGGCATCGAGGGCCACCTCCAGCGCCCCGTAGTTCTCGCGGACGTGCGCAGGCGTCCCCGCTTTCGGGATGACCGCCACGTCCTTCTCGAGCGCCCACGCCAGCGACACCTGCGCGGGCGTGGCGTCGTGTTTCTCGGTCACCTGCCGAATCTCGGGCACGTCCGCAACTGCATTGCGCGCGATGGGGGCGTACGCGACGAGCGAGTAGCCGTGGCGGTCGGCGTGGGCCCGGAGTTCCTCCTGGGGAAGCAAGGGGTGCATCTCGACCTGGTGGGCGGCCGGCAGTTCGTCCAGGTGGTCGATGGCCTCGTCGGGCAGGGCGGGTGTGACGTTGCTGAGGCCGATCCGCCGGGTCAGTCCCCGCTCTCGCGCTTCGACCAGCGCCGGTAGCGTCTCCTCGGGGTCGTAGGTGCCGAGCGGCCAGTGGACGTAGAGCAAGTCGAGGGTGTCGACGCCGAGCAGGTCGACTCGCTCGCGAGCGCTCGCGAGGAAGTCGTCGTGGTCGAGGCGGTCACGCCACACCTTCGACGCGAGGAACACGTCGTCGCGAGCGATGTCGCTCGCGGCGATGCCGTCGCCGACCGACGCCTGGTTGCCGTAGTACTCGGCGGTGTCGACGTGGCGATAGCCCGTCTCCAGGGCCGTCCGGACGGCGGTTCGACAGCGGTCGGGAGCGGTCAGCCGATAGGTACCGAAGCCGAGCCGCGGAAGTTCCATACGCGAGCGACGGCTCCGAGCGCGTCGAATCCTGCGCTTGCGGCGAGTCGCTGGCTCGGCCGCTGTGGGAGTCAGGCCCACGCCACCCGCCCAGGCGAAACGATTTTGACGCGCGCTCGCGCAGGGTCGTTATGCCGACGGAACCCGACACAGGGTACGACCCGGAACTGGGTCGGAAGTTCGTTTTCGTGACCGGCGGGGTGATGTCCGGTCTCGGCAAGGGGATTACGGCCGCGAGCCTCGGCCGCCTCCTGTCGAACGCGGGCTTCGACGTGACCGCCGTGAAGATCGACCCCTACCTCAACGTAGACGCGGGGACGATGAACCCCTACCAGCACGGGGAGGTGTACGTGCTGAAAGACGGGGGCGAGGTCGACCTCGACCTGGGCAACTACGAACGCTTCCTCGGGACGGATATGACGTTCGACCACAACATCACCACGGGGAAGACGTACAAGCACGTCATCGAGAAGGAACGCGCGGGCGACTACCTGGGGAACACGGTGCAGATCATCCCTCACATCACCGACGACATCAAGCGACGCATCCGCGAGGCCGCCGAGGGGACCGACGTGTGCCTCGTCGAAGTCGGCGGCACCGTCGGTGACATCGAGGGGATGCCCTATCTGGAAGCCCTCCGCCAGTTCTCCCACGAGGAAGACGACGAGGACGTTCTCTTCGCCCACGTCACGCTGGTTCCCTACTCGAAAAACGGCGAGCAGAAGACCAAGCCCACCCAGCACAGCGTGAAGGAACTCCGCTCTATCGGCCTCCAGCCGGACGTGCTGGTCGGGCGGTGCGAGGATCGTCTCGACGAGGAGACCAAAGAGAAGATCGCACTGTTCTGTGACGTGCCGACCGACGCGGTGTTCTCGAATCCGGACGTCGAGGACATCTACCACGTCCCGTTGATGGTCGAAGAGGAAGGCCTCGACGAGTACGTGATGGAACGACTGCACGTCGACGACGAGGCGTTGCCGCCGGCGGAACGCGACAGCCGGTGGCGCGAACTCGTCACCCGCGAGCGCACCGGCGAAATCGACGTGGCCCTGGTCGGCAAGTACGCCCTCGAAGACGCGTACATCTCCATCCACGAGGCGCTGAAACACGCGGGCATCCACGAGGAAGTCGACGTGAACGTCCTCTGGGTCGACGCCGACGAGATGCGAGATCACCACACCGAACGCCTCCGCGAGGCCGACGCCATCGTCGTCCCCGGCGGCTTCGGCTCCCGTGGCTCCGAGGGGAAAATCGAGGCGATCCGGTACGCCCGCGAGAACGACGTGCCCTTCCTCGGCCTCTGCCTCGGGTTCCAGATGGCCGTCGTCGAGTACGCGCGGAACGTCCTCGGCCTGGAGGACGCCCACTCCGCCGAAATCGACGAGGACACGCCCTACCCCGTGATCGACCTCCTGCCCGAGCAGTACGACCTCGAAGACCTGGGCGGGACGATGCGGCTCGGTGCCCACACCACCGACATTCTGGAGGGGACGCTCGCTCACGAGGTGTACGACGCCGACGCCTGCACCGAGCGCCACCGCCACCGCTACGAGGTCAACCCCGAGTACATCGACGACCTCGAAGCCGGGGCGCTCACCTTCTCCGGCCGCGCGGGCAACCGGATGGAGATCGTCGAACTCGACGACCACCCGTACTTCCTGGGGACGCAGTTCCACCCCGAGTTCCGGTCGCGTCCCGACCGTGCGAGCCCGCCGTTCGTGGGGTTCGTCCAGGCGACACTCGGACAGGTGGCCGAGGAACGGGGGGTGGAGGCCTGATGGTCGACGTCGATTCCTTCATCGAGGACGCGACCGAGGAAATCGCCGCCGAGGTGGGCGACGCCAACGCCATCATCGCGCTGTCGGGCGGCGTCGACTCCTCGGTCGCGGCTGCACTCGCGTACCGCGCCATCGGCGACCAGCTCACGCCCGTCTACGTCGACACCGGACTGATGCGCAAGGGGGAAACCGAGCAGATCCGCGAGACGTTCTCCTTCATGGACAGCCTGCGGATCGTCGAGGCGCAAGGGCGCTTCCTCGACGCCCTCGAAGGCGTGACCGATCCCGAGGAGAAGCGCCACGTCATCGGCGAGGGGTTCATCCGCGAGTTCGAACGCGCCGCCCGCGACACCGACGCCGACTACCTCGTCCAGGGGACGATCTACCCCGACCGCATCGAGAGCGAGGGCAACATCAAATCCCACCACAACGTCGGCGGCCTGCCCGAAGTGATCGACTTCGAGGGGATCGTCGAACCCGTGCGCGACCTCTACAAGGACGAGGTGCGCGAGGTGGCACGGGCGCTCGACCTCGAAGAAGTCGTCTCCGAGCGGATGCCGTTCCCCGGCCCCGGTCTCGCCGTGCGGATCATCGGCGAAGTGACCGAGGAGAAGTTGGAGGTGGCCCGCGAGTCGTGCCACGTCGTCGAGGAGGAGGTCGCCGAACACGACCCCTGGCAGGCGTTCGCGGCCGTCATCGGCAAGGCGACGGGCGTCAAAGGCGACAACCGCGTCCACGGCTGGGTGGTCTCCGTCCGCTCCGTCGAGAGCCGTGACGGGATGACCGCGCGCGCACAGAACCTTCCGTGGGAGACGCTCCAGCGCATCCAGAGTCGCATCACCGGCGAGAACGACAACGTCGCGCGGGTCGTCTACGACGTGACGCACAAACCGCCCGCGACCATCGAGTACGAATGACCCGAGCCATCCTCGCCGGGCCGGACGCCGACGATCTCGGCGCCGCACTGGAGACCCAGGGAATCGATGTGGCGCGAGTCGAGGGCATCCTCACCGCGGCAGCCCTCGACGAGGCCGGCGCCGCCGACGCCGACCTGTTCGTGCTCACGGATCTCGACGAGGCGACCGCCATCCCCGTCGTCAAGGATCGCAATCCGGACATCCGGGTCGTGGTTTACAGCCACGACTCGCTTCCGGGGTTCGCCCGCGGGCAGACCGACCTCGCGATGGATCCCGACCTGTTCGGCGTCGATCTGGTTGCCGAGGAACTGGCCTGAGTCGTGCCCGACTGAATTCGGCTTCAGCGGATGGTAAATCCTGAAATTTCGATTTCATTGTCTGAACAGTTAAAGTGGTAGCCACCCACAGCGATAGATGTCATGTTCGCGAACCCGCACGTGGTTCTGCACGCCCCGCCGGCCAGGGTCTCCGGCGACGGGGTGGATGCCGTGGGCGCACCGTTCGACGACGACTACGCTCCCGGAGGGTCGCGATGACCACCCGCCTCCAGACCCGTGTCGACCCCGACGGCACCGCCGAAGTGATCGATGAGATAGCGAGCCACATGGCCGACCGGCTCTGTCACGGGTTCGTCGCCCACGACCAACGGGAACGCGAGGCGGCGGTCGAGGCGTTCGCGGCGGTCGACCGGTTGCAGTTCGCACACGTCGACGAGTCGGACGCCTACCGGGCGGCCACCGGCTACGTCGACGCGCTGTGGGTCAAAGACGAGGTGGAGGAGTCGTGCCGAGTCGACGGGGAACTCGACCCTGGCCGACTGGCGACCGCCGACTGGTCGGGGGTCGAAGCCGCCCTCGACCGCCGGGCGGCGGCGGCGGGAATCGACTCGCGGTACGCCGAACTCACGACCAGCGCCTGGCTTCAGCACAAGACCGACGGCGACTACTGGACGCCGATGATGCACGCCCAGATGCTGGAACTCCGGGCGGCGCTTCAGAACCCGACCTACCCGGGTAAGCCCCGGCACGGGCAGGGCGGATTCGGTCCCGAACCCGCCCGCTATGCCCTCGGCAACGAACTCCACGACACCCGCCAGTGGGAACAGGCCCGCGAGGTCATGACACCGTACTTCCAGCGGATTCTCGACGCCCACCCCGACGACGTGGTCGCCGACGCCATCGACGCCGTCGACCCCGTCGCCTCCGACTGACGGCACGGCTCGTCTCGCGTCAGTGGCGGCGAAGCCGCACCGTTAAGGCACGGGCGGTCGATCACCCGCCATGACGCTCGACCGACTGGAGACGCTCGATCCGGATCCCGGTGAGGTGCTGACGGCCGAACTGGTAGTCAGCGACGACGTACTGGTGAAAGCCTTCGCGCTCGGCCCGGATGCGGAACTGAGTCCCCACGAACACGGCGACAGCACGAACGTGTTTCACGTCCTCGATGGGACGGTGACGGTCGTTCAAGGCGACGAGGAGGAGACCATCGAGGCGCCCGGCGTCGTCCACCACGCCCGCGGCGTGAGCCACGGCGCCCGAAACGATTCCGACGACGTCGCGGTCTTTACGGCCAGCCTCTGCCCGATGCCGGGGTCTGGGTGAGACGACGCCACGACGATGCCACGCGCCAGCGTCACCGCCCACGCTCGCCTCCACTTCGGGTTCGGGAACTTGAGCCTCGCCCGCGAACGCCTCTACGGTAGTCTGGGCGTCGGCCTCGACGGGCCGACCGTGCGCGTCACGGCGGTTCCGGCCGAGGGTACTCACTGCGATCACGAGACGGTTCGCGAGTACGCGGAGCGCACTGTCGACCTCCTGGCTGTCGACGGTGCGGACGTGTCGGTCGACGGGGCGTTTCCCCGACACGTGGGGCTCGGTAGCGGCACACAGTTCGCCCTCGCGACCCTCGTCGCTATCGCGCGAGCGCACGACCGAACCGCCGACGGCCGTGACCTCGCGCCGGAACTGGGTCGCGGCGGTCGATCCGGCGTCGGCGTCGCCACCTTCGAGGAGGGGGGGTTCGTCCTCGACGCCGGCCATCCAACCGCACGGTTCACGACCGACCGTCCCGCCCTCGGCCGGTGGTCGGTGCCGCCGGTCGCGGCCCGCCATCCCATTCCGGAGGACTGGCGGTTTCTGGTCGTCGTTCCCGACGCCCCCGCGGGGCCGAGCGGCGACGCCGAGGATCGGAGCATGCGGTCGGTCGTAGAGTCGGCGTCGCCGTCGCCGAGCGATCGACTCGCGGGCGTGATCACGCGGCGTGTGCTTCCGGCGATCACCGAGGGCTCGGCCGAGCGGTTCGGCGCCGCAGTCGCCGACATCGGACGGCTCAACGGCACCTGGTACGCGGACGAACAGGGTGGCGTCTACCGCCCGCCGGCGGGCGAACTCGTCGCGGTACTCGACGAGTCGCCGGCCGTCTACGGGGCGGGCCAGTCGTCCTGGGGCCCGGCGGTGTACGGCGTGACCGACGCCGACCGGGCGGGGGCGGCGCGCGACGCGGCGCGTGACGCGCTCGATTCGGCCGGCGTCGACGGACGCGTCCTGGTCGCGGCGGGACGGAACCGGGGTGCGAAGATCGACAGCGGTCGCCGCAACGACTAACCCGCCGACCCCCGTAGCGCGCCTATGGCGCGTATCCCCTTCGGCATCGCCCGCCTGGATTCGATCACTGGTGGCGGGGCACCGCCGGGGAGTGTCGTTCTCTTGAGCGGCGAGGCGGGAGCGGGCGCCCGCGAGTTCCTCCACACGAGCGCCGTGATGAACGGGCTGTATCGCGGCGACCGCGAGTCGTTCGACCTCCACTACGGTGACCTGGCGTCGGCGTCGTCGCCGCCGAACGAGGTTCACTACGTCTCGTTTACCGCCGACAGGAACCATCTCGAACAGGAGATGAGCCACACGCTCGACGACGACCTCGTCCGGACGGCCGTCGATCACGTGCAGTTCCGGGATCTCTCCCCGGAGTACTTCCAGTTGAGTCCGATCCCCCGGGAGTGGTACGCGGGGCAGGCCCGAACCGTTCGCGACCTGGCGACCGAGGAGCGCCGGGAGAGCGCGCTGAGCGCACTCGCGGATTATCTCGGCGAACACGCGGCCGGCAACCTCGTCATCGTCGACTCCCTCACCGATCTCGTCGCCGCGATCAGCGACGAGATGACCTGGAGCGACATCGCCCTCGTGATGAAGGGCATCCAGAAAGCCGCCCACGACTGGGGCGGCCTCATCCTCCTTCTGGTACAACAGGAGACGCTGACCTCGACCGAACTCGGCCACCTGATGGACGCTGCCTCGGGAACGCTACAGTTCGAATGGGAGAGCGGCGGGTCGAAACGCGCCCGCACCATGTTCGTCCAGGAGTTCCGGGGCGTCCTCTCCCGTCTCGAATCGGAGAACATCATCCGGTTCGAGACGGAGATCCACGAGGGCGGATTCGACGTGAGCGGCGTCCGGAAGATCCGCTAGGCCGACCAATACTTAAGCCGCCGGGAGAAACGCCCAGAGGATGGCAGGGGAGCAGTCGGAGGCGCTCCCGGACGAACTCCGGGACTGGGTCGAGCGAAAGTCGGCCGAACGGGACGCCGACCCAGAGGTGATCCTGGCCAGAGCCGTCTCGGCCTACCGCGCTCTCGATGCGGAGGCCGACGCGTCTACGACGCCACGCGACCTGGACGAGCGTCTCGAGACACTCACCGACCGTGTCGCAGCGGTCGAAGACGACCTCGACCGGAAAATCGAGGACGTACGCGAACGGGTCATCCAGGTCAAACGCGAGGCCGACGCCAAGGCGGCAAGCGACCACTCCCACCCCGACCTCGAAGAGCGGATCGACGCCGCGATGCGGGCCGCCGATGACGCGGCGACCGAGGTGGACGACCTCGACCACCGCCTCGAACGGGGCTTCGAGAACTACGAGGAGATTCTGGAGTATCTGACCGACGCGACCGACGACCTCGACGCGAAAGTCGACGCGCTCGCGGGCGCAGTCACCGACATACGGGCGGAGCTGCGGCGGGTCTCCGCCGCCGAACACGACCGGCAAGCCGTCGACGACCTGCGGACGGCCGCGAACCGCCACGGCGAACGCACGGCGGCGTGTGCCGACTGCGATGCGACCGTCGACATCGGCCTCCTCTCCCGCCCGCGATGTCCACACTGTGAGGCTACCTACATCGACTTCGAGCCCTCGACGGGGTTTTTCGGCAGTGCGACGCTAGCGACCGGCGACCGACCCGCGCTGACCGAGGGGGACGTGGCCGGGGACGACGTGCCCGAGGATCTCTTCGACGCCGAGACCCGGTCGGGCGCCGGGTCCGGGGGGCCGACCGATGGGTGACGACGACGCGGACGCTCCGGATGCGACGCCACCGGGCGAGGACGGGGTCGAAGACGACCGGGCGCCCCTCGACGACCTCGCCCGCGAGGTGCGTGCCCGTCGTGAGGGCCGAGCGGCCGAGGCGGAGACCGAGACGGAGACCGACACGGTCGATGTCGACGGTGACCTCTTCGAACCGGTGGACGTGGCGGAGGTGGACGACGAGGCCGTCTGGGAGTCGTTCGTCGAGGGCGAGACGGGGCCGGAGGATCGTGTCGGCGTCGGCGCCGACGTGCGCGAGACGGCCGAACCGGCCGAACACGTCGTCCCGAAGGCGGAGTTTTGTCAGCGGTGCCCGCATTTCGCCGATCCGCCCGAGACGGCCTGCACCCACCCGGGGACGACCATCGTCGAGGTGGTCGACGTCGACCACTTCCGCGTCCGTGACTGTCCCATCGTCGACGAGGAACGCGGCGCGGCGTCGGTCGACTGATACGGATCGTTGTAACTGATTACCGGTGGTTCGCCAAGACGGTTCGGCGAACCACCGGTACGGACTTACAACAAACCGTATGAGGGAATCCGGCGCGCTGCGTGCCGAGCGACCTTTGTGAGTCGACGCGCTAGCTCGGGTATGCAGTTCTGTGACGACTGCGGATCGATGATGGTCATCCGCGACGGCGAGATGGTCTGTACCTCCTGTGGCGCCACCAGCGAACGCGACGAGGAACGCGCCGCCGAGTTCGTCTCGACGGAGGCCCAGAGCGACGACGAACTGATCGAAACGGAGGAGGGTGCGAACTTCGAGGGGAAACCCACCGCGACCGACGTGACCTGCGAGCAGTGCGGGCACGGCGAGGCGTGGTACACGATCAAACAGACCGGCGCCGCCGACGAACCGCCGACGCGTTTTTTCAAGTGCAAGGAGTGTGGATACCGGTGGCGCGAGTACAACTGACGCCGATGGCCGCGGCTACCGGCCGTCGAGCGTCTCACTGCTTCCCCCTGTCTCGGCACGGTGCATGAGCATCGCCTGCACATCACGCGCTTCTTCCCCGGATGCCGGCGTTCGCTGGACGTAGCTCCCGTCCGGACGCATCTCCCAAGAGCGGCGGTTGTCGCTGAGATAGCGAGCCAGAATGTCGTCGAGCGTCGACCGGATCTCCGGGTCGTCGATCGGCGTGACGGCCTCGACCCGGCGGTCGAGGTTCCGTGTCATCCAGTCGGCGGAACCGATGAAGTAGTCGGGATCGCCGTCGTTCTCGAAGTAGTAGATGCGCGAGTGTTCCAGGAATCGCCCGACGACGCTCCGGACGGTGACGGTGTCGGTGACGCCGTCGACGCCCGGGCGCAGCCGGCAGATGTCCCGGACGACGAGGTCGATTTCGACGCCGGCCATCGCGGCCCGGTAGAGTTCGGCGACGATACCGGGGTCTTCGAGCGCGTTCACCTTCGCGACGATGCGGGCGTCGCCGCCGTCGCGCGCGACCGCCGCTTCCGCCCGGATCAGGTCGACCAGTCCGGTTCGGAGCGTGACGGGTGCGACCAGGAGTTTGCGGTACTCTTCGTGGACGGAGTGGCCCGTGAAGAAGTTGAACAGTCGGGTGAGGTCGTGGCCGATATCGGGGTCGTTCGTCATCAACCCGAGGTCGACGTAGCCTTTGGCCGTTTCGGCGTGGTAGTTCCCCGTCCCCACGTGGGAGTACAACTGGACGCCGTCGTCCTCGCGTCGGACGACGAGAGCAGTCTTGCTGTGGGTCTTCAGCCCGATCGTTCCGTAGGCGACGTGGATACCCTCCTCTTCGAGGCGTTCGACCCACCTGAGGTTGTTCTCCTCGTCGAAGCGGGCTTTCAGCTCCACCATCACCGCCACCTGCTTGCCGTTTCGGGCGGCTTCGATGAGGCTCTCGATGACTTTCGAGTCGCGGGAGGTTCGGTAGATGGCGGCCTTGATCGCCAGTACGTCGTCGTCGCGCGCGGCCTCGTGTAAGAGCGTCTGGACGCTCTTCTCGAAGGAGTGGTAGGGATGGTGTACCAGCACGTCGTCCTCGCGAATGACGTCGAAGACGGTGTGATCGGTGTCGTCGCTCTCGACGCCGACGAACCGCGGATGGGTGCGGGGCGTCCACGACGACCGGGCGTGTTCCGGACGGTCGAGGTCGGTCAACCGGGAGATATCGCGGAGGTTCAGGGGTGGATCGCGCTCGAAGACCTCCTGTTCGCTCAGGTCGAGTTGCTCTCGGAGCAGGTCGCGCACTTCCGCCGGCATGTCCGCGGACACCTCCAGACGGACGACGGTCGCGAACCGCCGCTCCCGGAGGACGCCCTCGATCATCTCGATGAGCCCTTCGGCGACTTCCTCGTTGCGCCGCACCTCCGCGTTCCGTGTCACCCGGAAGGTCGACCAGTCGAGCACCTCGACATTCGGAAACAGCAGGTCGAGGTTGTTCGCGATGACTTCTTCGAGGAAGACGAACCGATCCCGCTCGCCATCCTCGCCTGTGGTCGCCACGTCGGTAAGCGGGAGGAGTCGGGGCTGGTTCTCCGGGATCTTCACGCGAGAGAACTTCGGTTCCTCGCCGTCGCGGCGGGTTCGAACGGCGAGTGAGAGCGAGAGGTTCGAAATGAAGGGGAAGGGGTGAGCAGGATCGAACGTCAGCGGCGTCAGTGTCGGCAGGATCTCCGACTCGAAGTGTTTCCGGAGGGCCGTCTGCTCGTCGGTGGACAGTTCCCCGTGACGGACGAGTTCGATGCCCACCTCCGGGAGGTGGTCGCTAACGAGCCGCCGGTAGCAGTCGTCCTGGCGGTCGAACATCGTCCCGAGGGTGTCGAGTGCGAGACGCCACTGGTCTTCGGGCGTCCGTCCGTCCGGCGGGAGGTCGGTCACCTCGCCGGCTATCTGCTGTTTCAGTCCGCCGATCCGTTTCATGCAGAACTCGTCGATGTTCTTGGTGAACAGAGCCAGAAACCGGACGCGTTCGAGCAGCGGATTCCGCGGATCGAGCGCCTCGTGGAGCACTCGTTTCTGGAAGGACAGCGCCGAGAGTTCGCGGTTCAGATACCAGCCGGGGTCGTCGAAGTCGGGGTCGGTCGTGCCGGGGATCGGTGGGGCGCCGTCGACGCCGTGGACGACGCGGGCGGGCCCCGATCCTCCCGGCTGGCAGACGCTGCCGACATTCGATCCGGTTCCGGCACCGTCGGTCGTTCCGTTCCCATCTACGGCGGGATCGGTCGAGCCGGCCGAGTCGGGGGTCGAATCGTCCACTCCGTCGTCGCTGTTTCGTCCGGCCATACGAGTCAGAGGTCGAGCGCTTCGGGTTCCAGCACCTTCGACTCGGCTCGGGACTGGTACGTCGTCTCCGCCGAAACCCCGACGAACGAGCCCTCCGAGTAGTCGTAGGCTGTCAGCGCGCCGCCGTAGACACACCCCGTGTCGAGGCCGATCGCTCCGTCGGTGACGACGGGGGCGTCGAGTACCGTGTGTCCGAAAAACACCTGTGGCGGGCCGCGATACCGCTCGAACCAGAACGGCCCGTCGTAGCCGTTTCCGGGCTGGATCGCCCGACAGTTCAGCACCGACTGCACGTCCTGCTCCGTCAGCGCCCGTGTCGGATCGACGCCCCCGTGGACGACCAGCACGTCGTCCCACGAAATCACGACCGGCAGCGACTCCAGATACTCGATGTCGTTGCCGTCGAGCGAGTCGAGGGTCTTGCGGTCGTGGACGAGCTTGTCCTCGTTGTTGCCTCGAACCGAGAGCATGTTGTCGTGTCGGCGAACGAACTCGACGACTGCCTTGCTGTCCGGGCCCTTGCGAACGAGGTCACCGACGAACACCAGCAGGTCGTCCGAGTCGATATCGAGCGTCTCGACGAGAGTGCGGAGTTCTGCGATACAGCCGTGTACGTCCCCGACGACGTAGATGTCCGTCCAGTTGGCCGTGTCGATGCGGCGGTGCCTGGCGGCGACCGCGTCGTGGAAGTCCGCATCCGAGACGGCAGTCGCCGACGGATCCGGCGGGGAGATACGGATCTGCTCGGCGTCCTCTGTCGTTCCCATAGCTGGCCGGAGACGCTGGCGGCGATAAACGGTTGCTATGAATATTCGGATACGCTCGGGTGAACTCGGGAGTGGTATATAGTCGCCTCACACCGCTTCGTCGAAGAATCCGGCCACCCGCTCACCGACCTGTGCTTCCTGCCCGACGAAGAAGTGATCGGCGGCGAACGTCGCGACGGTGCCGCCCGCCGCCCGGACGGCCTCGGCCACCCGGTCGGCGCCCACCGTCTCGTCTCGCGTCCCGTACCCCATCCATAGCGGTGCCTGAATCCGAGACACCGCGCCGACCACGTCGCTCCCGTCGTCGAGGCGGGCGACGGGTGAGAGGGCAGCGACGGCGCCGACCGGATGCGATGTGGCGACCGTGAGCGCGATGCCGCCGCCGAAACTGTAGCCGAAGAGGCCGACGCGGTCGTAACGGTCGGCGGCCCACTCGCAGGCGTTTCGGGCGTCGGCCCGTTCGCCCCGGCCCTCGTCCCAGGGGCCGTAGTCGAAGCGGAGACAGTCGATTTGGTCTGCGAGCGCGTCGGTCACGGCACGGAGGCGTCCGTCCTGGCGACTACCGCCGTGCTGTGGATGGGGTGGGCAGGCGACGACAATCGCGTCGGCGTCGGCGCCGGTGTCGCTGGTGTCGAGGCTCGCGGGTACGTCTCGACCGCCGGGGATGGCGAGGCGTTCGGTGGGCACGACGCCCGCTACGGTCGGCGGCGACACAGGCCTGTCGCTCCGTGTCGGCGGGTGAGATTTTAAGGCTCGCGTCCCGAAGGAGAGGTATGGGAATACTCTCGCGGGCTTCCTACGTCGTCCGGTCGAAGCTCAACGCCCTCCTGAACCGGGCCGAGGACCCGACCGAGACGCTCGATTACTCCTACGAGCGGATGCGCGACGAACTCCAGGAGGTCAAACAGGGCATCGCCGACCTGACGACGCAGAAAAAGCGCCTGCAGATCCAGAAACGACGGCTGGAGGAAAACGTCGAGAAACACAACGAGCAGGCACGCGAGGCCGTCCAGCAGGATCGGGAGGATCTGGCTCGGCGTGCGCTCGAGAAAAAGAAAGCGAAGATGTCCCAGATCGAGGAGTTGGAGAGTCAGATCGCCGACCTCCAGTCCACACAGGACGACCTCGTAGAGAAGAAAAACGAGTTGCAGAGCCGGATCGAGGAGTTCCGCACCAAAAAGGAGACCATGAAGGCCAGATACGAGGCGGCGGAGGCGTCGACGCGTGTCTCGGAGGCGATGAGTGGCGTCGGTGACGAGATGGGCGACGTGAGTCGGGCGCTCGAACGCGCCGAGGAGCGCACCGACGAGATGGAGGCCCGCTCTGCCGCGATGGACGAACTCCAGGAGTCGGGTGCCTTCGAGGACGCCCTCTCCGACAAGGACGAAATCGACCGTCAACTGGAGGCCGGCCGAACCCAGAGCGAGGTGGACGCGGAACTGGAGACGCTGAAAGCGGAGATGGGGGCGTCCGCGAGCGAGACGGAGACCGCTGACGAGGCTATCGAAGCCGAACTCGACCAACTGCGCGAGACGGAGACGGACGCCGACGAGCGGGATGCCGAGGAGTCGTCCTGATGGGCGACGAGTCGTCGCTCGTGGCCGCCGTCGAACGGGCGTCCACGCCCGAAACCCGCGAGACGTTCGACCAGCGGGTGCGCGAACAGGCCGCCCGCATCCGGGAGGACATCCGCTCGGGTCGCCTCGACACCGACGAGTTCGCGGTCGGGATGGAACTGGAGGCGTACGCGGTCGATACTGACGCCCGTCTCACGCCGATCCCCGAGGCGGTGTTCGACCGCGCCGACTGTGCGAAGGAACTCGGCGTCCACAACCTGGAACTCAACTCCGCGGCGACGGTGTTCGATCCGGCGGGCCTCGCCGAACAGGCCGAACGCATCCGCACGAGCGTCGCCGACGCGACTGCCGCCCTCGACGATCACGGCCTCACTCCGGTACTCGACGCGATGTGGACGATACCGCCCCGAGAGGGTACCGACGCGTATCTGGGGGCGGTCGAGCGACGGGGCGGCGTCACGGTGGCGACACACATGCGTCACCACCCGCGCTATGTCGTCCTCGACAACGAGATTCTGGAGCGAAGCGGCGGCGAGATCACCCTCGACGTGCCCGGCGCCCATCTCTCCTATCCGACGATCCTCGTCGAGTCGCTCGCCACGTCGATCCAGCCCCACCTCCAGATTCCCGACGCGGCGGCGTTCCCGGACTACTTCAACACCGCCCTCCGGACGCTGGGACCGGTGCTCTCGCTCGCGAGCAACTCCCCGTTTCTGCCCGCCGACTGCTACGACGACGATCCCGACGTGATCGACGCGACGCCGCACGAACTCCGGATTCACGTCTTCGAGAAGAGCATCAATGCCGACGCGCCGCGGGGCGAGGGCCAGGTGCGATACCCCCGTGATCTCGACCGTGCGACCGACGTGGTCGACCGCGTCGTCGCCGACGAGACGTACGCCCCCGTCCTCTCCGACGGCGACGAGGACGACGACGCCAGCGCCTACCGCTCGACGCTCCGGGAGTACGACCACAAGCGCGGCGTCCACTGGCGGTGGGTGCGGGGGGTCGTCGGCGGGCAACCCGTCGGCACGGAGCGCGACGGCGCGTCGCTCCGCATCGAATACCGCCCCCTCCCGACCCAGCCAACCGTGCGCGACACCGTCTCGCTTCAGACGCTCGTCGTCGGTCTCCTCCGGGGGCTTGTCGCCGCCGACCACCCACTCACCGACCTGCCGTGGGTCGACGCCCGCGAGTGTTTCTACGACGCCGTCGATCAGGGGCCGGCCGCCGACCTCGTGTGGATGACCGCGGACGGCACGCGCACGACCGACACGGCGACCGTCTACGACGAGGTGTTCGACTACGCCCGCCGCGGCCTCCGGGACGCCGGCCTCGACGACGACGTGATCGACGGCTACCTCGCCCCCATCGAACGCCGGCGCGACGGCACCGTGCCGAGCGCGTGGAAGAAAGCCCGCGTTCGCGAGGCAATCGACGACGGCACCACACTTCCCGAGGCCATCGAGCGGATGCAACGCGACTACATCGACCGGGCGGGCGGGGAGACGGTCTTCGCGGACTGGTAGGGCCTCGCGCTCGATCGGGCACCCCGAACTTGTCGTTTCAGTGATCTGGAATACACCCATATAATTAAGACATATCGGGTGGGGCTGAGAACCGTGTCAGAGATAACGGTCATTTCTGCCGAGGGGGTCGGAACCGGAACCGGAACCGGAACCGGAACTGGAACCGGAACCGGAACTGGCGCCGAGGGGTCGTTCGAGGCCACGGTCGACACCTCCTCCGGCGGGACGGTCGGCATCGGTGAACGGACGCGAGGCGACGGGGACGACGCGACGCCCTCCTATCGCAGAACTGTCACCGCGTGTGTCGCTCCCCCGTCTCTCGGCCCCGTTGGTTCGACGGACACCAACACCGCTTCGGAGTCGTGTTACCGCCCGTGACCCGCCGTCGCCGACTCGCCGTCGTGTTCGCCCTCTTGCTCGTCCTCTCGATGCCGGCCCCGGTTGCCGCCGTCGACCGGACGACGATCGACGAGCCGTTCTCAAAGCGGAGTCTCTCGAAGGTCTACCCCGGCGCCGACTCCTTCTCGGAGCCCTCGGGTCAGTATCGCACGGTCGAGGCCTACCGACAGGTCGACGGCGAACGCCAACTCGTGGGGTACGTCTTCCTCACGAGCAACGTGGTCGGTGTCGAGGGATACGGTAACGAACCCATCGAGTTCCTGGTGGCTCTCGACACCAACGGCACCATCCGCGGGGTCGAACTCGTCGAACAGCACGAACCCTTCTTCGACCGGGTTTCGGCAGTCCAGCGGCTGCGACGGTTCAGCCACCAGATGGTCGGGATGTCCGTCACCCAGGAGGTCACCCTCCGCACCCCCGAGTCGGGCGAGTACCACGTCGACGCGCTCACCGGTGCGTCCGTGACCACGCGGGCGTCCATCGAGACAGTGACGCGGTCGGCCCGGATCGTCGCCCAGGAAAAGGGTCTCGTCTCGGAGTCGGCGACCGACTCGACGGCGACCAACGAGACGGAGACGAACCAGTCGTCACAGCAACGTCGCATGACGCTCAGCGACCTGGGTCGGGGGACGGCGCTCGCTCGCTGGCCCGTCGGGGCGCCCGACGCGGCGGCCGGTGCCAACGCCTCCGCACCGCTGAAACTCTACGCGGCGCCGGTCGAATCCGATCCCGTCAGGCGGAGCATGCTCGGAGAGGAGAACGCCAGCCTCCCCGCCAACGCGACGGTGCTCTGGGTCGGCCTCAGCGCCCCCGGCTCGACGTCCCGTCCGGATCGACTCCGGATCCACCAGTGGGTGCAGTCGTACGCGCCGCGGGTTCAGGAGACGCAGATCGAGGGCGTCGACTGGAGCGCCGCGCTGGTGATTCCTGAGGGGTTGGATACGTCCCGGGCGTTCGTCCTCGACCTGACGGTCGGCGGGGAGCGTGTCCGCCGAACCTACGGCCCCGGTGGACTGGCGGCTCGCCGCCCGGTCGACGCCGCGGCCGCGCGGGCGTTGCCGGCGTGGGTCGGCACCGTCGAGTCGGCGTGGCAAGACAACTGGGGCACTGCCCTCGCACTCGTCGTCTTCCTGGGCGGGATCCTCGCCGTGTTCTCGTTCCGCCCGCACATCTGCCGGTACGCGGGGGTGACGGTCAACCGCCTGCGTATCGGGACGCTCGCGGTGACGCTCGTCTTCCTCGGATGGTACCACCCGACTCAACCCACCACCCAGCAGATAGCCATCCTGGTTCGCGAGATACTCACCTGGGCGACGGCCGGCGGATTCCGGTGGGCGCTCTTTTTCTCGGCTCCTCTCGTCGCGCTCACGTTCATCTGCATCGCTCTCGTCATTCCGAAGTGGGGACGCGGGGTCTTCTGCGGGTGGATCTGTCCGTTCGGCGCGCTCTCCGAACTGCTCTATAAGGTGACGCCCTGGGCGTACGAACTCCCGCGGGAGTACCACGTCAAACTCGAGAAGCTTCGGTATCCCCTCTTTCTCGCCATCGTGACTGGGTTCGTCATCTCGACGGACTTCGGGGCGAAACTGGCGAAGGTCGAACCGTTCAAGGCGGCCTTCTACAGTTCGCTGGTGACCGATCCCGTCTACATCGGCTGGTCGGCGATCCTCATCGTCTCGGGCGCCGTCATGTTCCGGCCGTACTGCCGGTATCTCTGTCCCCTCGGGGCCGGGCTGGCGCTCGGGAACGTCATCCAGCGAGAGCCGATCCAGCGGTACGACCTCTGTGGCGACTGTGTGAAATGCCAGACCGACTGTGACTTCCAGGCCATCGAGGACGACGGCTCCATCGACCGGTTCCAGTGTTTCCAGTGTTCGGTCTGTGTCGACAACTACTACGACCCCGGCGGCTGCCCGGTGGTGCTTCAGTACGACAACGAACACGGATTCACGGTCGACGCGTGGAAGGATCCCGCGCTCATCGAGCGCATCCGTCCCGAGGATCGGACGACCGAACAACAGCGCATCCTCGCCGAACGCGCGGTGACCGACGGCGGCGAAACGGCGCTGTACGAGGGGAGCGACGACCTCGTCCCCGAGGGTAGCATCGTCGGTATGGTTCGTCGGTCGACGGGCGCCACCGACGGGCCGGGAGCCGGTGCGACCCGCACTGACACGACCGAGGCGGCCGACGGGTCGTCGTGGTCGGACACCTCGGCGTGGCCCGCCGCGACGGGGGGTGACGACGATGCGTGAACTCGACCGTCGGTCGTTCCTGACGACGGCCGTCGGCAGCGCGGCCGGTGCCGGCCTCCTCGGGCGAACGCTCCTCGTCCGGGGGGAGGTCACGGAGGTTCGAAGCACCCGCCTCCTGATGGGGACGCTCGTGACCGTCACTGCGGTCACGCGGAACCCCGACCGGGCCGAACTCGGTGTGGAACGTGCGTTCGCGGAGATGTCGCGGCTGGAGTCGGTGTTCACGCGCCACGACTCCGACGGCGAGGTGGCGCGTCTGAACGAGGCGGGCGTCCTCGCGAACCCGTCGCCCGAACTGGTCGCCCTCCTCCGGCGGTGTCGGCAGGTCTACGACCGAACCGACGGTGCGTTCGACCCGACAGTGCTCCCGGTGTTGATCGCCTACGAGTCGGGGCGCGACCACCCACAGGACGCCCGTCGACGGGTCGACGAGGCGACGTTCGACTCGGTCACCGTCTCGGAGTCGGAACTCCGGACACCCACGCCCGTCACCCTCGACGGCATCGCCAAGGGTGCGGTGGTCGACGCCGGCGTGGCCGCCCTCCGTGACTGGGTCGACGCCGGACTCGTCGAGGCCGGCGGCGACGTGCGGGTCTTCGGTGGATCGGGGTCGTCGTCACGGTGGCGCGTCGGCGTCGAGAACCCTCGCGGCGACGGGCTCGCCTCGACACTCCGTCTCGATAGCGGCGGCGTCGCCACCTCCGGCGACTACCGCATCTACTACGACGAGGATCGAACCCACCACCACATCATCACGCCCGGAACCGGGCGGTCGCCCACCGAAGACACCAGCGTCACCGTCGTCGCGCCGGACGCCGAGACGGCCGACGCCTACTCCACGGCCGCGTTCGTGATGGATGACGACCGGGCGTCGTCGTTCGTCTCCGCCCGCGACGGCCTCTCGGCCCTGTTCCTGACCCGTGACGGCGGCCGACGCAGTACCGACGGGTGGGCCGACCTGCGGGCCGAGGACTGACGGTCGTTCGCCGCGACCTTACCGCGGGCGGACGCCCGTCCCCGGCCGATCCGGGATGGCAAGCGTGCCGCCCGCGTACGTCGGCCCCTCGTAGGCGTCGTCGGCCAGCAGGAGGGCCCCGTCGAGGTCGACGTAGTCGACGAGCGGAGCGAGGTGACAGGCCGCGGCGATTGAGGCGGTCGACTCGACCATACACCCGAGCATCACTCCGAGACCGTGTGCGCGGGCCGTGTGCACCATCCTGATCGCTTCGCGCACGCCACCACATTTCATCAGTTTCAGGTTCACGATGTCGACCCGGTCGGCCACCGCAGGCACGTCGGGGAGCGTTCGGCAGGACTCGTCGGCGGCGATGGGGAGGGCGCTTCGCTCGTGGACGTGTTCGAGGCCTGCGGGGTTCTCGGCGGGCACCGGTTGCTCGACGAACTCGATGCCGTAGTCGGCCAGCCATTCGCACTTGTCGACCGCCTCGTGAGGCGTCCACGCCTCGTTGGCGTCGACGCGAATCGTCGCGTCGGGCGCCGCGTCACGCACCGCGTCGATCCGCTGTCGATCCCGGTCGGTGCCGAGTTTCACCTTCAGGATCGTGAAGCCCTCGGCGACGGCATCCGCGGCCGCCTCGCCCATGGATTCGGGGTCGTCGATGGCGACGGTGTAGGAGGTGGGCGGCGCCCGGTCGGGGTCGAGGCCGAACTGGCGGTACAGCGGGACGCCCAGTCGGCGGGCTGCGAGGTCGTGACAGGCGATGCTGACGGCGGCGCGGGCGGCGGGATTGTCGCGAACGACTTCGCGCAGTCGCCGGTCGATCCGGTCGAGTGCCAGCGGATCGTCCACCGCCTCGACCGCCGCGAGGAGGTCGGGGAGGACGACCGCGACGGTGTCGGCCGTCTCGCCGTAGTGGGCGGCGGGTGCGGCAGCGCCGATTCCGGTCTGCCCGCCGGCGTCGCTCACGCGGACGACCACCGTCTCCACGGCGGTCTGCGAGCCGCGGGAGATGGTGAAATCGCCGTCGATGGGGAGCGACAGGCGTTCGAAGTCGGTCGTGATCATAGCAGCGGATCGAGGATTTCGTCGGCGTCGAACCGAACGGGATCGGTCGCCGGCGCGTCGATTGCGGCGGCGTACTCCTCGGTCGCCTCGCGCGCCGCACCGTCGGCCGCGACCGCACGCGTGTCGAGTGCGCCCGCGGCCACGGCCGTCGGCGCGACCGGTTCCGCGAGCGACTCGTAGCGGTCGACGTACGTCTCGACTGGTGGGATGGCGAACGACTCGTAGCCGTGGATGGCCTCGCGGCCGGCGCTGTGCGTGAGGACGAGTTTGTCGGGCATCGCGCCGTGGAGCAGGCTACAGGTGACACCGGAGTAGGCCGGATGGACGATTGTGCCCTGCCCCTCGACGAACAGCACGTCGTGGTCGTCGGCCCGGTCGAGGATCATCCGCTCGACGGCGCCGGCAGCGAAGTCGGCGATGACGCGGTCGACCGGAATGCCCCACCCGGCGATCATGATCCCCGTCTGTCCCGTGGGGACGAAGCCGGCGTCGATGCCGCGTTCCCGGGCGGCGGCGACGAGTTCGAGTGTCGTCGTCATCTTGCCGGTCGAGCAGTCGGTGCCGACGGTCAGTACCACGTCGGCGTCGGCGTCGCGTGCGCGACCCTGGCTCACGGTCAGATCCTCGGGCGGCCGGCGCACGTCGACGAGGTCGACGCCGTGTTCGGCTGCGAGCGTCGCGAACTCCTCGTCGTCCTCGAGGAAGTAGTGCAGGCCCCCGATCACGTCACAGCCGGCTTCGATGGCGGTACGCACGTCGGCACGCCAGGACTCGTCGAAGCCGCCGCCGATGGGGGCGATGCCGATCAGGAGCGCGTCGGGGTCGGCCACGTCGAGCGCGTCGGCCATGCGCTCGACGATGGGGGCGTCGGGCACGTCGGGAACGTGGTCGGTGACGGCCTCGCCGGCGCGCGCCCGGTCGAGCACCGCCGTCACACCGTAGTCGGCGTACCGGAGGACGCCGACTGCCGTCTTCGCCCGGCCGGGGAACTGCTCGTGGGCGAGGACGACCACCGTCTCGTCGGGGTCGAGTGGGGTCGACATATCTACCCGGACGCGTGTGATGTGAATTAACCCCTCGCTTTCCCCCACGTGCTTATCCGACGTTCCGCCGTAGCGGGGGTATGGCAGTGTATCAGCGACGGATGCGCGTCGCCGCACCGCTCGACGAGGTGTGGGACTTCCATTCGCGCGTTCGCGGGCTGGAGGCGTTGACGCCCGACTGGATGCATCTCCGCGTCGAGTCCGTTCGCGGGCCGGACGGCGACCCCGACCCCGGGATTCTGGAGGCGGGGTCGCGCATCCACGCGTCGATCCGGCCGTTCGGTATCGCGCCGCGCCAGCGGTGGACGTCGATCATTACCGAACGCGAACGCGAGGGGTCGACGGCGTACTTCCGCGACGAGATGGAGGGTGGACCGTTTCGCCGGTGGGAACACACGCACCGTTTTTTCGCCGACGGCGACGAGACGGTCGTCGACGACCGGGTCGCGTACGCTCTGCCCCTCGGGTCGGTGGGCGAGGCGCTCGCCCCACTCGCACGGGTCGGCCTCGCTCCGATGTTCCGCTACCGGCACCGCCGGACGCGGGCGTTGCTGGAATGAGCTTTTGAAGACGGCGCCCTAACGCCGACGTATGGACGTCGTCGACATGGATCACGTCGCCCTCCGCGTCAGCGATGTCGACCGGGCGCTGGAGTTCTATCACGACCTGCTGGGGATGCCGGTTCGCGACCGCGACCGGTTCGAGGCGGGCGAAGTACCGTACGTCGCGGTCGTCGCCGGCGGCCGTCACCTCCACCTCGTCCCCAGCGACGACCCGATAGACGTCGGCGGCGAACACGTCTGTCTCCTCCTTCGCTCGGACGGGACGGGCACCCGCGCGGAACTCGACGCGCTGCTCGAAGACCTGCGGGCCGAGGGGATCGAGGTCGAGTCCGGCGAACCCCGGGAACGCTACGGGGCGTACGGCCGCGACTGGGCGGCGTACGTTCGCGACCCCGACGGCCGGCGGATCGAACTCAAACTTCACTGACGGAGCGCCGCGCCGACGTGGTGACGTAGATACCCGCGAGAACGACCGCTCCGCCCAGGAGCGTCCCGAGCGTCGGCGTCTCGCCCAGGAGCACCGCCGCCATGACGGTGCTTCCGACGGGTTCGCCGAGGAGCGTGACGCTCACGACGTGCGACTCGATGTGGCCGAGCGCCCAGTTGATGACGGTGTGACCGAGGACGCCCGGGCCGAGCGCCATGCCGGCGAACAGGAGCCACTCGTGGAGTGGGTAGGCAAACAGGTCGTGTCCCTGGCCGACAGCGACGGCGAGCAGCACACACGCACAGGCCGTATAGACGACCGTCACGTACGGGAACACGCCGAGTCGCCGCCGGATCGACCGCCCGGCGAGGTAGTAGCCAGCGACCGCCGCGGCGCCGAACAGGGCAAGCGCGTTGCCGTAGCGGGCACCGGTCGTCGCGGCCGCGGCCGTCGTCGTCGGATCGAGCGCCGCAAGCGCCGCCGGGCCGAACGATAATCCGACCATCCCGACGAGGGCGACGACGATGCCGACTGCCCCTCGGCGCGTCACGCGTTCCCCGAGGAGGAGCCACCCGCCCACGGCGACGAACGCCGGTTGCGCCTGGACGAGCGTGACGCTCGCTGCGACGGTGGTGTGATCGAGGCTCTCGAACCATGCCACGAAATGGCCGGCGAGGGCGACGCCGGCCGCGACGGCCACCACCGCATCGCGCCGTTCGATCCGACTCATCGTCACCCGATCCCGAACGGCAAGGGGGAGCAGCGCCGCGACGGTGAACGTCACCCGGTAGAGCGCCTTGACGACGTTCGGCGCGTCGCTCCAGCGAACCAGTATCGCGCTCGTACTGATCGCGAGTACGGCGACACCGAGGGCGGCGAACGGGGAGACGGGGGTGTCGGTCGCGGACACACGACTCCGGTCGCCCGGCGGCGGCTTACCGATGTCGGCTACCGCCCGAACGTCCCGAGTCCGTACGTCGGCAATATCGAAGAAGAAATTTCTTCAAAACTGCGGCTACAGAATTATTTGGCATCATTTACGTAGTTGGAGATGCGAGTACACTCCGATGACGCCCTCGATACGAAATTGGCTATGGGTCGTGGCCTTCGCCGTGCTCGTCACGTTCTCGGTGCCCTGGTTTCTCTGGGGCTCTTCGACGGTCGTCGCCGGGTTGCCGGTCTGGCTCTGGTGGCACATCGGCTGGATGGGCGTGGCAGCCGTCGTCTTCGGGCTGTTCAGCCGAACCGCGTGGGATCGGCTGATGGGTGTCGACCCCGAGGCGAGCCTCGACACCGAGCGACCGAACCGGGGTGGTGAGCCGTGACGCTCCAACCGCTCGGTATCGTCGTCGGCTACCTTCTGCTCGCACTTGGCGTCGGCCTGCTGGCCTATCGCGTCGGCGGCCACGACGCCGAGGACTTCTATCTCGCCAGCCGAACCCTGGGTACGCTCGTCCTCCTCTTTACCACGTTCGCGACCCTGCTGTCCGCGTTCACCTTCTTCGGCGGCCCGAACCTCGCCTACGCCGCCGGCCCCGAGTGGATTCTGGTCATGGGCGTGATGGACGGCGTGCTCTTTGCCATCCTCTGGTACGTCATCGGCTATCGGCAGTGGCTCATCGGCCGCGCCCGTGAGTACGTGACGCTCGGCGAGATGCTCGGTGACCGCTTCGGATCGCCCGTCCTCCGGGGACTGGTCGCCGTCGTCAGTCTCCTGTGGCTCTTCCCCTACGTCATGCTCCAGCAGATGGGCGCTGGCGAGGCGCTCCGGGGACTGACCGGCGGCGCCATCCCCTACTGGGGCGGCGCCGCGCTCATCACCGTCTTCATGATCGCCTACGTGATGCTGGCGGGGCTTCGCGGCGTCGCGTGGACCGACACGCTCCAGGGGCTCTTTATGCTCTCCGTGCTGTGGATCGCGGTCGTCTGGATCGTTGGCGCCGTCGGCGGCGTCGATGCCGCCACGCAGGGGATGATCGCGGCCAAGCCCGACTTCGCCACCCTCGGTGGCGGCCTCTACACCCCGCAGTTCATCATCTCGACGGCAGTCACCATCGCCTTCGGCGTCACCATGTTCCCGCAGATCAACCAGCGCTTTTTCGTGGCGAAGTCGGCCACCGTGCTGAAACGCTCCTTTGCCCTCTGGCCGGTGCTCGTCCTCCTCCTGTTCGTCCCCGCGTTCCTGCTCGGTGCGTGGGCGGCCGGCCTCCCCATCGAGGTGCCCGAGGGGGCGAACGTGCTCTCCGTGTTGCTGGCGGAGTACACGCCGGCCTGGTTCGCGGCGCTCGTCGTCGCCGGAGCGATGGCCGCGATGATGTCCTCCTCGGACTCCATGCTGCTCTCGGGGTCGTCGTATTTCACTCGTGACCTCTATCGCCCCTTCGTCCGGCCCGACGCGAGCGACCGGCGCGAGGCGTGGGTCGCCCGCATCGGCGTCGCCGCCTTCGCCACCCTGGCCTTCGTCGCCAGTCTCTCCCGACCGGGGACGCTCATCGAAGTCGGTGACACGGCCTTCTCCGGGTTCGCCCTGCTCGCGCCGCCGGTGATCATCGCGCTCTACTGGGAGGCGACCACCCGTGACGGGATGCTCGTCGGCGTCGGCATCCCGCAGTTGCTCTATCTCGTGCACGTGCTCGTCCCCGCCACGACCATCGACATCGGCGGGACGACGGTGTCCCTCCTCGCCCGGTCGTACGGCGGGTGGGATGTGGCGCTCGCGTTCATGCTCCTCGGCGCGGTTCTCACCGTCGGTGTCTCGGCCATCTCGTCGCCAGCGATAGACGAGGACGCCACGCGCTTTGCCGTCGGCGGCGACTGACGCTGCGGTTCGGCTTCGTCTCCGGAACACCTACCTTCCCGTGGCGTCCGATACTGAGACTGACGACCCATGAGCGAGATCATCGACGACGAGACGGCGGCGAAACTCATCCGGCACATCCGGCAGACCGAACACGAGAGTCCCCACTTCCAGGCGACGATGATCAACTTCGTCTGGTCGCTCCACCAGAGCGACGGCGACCTGGACGAGATCACCCTCGACGAGGACGACGTCGAGGAGGTTCTCAGTGGGATGCCGACCAACCCGAAGCGGGAACTGGCGTTCATGGACTGACCCGCCTCCCGGAAGCATCCTGGTCACCTGCACCGACGCTCTCCCGAAATTATCAGACTGGAAAATCGGAGACGTACCTTCAAGAGCAGCACCCATGAACCGCGGATCATGTCATGGTTATCGGCCCTCCTCGCTACCGGATCGAACAGGGTATCGCAGGACGACGGCGGATCGACCGCGTCGTCGAACCGCGCTGTGGACGTGACCGGATCGCTGAACCTCTCTCTCGATGCGGCCGCCGTGACTGACGACCGCGTCCCGGCGGTTCGTGACGACCTCCGCTCGGAACACGCGACGCACCTCTCGGCGGTCGCCGCCGGGAACGACGACGCCGACGCGGCCCAGTCCATCGCCGACGCGTACGCGAAGGAAGGCGTCGGCGCCGCCGGGTTCGCCGCCACCTACACCGGGGCCGTCGACGAACTCGTTACCGAGGCGTTCGACCTGGTTCGCGACGGACGGGTCGACGAGGCGGAGGCGGCACTCCGAACCGGCCTCCACGCGACGCTCGACGATGCGGTGACTGGACTGGAGCGATACGACGACCACGCCGACCGAGACGCCGACGAGTACGCCGACGCGATCATGACTATCGAGGCGGTGCTCGAAGCCATTCCGTACCCGGTGTACATGCTCGATACGGACAACCGCGTGATCGGGTGGAACTACGGCCATACCGCCCTCGTCGGGATGGATCGCGAGGAGGCCATCGGCAAGACCGCCCAGGAGAGCGTCGTCAAGGCGACCTACAGCGAGGGCGCCCGGAAACTGACGCTTGCCGACAAGGTTCTCGACGCCCCGTACCGCGCGCACGAGGCGTACGACGTGGAGAAAGTCGACACCAGGTACAGCGACCACCACGTCTACAAGGATACGAGCACGGCGTCGACGCTCGACGAGGACGAGATCGAGATCGTATTCTGGGCGGTGCCGATCTTCGACGACAACGACGAGTTGCTGGGCGTCTTCGAGATGCTCGACGACCGCACCGAAGAGGTTCGCCGACAGGAGGCTATGGAGTCGCTGGTCGGCGAGGTGACCGACACGCTCGAACAGATCGGCGACGGGACACTCACCGCCCGCGCTGAGTTCGCCGACGGCGACGATGCCGTCGACACCGAACTGCTCGATATCGTCGACGCGGTCAACGGGATGGCCGCGGACTTCCAGTCGCTGGTCGGCCAGGTCGACGCTCGGACGGGCGAACTCGCCGAATCCATCGACGAAGCGGCGGCCGCGGCCCGCCGCATCGACGGCCAACTCGACGAGCAGAACGCCTCGCTTCGACGGGCCACGGAGGAGATGGACGACTTCAGCGCCACGATGGAGGAGATTGCCGCCACGTCGAACGAGGTGGCGACGGCAGCCGAACAGGCTCGATCCGAGGTCGAAACCGGGATCGAATCGGCTCGTGACGCCCGCGCGGTTGCCGACACGGTCAACGAGACGAGCGAAGAACTCGTCGAGACGGTGTCGGAACTCTCGGCGCGAATGGAGGAGATCGAGGGCGTCGTCGAGGTTATCGCCGATGTCGCGGATCAGACCAACATGCTCGCGCTGAACGCCAACATCGAGGCGGCCCGGGCCGGCGAGGCCGGCAGCGGCTTCGGCGTCGTCGCCGATCAGGTGAAAGACCTCGCCGACGAAACCCAGTCTCACACCGAAGAGATCGCCTCACACATCGAGCAGATCAAGGCGCAGTCTCGGGAGACCGTCAACGCGGTCGAGGCCTCCCACGAACAGGTCAACGATGTGGACGCGGAGATCCGGTCGACCGTCGAAGCGTTCGAGGAAATCGCCGACGCGGTCGAGACCGCGGCCCTCGACATCGAGGAGGTCGCGGACGCCAACGACGATCAGGCGACCCGGATCGAGGAAGCCACGTCGATGATCCGGGAGGCGCGCGAGGACGCCGACCGCGTGACCGAGACGGCCGACACCATCGTCACGGAAACCGCCACTCAGCAGGAGGCCGTCGACGAACTGACCGAACGCGTCGACGAACTGACCGACTGATCCGTCGCTCCGTCGCTCGGACGACGGACTGGCGCCGTCGTCGTCGCAGTGACCTCCCGGGCGCTCGAATCCGTCGGGTCAGCCCGTTCGAACACCGGCCGCTGATCGGTGCGTCTCCCGCGTCGTCCGACCCGTCGCGTGTGTCGCTCAGAAGCGGTCTTCGGCCAGCCGTTCCAGTTGCTCGATCTCGGTGCGCGAATCCGGGCCCGACGCCGACTGCCATCACGCCGAAGATCCAGGCGGTGAACTCCTCATCGAGGAACTCCGCCGACCGTGGATCGCACAGCTCCCCCGATCACAGTTCGATTCGGGTTCGTGTGTCGACGTTACTCATCCGTCGTCACTCCGGTTTCTGGCCGGAGATACTCGCAGAGACGAGGAATTCACTCACGTCGTATTTGTCGTCCCACTCGCGGATGAACCGGTCGCTGTCGTCTTTTGGAGTGATGTCGATCCGTTCGAACCCAGCATCGGTGAGCATCCCTTCCAGTCGGTCGATAGTGGACGCGCCGGCGACACAGGACGCGACTGAGTCCGGATCGGCGCGAATTCCTTCCGGCACGTCGGCGGTCAACACGACATCCGAGATGGCGAGTCGTCCCCCCGGTCGAAGCACTCGGAACGACTCTCGGAAGACCTGGGGCTTGTTCGGTGAGAGGTTCACTACGCAGTTCGAAATAATGACGTCGGTACTCTCGTCAGCGACCGGGAGGTGTTCGATCTCTCCTAGCCGGAATTCGACGTTCTCGCTCCCGTTCTTCCGTGCGTTCTCGCGAGCTTTCTCGACCATCTCGGGCGTCATATCGACTCCGATAACCTGACCCGTCTCACCGACCTGCTGCGCGGCCAAGAAGCAGTCGAAGCCAGCACCAGACCCGAGGTCTACGACCGTCTCTCCCTCGGTGATGGACGCGAGTGCCCGAGGGTTTCCACAGCCCAGTCCCAGATTTGCCTCGCCTTCGACGCTCTCGACGTCGTCTGCCGAGTAGCCGAGTTGTGCTGCCGTCTCGGCCGCACCGTCCGTCCCAGTATCCCCCTCACCACAACAGTCGTCTGACGAACAGCAATCGCTTGCCGCTGGGTCGGTCTCCGTCGCAAGTCGTGTGTACCGTTCACGAACGATACGCCGTTGGGTCGCTGCATCGAGAGTATCCGTGGCCTCGGTCGGCCCGGAATCAGACACGGTGGGTCACCTCCTGTTCGACCTCGTCGAAGAGATCACGCACCCGCTGTCGGACTTCATCCCGGATTTCGCGTGCCTCATCGAGGGTCTTCCCATCGGGGTCATCCAGTGCCCAGTCTCGAACATCGACCGTCGCGTCGCTAGTGTCGAGTTCGAGCGTCGAGCAACCCATCGTCGCTACGTAATCGCAGGACTCGAGTTTCGACATCGTGATGTCACGTGGCGTGCGGTCAGACAGGTCGAACCCCTGTTCGTCCATCACTTCGACGACGATGTCGTGCACATGATCCGCTGGATGCGTGCCGCCCATGAGAACCTCGACCTCGTCTTCCAGCCCTCTGTCTCGCCGCTCCTGTTCAGCGAAGGCGGTTGCCATCTGACTGCGGCCGGCGTTCTGAACGCACATGAACGCCACGCGAACGGGGGGTGAACTCATCGGAACTCCTCTCGGGTTCGATCGAGCGCGTCAAGTAGTGCGGTTGCTCGCTCGGTCGCTTCGTAATAGCGCCAGGTTCCATCCTTGCGTCGCGTGACGAGATCAGCGTCGTAGAGATCGGAGAGCGCGTGACTCACTGCGCTGTCGCTGACATCGACGACGGGCGTGATTTCACATACACACAGTTCCCGCTCCGTCGCGGCGAGGAGTCGAATTATCGTGTATCGGGTGTCGTTACTGAGCGTCTTGAGTGCCGCTTGATCTCGTGCGATATCCGATGGGAGGTTCGTAACGTGGTGTTCGAGTGTTTCGATGCGGGCGTCGACATCGACAGTACAGCATTCTCCTTCTCGATCGGTGATGAGCCGCTCAAGTCGTTCTGACTGCTGACCCATAGATGTCTATTTGAACAGCTATTCAGATAATTCTTCTGAAAGCCCTCCAGAACCTACACGCGCAGAGGCGGACTACGAACGTGTGATGGGACTTGGGCGACCACTCGCACCTGTCGCCGTCGGTCGGTTCGTCGATGTACATCGACAGGCACACAGGGGTACAGAAGTAGCGTATCTGGAGGGGGCTGTGTTGAATCGCCATATGGCGGTGGAATTCACTGTTTCACAGCTCGCTTG
>JBDGTP010000007.1:0-26440 GCA_042216725.1 Haloplanus sp.
GGCCTCCTTGACTGCTTCGTCGTCAACGTGTTTCGCTGAGTTATGCAAGAGCCTCCAGGATATCACCGGGCGCAAGGAACGGGAGAGACGCCTCGAACGGAGCACCGCCAGGCTCGAGGCGCTCTTCGAGAACTCACCGGATATGATCAACATCCACGACACCGACGGGAACATCATCGATCCGAACCCCCGGTTGTGCGAGAAGACGGGGTACGACGCGTCGGAGCTCGTGGAGATGAAAGTGTGGGAGCTCGACCAGCGGATCGACCCCGACGAAGCCCGGGGCATCTGGGAACGGATGGCGGTCGGCGACAGACACCGGATGGAGGGGGTCTACACCCGCCGCGACGGCTCGACGTTTCCGGTCGAGGTACACATCAGACGCCTCGACCTGGAAGGCGAGGAGCGGTTCGTCGTCATCAGCCGCGACATCTCCGAGCGGAAGGCGCGCGAACGGGAGCTACACCGACAGAACGACCGGCTCGAGGAGTTCGTCAGCGTCGTCTCGCACGACCTGCAGAACCCACTGAACGTGGCCGCCGGCCGGTTGGAACTGGCCCAGGAGGCGTGTTCCAGCGACCACCTCGACGACGCGGCGCGCGCGCTCGACCGGATGGACGAGTTGATCGCGGATCTGCTCCGTCTCGCACGGGACGGAACGCGCGTGAACGAAATCGAACCGGTGGCACTTGCCGACGTGGTCGACGACTGCTGGCGCAACGTCGAGACGGCAGGGGCGACACTCGACATCGAGACGGATCTGACGATCCGGGCCGACCGGGGACGACTCCAGCACCTGCTGGAGAACCTCCTGCAGAACGCTGTAGAGCACGGCTCGACGAGCAGTCGGACACAGTCCGACGACGGCGCCGAACACGGTGGCGAGGCGGTGGCGATCACCGTCGGCACGCTCGACGACGAGCGAGGGTTCTACGTCGCCGACGACGGCCCCGGCATCCCCAAAGACAGCCGCGATCAGGTGTTCGAGAGCGGCTACTCGACGGCGACGGACGGCACCGGCTTCGGCCTCGCTATCGTCGAGGAGGTGGCGGAGGCACACGGCTGGTCGATCCGGGCGGTCGAGAGCAACGCGGGCGGCGCACGGTTCGAACTCACCAGCGTCGACGTCGTCGACTGACGGCGCCGGCCGCGACGCGACCGTCGACCGGAGCGTATTCCTGTCTCCCTGCCGTATCGCTGGGCGAGAATGGTCTCCCAGCGCGCAGCCGACGTGACCCCGTTCATCGCGATGGACGTGCTCGAACGGGCGAACGATCTGGAAGACGTGATCCACCTGGAAGTGGGGGAACCGGACTTCTCGCCGCCGGATCGGGTGATCGAGACGGCCGTCGACTCGATGCGAGCCGGGAACACGAACTACACCGCGGCACGGGGAAAGCCCGCGCTCCGTCGGGCCATCGCCGCCCACTACGACCGCGAGTACGGGGTCGACGTCGATCCGGCGCGAATCGTCGTCACCCCCGGCTCCTCGCCCGCGCTCTATCTCACGATGGCGGCACTCGTCGATCCCGGCGAGGAAGTCGTCCTCACCGATCCACATTACGCCTGTTATCCGAACTTCGTTCGGTTGGTCGGCGGAGCGGTCGAGACGGTGCCGTTGCACGCGGCCGACGGCTTCCAGCCCCGCGTGTCGGCATTCGAGACGGCGGTCGACTCGTCGACTCGCGCCCTGTTGCTCAACTCTCCCGCGAACCCGACAGGCGCGGTAATGGACGGCGAGACGCTGTCGGCGCTCGTCGAGGTGGCGGAGCGGTCGGACGCTACCCCCGTCGTCGACGAGGTGTATCACGGCCTGTCGTACGACGCCGCGGAACACACTGTTCTCGAATACACGGACGACGCGTTCGTCCTGAACGGCTTCTCGAAGCGGTTCGCGATGACGGGCTGGCGACTCGGCTGGGTCGTCGTCCCGCCCGACTACGTCGACGCGGTCAACCGCCTCGCACAGAACGTCCTCATCTGCGCGCCGAACTTCGTTCAGGACGCGGGCGTCGCCGCCCTGGAGACGCCGGCGGATCGCCTGGCCGAGATCCGGGAGACGTATCGCGAGCGCCGCGACCGACTCGTCGAGGCCGTGGCCGACTGGGGCCTCGATTTGGGCTATACGCCACAGGGTGCCTACTACGTCCTGGCGGACGTGAGCGACCTGCCGGGGGACGCCCTCGACGTGGCCGACCTGTTTCTCGACGAGGCGGGTGTCGCAGTCACACCCGGTGTCGACTTCGGAACGGGCGCAGCCGACTACCTCCGCCTGTCCTACGCGACGGATCTCGACGCCATCGAGGAGGCGATCCGCCGGATCGACGCCCTTCTGGCGACGGTCGAGACGACGTGAGGCGGGCGACCGTCAGGCCGGCGGCGCGCGCTGGTCGACGTCGACTTCGACCGTCCCGGTCGCGTGCGTCCACCCGTCCTGTGGCCCGTGAAGCGTGACCGCGATCCGGTCGCGGTAGGCGTCGTAGTTCCAGCCGAACACCCACCACGCGTTCTGCCCCTCGACGGTGGTGATGATATCCACTCGGGCCGTGGCGTTCGCTCCGTAGTCGGCGTACACCCGCGTGTCGTAGGCGTAACACTGGAGCCAGTCGGCGGTCGGGAAGTCACAGGTGGTCGGCCGGCGGTTCAACCGCGGCGCGAACGTCGGTTCGGTGCCCCACGGATCGGCCGTCGCCACGCTCTCGTCGGTCGAGACGGAGACGGTCAGGAGCGTCCCGGTGTTCGCGTCTTTCATCATGTTGGGGTTCGAGGGGTCGTACTCGCTGGCGGGAATTTCGACCCGTCGGCCCTGTCCGTCCGACTCGACGAACTCGTAGTAGCGCGGCGTCACCGGCACCCGCTCGGCCGTGACCGCCAGCATCGGCCCCGAGTCCGTCTCGACGATCCGATACGAGAAGGCGTCCTCGGCGGCGTTCCCCTCCGCGACCATCGTCGCTCCGAGGTCGACGTCCCCGTCGGCGGGAAGCGGAAGGTACAGCGTGACGTTCTCCAGCGTCTCGTTCGTGTTGATCGCCACCTCGTAGGTGTAGCCGCTCTCGTAGCTCGTCCGGTACAGGTGGTCGGTGTAGAGCCAGAACCCGCCTGCGAGGAGTGCGAGAACGACGACGGCGGCGAGACCGACGAGCAACGCGACGCGGCGCCAGCCCTCGGACGGTGGGGATCGGTCGCTCATTACCCACACGTCGCGCCCGGCAGACAAAAACGTCGCCGTCAGCCGACGATGTCGACGTTGGTGAGTTCGAACCGTGCGCCGCCCGCGTCGCTCTCGACCGCCCGGATCGACCAGCCGTGTGCCTCGGCGATTTCGCTGACGATCCGCAGCCCCAACCCGGTGCCGTACGCAGTCGTCGAGACGCCGGCCTCGAAGATCCGTTCGCGGTTGTCGGGGGCGATGCCGGAGCCGTCGTCCGCCACGTAGAATCCACCATCGAGGTCACCGACACGGACGGTCAGGCCGTCTCCCGGTGACTCGCCACCCTCGGCGTCCGGGTGACCGTCCGTCGAGCCGTGGTCGGCGGCGTCGTCGGGCGTTGCCGGACTGTTCGGGGAACCGTGTTCCACGGAGTTCCGAAACAGATTTTCGAACAGTTGGGCGAGGCGGCTGCTATCGGCTCTGATCGTACGCGCCGTGTCGGTGACGAGCGTCGCGGTGCCCGTCTCCACGTGCCGCCAGCTGAGGTCGGCGAGCGACGCGAGATCGACCGTCGACGGCTCGACCGCCGCCTCGCCCTGCCGGGCGAGCGCCAGTAGGTCGTCAATCAGCGTCGCCATCCGTTCGTGAGCGTCGGCGGCCGCATCGAGGTGGTCGCAGTCACCGGCATCCCGCGCCAGTTCGAGGTGGCCCTCGGCCACGTTCAGCGGGTTGCGGAGGTCGTGTGAGACGATACTGGCGAACTCCTCGAGCCGGTCGTTCTGTCGGTGTCGCTCCCGTTCGCGCGCCTTCCGCTCGGAGATGTCGCGACCGGCCGCCAGCAGCGAGACGACGGTGTCGCCGTCACGGATGGGGTGGAGGACGCCGTCTATCGTGACCCGCTCGCCGTCGGGCGAGTGGTGTTCGGCCTCGTATCGGACGAGTTCGCCCGCGGCGGCCCGCTCGATCCACGACCGGAGGTCGGCCTGGAGCGTCGACGAGTGGTTCCACCACGGCGTCTCCGGAAACGGCGTCCCGATCACTTCGTCGGCCGACTGATCGACGAACTCCAGTGCCGTATCGTTGATGTCGACGACCGTTCCGTCGGGATCGAGGAGACCGATGAACGCGATTGGGTTGTTGAACACGGCGTCGAATCGGCGCTGTGCGGCCTTCAGCTCCTGCTCTCGGCGCTTGCGCTCGGTGATGTCGCGCACGATGACGAGGACGAGCGTTCGGCCGTCGACGACCGCTCGCCGCATACTGACCTCGACCCAGAAGTGGTTCCCGTCGCTGTCCTCGGCCTGCCAGTCGAACACCTGCGGGTTCCCCTCGGCGGCCTCGTGAACGTACTCGATGGCGTGTTCCTGCGTGTACGGCGGAACCCCCGAACTGAGATCCGCAATCGAGAGGGTTCGGGCCGCCGTACGGGAGTAGCCGTACATCTCGCACATCGCCTCGTTGACATCGAGAATCTCGCCCGTCTCCGCGTCATGGACGAAGATGGCATCGTTGACCGAGTGGTAGATTTCACGAAGCACCGCCTCGCCGAGCGTCGACGCGCCCGCACGATCCGCCGAACCACTACGGAACCCGTCCATACTCGTCGTTCGACCCGCGAAGCAAAAATCGAGGGGTTCCGACGGCGGGTCACTCGGGGATCGCACGCCGGTCTGCCGTCGGCGTCCCGGCGGTCGGCATCGCCCGGCGCCGTTTTGGAACGGAATTTTTGTGCACCGGCGGCCATGGGGCGGTATGGACGAGTATTACGAAACCTTGGGTCGCATCGGCGCGTGCATCCTCGCCTCGGACGATCCGATCCGCGGGTCGCGCTCGTTCTCGAACAGCGGGCAACTGTACAAGGGGTATCGCGTCATCCGGAACAACACCGCGATCAACCTCGTGGCACCGTCGGAGTCCGAGTATATCAACGTCGAGACGATCATCCAGTTGAGCGTTCGGTTCCGGAACGCCATTGGCGAGGACGGCATCAAGCAACTCCACGCGGAGTATCAGAACGACCTCGGACAGAACGTCGACGAGGAGGAAGTGGTGGACATCCACCTCCGGCGAAACCTCGCCGAAATCGACACCGAGGAAACCCAGGCGGCGACCACGGAGATCGAACGCTCCGTTACCGATCCGGACGTCCGTCTCAACTGGATCACGTACGACGACACGCAGTTACTCAACGGGTTCATCCTCCGAACGCGGCTGTTCCCCGACACGGTCTCGGTCGAGACGTACGACGCCGCCGTGAACCGCATCAGCCACTACGCCCCCCGCGTCGACGAGGCGTTCACCGACCGCTTCGGCGGCTTCATCGAGGAGATCCGCGACGCCGACGAGAATCTCCCGACGGGCGGGGCCGACGAGGGGGAGAGCGAACCGGAGTCGACCGGCCGCGGGTTCGCGTAAGCCTCGTCGAAGTCAGGGGTGAAGCGAGCGACACCACCGACGCCACTGAATCTGCCTCCGAGAGTTTCGCTTTCTTCACGTCCCGATTCTTTGGTTGGAAGGGCCGTCACCACGCTGCCGATGTGATTCATCAGGGGCCGTCCACCTTCGAGTCTGCAGCCATCACTGCCGTCGTCCACCTTTCGGTGTGTTACGCACGTTTAACCGCGTCCGACCGACGGCATTCGACACGTCGAGTTCGAGCCGTGGCGTCTCGGCGACGGCCGCCGGATCGGCCACTCCTGTCGTGATCGGTCGCCGCGGCGACTGAACGGTGGCCGCTCAACTCACGGACAGCTACGTGTCGGACACCGCCGCTGGCCGACGGAGAACGAAAGAGCCCGCAGTGAGATCAGTTACGGCGCGCCAGCAGAAGTGCGGCGCCGAGCACCGCGAGGGCGGAGAGCACGACCCCAAATCCGGCGCCCGAGGAACTCGTCTCCTCGGCGTCGGTCGACGTGGGCTGAGCGGTGTCGGTCGGCTCGGCCGTCTGCTGGCTGTCGTCCTGCATCTGCTTGCCGTCCTGCCCGTCCTGCATCTGCTTGCCGTCCGAGTCGGTGACCGCGAACAGCGATGTCTCGGACGTGGTTGCCTGCAGCGTCACCGTGTTGGCGTCGCTGCTGGTGACCGTCGTGTCGAGCTTGACCCACTCGCCGGACTCGGTGTCGTAGCGAGCGAGCACGAGCGCGTCCGCACTGCCCTCGAAGGCGTCCCGAGCGATGGACGTGGAGATGGTCGCCGACTCGTCCTCGACGGGGTCGGGTCGAGCGATGGTCATCGTCGTCACCACCGATCCGGCGAGATCGGAGGCCACGTCCGGCCGGTCTCTGGGGATCGTGACTCGGACGGTGCCCGCGGCGTCCGCGTCGGACGCGACGGTGACCGAGCCCACGTCGGACGACCGGATCAGGTCGACCGACACGCGCTCGTCGGACGGCTGGACGACTGCGGAGGCGAACGCGTCGGTACTCGCCTCGGTTCGGATCTCCAGGTTGAGGTCTGTCTGGGCGCTGTTGCCGCCGGTCGTCTCGAGGGTCAGGGTGGTCTCGTAGGTGTCACCCACCTCGGCGTTCGTGACGGGACGGATACGGACGAGTACGCGGTCACCGGGCGCGAGCGTCGGCTTCCGCGAGCTGTCCACGTCGGCGAGGTCGAGCTCCACGGTTCCGTCGTCGACGTTCACCGTGACGGCGTCCGTCCCGCCCATCTTCGATTTGACCGAGCCGTCCTCGGCCACGACTTTCAGCATCACGACGTTCTGGTCGTCGCTGACCGAACTGACGCTGCCGCTCCCGTTCAGGAACGCCCGACTGTAGCCGATGTCGACGTTCCGGAGGGTCTCGTTCGCGACCGCGGAGTTCTCGGAGATCGTCGCCACGAAGGTGTGGGCGCTGTCGCTTTCCTCGGTCCACGGGGGCGTCGCGACGGCGCTAGCGCCGCCGGTGCCGGACGGGCCGACGGTGAGCGCGTCGCTCACGTCGGGTGAGATCGGGCTGCCTTCGGCGGCCACAGTCTCGACCGTCGCGGAGACGGTGCCGGTCGTGCCGGTCTCCACGTCGGCCACGTACGTGACGTTGCCGTCACGCTCGCGGACGGTGAAGTCCGAGCGGACGAGTTCCGCGTCGGCCGCGCCGGAGACGCTGACGCGTAGCGTGTCGACCGAGCGCGTCGTGCTCACGACCACGTCGACGTCCTCGCTGCCAGCGACCAGCCTGAAACTGGTGACGGAGAGTTCCACACTCCCCGGGGACGGAACTGTGTCGTCGCCGCCATCGTCGTCCTCGGAGAGGGCCTCGATCCCGACGACACGGAACTTCGTCACCGTGTCACCGGTGCTGTCGACCGTTCGGGCGTCGACGGGGTAGGACTCCTGCGTGTCGGGGTACGTGACGCTAGCGTCGACCGTCAGTGTCGTGTCGACGGTGCTGCCGGCGTCACCGCTGGTGGCGAACTCGACGGTCTCGGTGACACCATCGTCGTCGAACCCGTCGACCAGGTTGGGGCTGGACGTGATGCTCGTCGCGCTCGAGTCGACCGAGTTGACCGAGAGCCCCGACGCAAGGGCGTTCGGGAACTCGACGTAGTGGGTGTCGGTGTCGCCGTCCTGACTCACGTTCGCGACCTCGATCATCACTTCCTGGTTGTTCACCGTCTCGCCCGGCCGAACCCGCGCTGGATCGGCCGAGCCGCCGAGGATGTCGGTCGGGCCGACGACACCGACCGAGGTCGAACCGAGGGTCTCGATGCCGACATCGTACGTGCCCGTCGAACCGAAGTCGATCACGAAGGAGACGGTCGTGCTCGATCCGCTGTCGAGGGTTCCGTTGCTGTACCGCTGCACGATCCCGTCGACTCGCAGCGAGGCGTTGTACGTTCCGCTCGATCCGCCGGTGTTCTCGACCGTCGCCGTGACCTCGACATCGTCACCGGGGCTGACCGTCGTCCGGTTGACGACGAGGTTGCTGTAGGTGATGCTCGACGCCGTGTCGATGGCGACGGTGTCGGAGAATGACTGCCACTGGCTATCCCCGGTGTCGTGGAGCGTCACGCTGGCGCCGAAGTCGTCGCTCGGGTTGGTGACATCCGCGACGACGACCCGAACCGGGTCACCGTCGCTCACGCTCCGGGAGTTCGCGAGCTTGAACTCGACGGTTCCGCCGGACGCGCTGAACTGGCTGAAGCCGTCCGTGTACTCGGTGCCGTCGACGAACAGGCGAACGTCACCCGATCCGACGGCGCTCACGTTCGCGTCGCCGAGGTCGACGTCGACGTACTGGAGCGTGTCCTGATTGCTGAGTTCGACGTTGGCTTCTGCGGTGTACGTCACGTCCGTCGCGCCCGCACTGCTGTCGTCCGGGCTGATCGAGGCGCTCGTCGCGGCTGTCGCGGCGCCACCGAACGCGACGGTTCCGCCGACGACCGACAGGATCGCCAGCAGTGACAGCAGAACCGCGCGCGCTTCGTCCGTACTCATAGATAGCCTCCGTTCATGGGGAATGCGGTTCGCCGGAGCATCCCGGGTCGCTGTGCGTTCCTCGCTCGGACGCGGTCGAGCGGGGGTCGACTGGCGGCTGCGTGTCCGTTCCACGTGCCAGTCGGCTCGATGAGTCGTGAGATCGTTCGAGTGGCGTGTTCATGCGTGTTCCTTGCATGCCGGCCCGTCACCGGCGGCCGGCTCCGGAGTAGCATTGAAGAACGGCGTCAATCAGTCCCGCCCCTATCTGCTTAGCAGCGAATCGCGGATGCCGACGGGAGAGCCCACCCGACTTCGACCGGGCGACCGATAGAGATAGGGCGGAAGTACCCCGGATATGATAGGAGCGTGTTCGATATCGCGCTTCTCGGGCGTCTCGCCGCGCTCCAGCGGGGCTCGGTCGTTCTCAGCAAGCACCGTTCCCCATTTCCGCGACGAGGAGGACGGTCGTGGCGTGGCCGGGAACATGTGCTCCGTACACGGCCACCTCGTGACCCGTAACACAGTCGCGCACAGCACCACGACGTTCGGACACCGGAGTCCCAACCAGTCCATCGCCGGGAGGGCGAGGGGCGGATGTCGCGCTCGATCCCATCACGGGAGCGTCCGCGACCCGGCGCTCGCGGCGGCGGGTGACTGTCGGGCGGGAGAAACGCCAGACATCACCCCGTCTCGCCCCCACGATACGGAGCGAACTCACGTATGGTGGGGGGTGCAGAGCGCCTCTGGCTGGCGCTCTTCCGTTTGGATTAGGTGAGAATGTGTAGTAGTCCCACCAGGATTCGAACCTGGGTCGAAGCCCCCAGAAGGCTTCAGGATTGGCCGCTACCCCATGGGACTGAATCCGCACTCGTCCGTATCCGGGGCGTCCTTGTAAGCGTTGCGAGTTCCGACGCCGGCGACCGGCATCTACTTGTGTGCCAGGTGTCCACGGCCGCACATGTACGTCGGACGTTTCATCGTCGTCGGGCCGGGGATCGGCGCCTACCGCGTCTCCTCCCGGTCGTTTCCGAACCGACAGATCGTCGAGCGCGAGGGCACGCTGACCGTCACACCCACTCCGGATGCGCCGGAGACGGACAACCCTTACATCGCCTACAACTGTGTCAGGGAGAGCGAGGGGCGGGCCGTCCTCGGCAACGGCTCCCACGTCGATCCCGTGACGGAGAAACTCGACATGGGCTATCCGGCGCGGGACGCGCTGGCGACGGCGCTGTTGTCGCTGGACTACGAGAAAGACGACTACGACACGCCCCGGATTGCCGGCGTCGTCGAGAGCGACGCCGCGACGATAGGGATCGTCCGTCGGGACGCCCTGCTGGTCGAACGGGTGACGGAACCGACGCTAGTCGCCACCTACGAGGAGAATCGGCCGCGAGCATTCGAGTTCGCGGCGACCGACGCTGCGGCGGCGGCCCGGGAGGCGTACGACTGCGACTTCGAACACGCCGTCTGTGCCGCGGGCGTGGCCGTCGACGACGCGGTGCGGATGGCCGTCGTGAACGGGGAGTGAGGTCAGACGGCGCGTTCGCAGTTCCGGCGCGCGCTGGGTACCGGCCGGATCACGCCGAACAGCACGCGGTTGGCGGCGTCGCCGACGACGGCGAGGGGAGCGAGCCACCACCAGGCCGCCGCGAACGCGACGACCGAGCGCATGCCGCTGACGGCGAGCGTCGAGGCGGCGACGGAGCGTTCCAGGCGGACGATCCGGCCGTCGAGGTCGGTCACGGCGGGTGACTGCGGCCGGAAGCGTCGCGAGCGTTGGGTGCCACAACAACGCCTATCCGCGGGGAACCGCAAGCCCGACCATGCGGATCGGCGTCATCTCCGACATCCACGGCAACCGGATCGCCCTCGAAGCCGTCTTCGACGATATGCCGAGCGTCGACCGTCTGGTGTGTGCGGGCGACGTGGTGGGATACAATCCGTGGCCGCGGGACTGCGTCGACGCCGTCAGGGAGCGGTCGATTCCGACGGTGATGGGCAACCACGACCGCGCGGTCGCCCGGGATTCGGGGTTCCGGTTCAACGCGATGGCGTCGGCGGGCGTCGAGTACGCCCGGGAACGCCTCGACGACGACGCCCTCTCGTGGCTGGCCGACCTCCCCCCTGAGCGCGTCGTCGCGGATGGGCGACTGAAACTCGTCCACGGTCACCCCGCCGATCCGGATCGGTACACCTACCCCGACGAGTTCTCGCCGGCGATGCTCGACGGCGAGGACGTTCTCGTCACGGGGCACACCCACGTCCAGGGCCACCGCGTCTTCGACGACGGCGTCGTGATGAATCCGGGAAGCGTCGGCCAACCCCGCGACGGCGACCCGCGGGCGGGCTACGCGGTGGTCGACCTGGCGAGTGGATCGGGCGGCGGCGCGGTGACAGTCGAGGAACGCCGCGTCGAGTACGACGTGGACGCCGTCATCGCGGCCGTGGAGGACGCGGGGCTCCCGGCCCGGATCGGAACGCGGCTGTTAGAAGGGCGGTAGACCCGGTCAGATCGTCTGTTCCTGAACGATTTCGAGCGTCTCCTCGCGATCCGACCAGTCGACGAAGATGGCGACGGAGGTGGCGGAGGTGATGAGGTCGTGGATGTTGATACCGGCCTCGGAGACGGGCTGGACGATGTCGAGGATGATCCCGGGGCGGTTCGGGAGTTCGCCGCCGGTGACGCGGATGACGGCGAACTGGCTCTCGACGGTGACCGAGGAGAGCGTGTCGTCGTCGACGACGCGTTCGTGGAGGACGTACTCGGCGTCCTCGGCCAGGTCGGCGTTGACGTAGAAGGTGACCGAGTCCATCCCGCTGGCGACGGCGTCGATGTTGATGTTCTCCGCCCGGAGCGCCTGGGCGAGGTCGGCGAGGATGCCCGGACGATTCCGAAGCGCACGCCCCGCGACAGTGATGCAGGCCAGTGGTTCGTCCTGCATGTCGATGAGGTTCTGGAACTGACCCTCGATTTTCGTGCCGCCGGTCAGCAGGTCGCCGTGCTGGTAGTGGACGACCCGGACGGTGAGGTCTTCGTCCTTATAAGAGAGGGCGCTGGGCGCGACCACCTCGGCGCCACGAAAGGAGAGGTTCCGGAGTTCGTCGACGGTGATGTTACCGACGTTGCGCGCGCCCTCGACGACCCGCGGGTCGCCGGTCATGACGCCCTCGACGTCGGTGACGATGACGACTTCGTCGGCGTCCATGAACTTGCCGAGCATGACGGCGGTGGTGTCGGAGCCACCGCGGCCGAGCGTCGTCACCTTGCCGTCGATGGTCTGGGCGAGAAACCCCGTGACGACCGGAACGACGTGATCGAGTTCGTCGGCGAGCGCCTGGGCGCGTTGGAGCGTCTCCTCGGCGTCGACTTCGCCGTACTCGTCGGTGATGATGGGCCACTCGTCGCTCCCGGGTTCGACGAACGTGGCGTCGACGCCCCGAGAGGCGAGCGCCGCCTTGAGCATCCGGACGCTCGTCCGTTCGCCCATGCTGACGATTTCCGCGCGGTCGGCGTCCTCGGCCTCGAAGGTGATCTCTTCGAGGAGTTCGTCCGTTGTCGACCCCATCGCGCTGGCGACGATGGCGATTTCGTGTCCCTCTTCGACGGCCTTCGCGACGGTGTCGGCCGCGCGCTCGATGCGGTCGCCGCTTCCCAGCGACGTGCCGCCGAACTTCGCCACTACGCGCATCGTGGCCCCTCCACGCGTTTCGGCCGATGTATGAGCATGCCCGGGGGTAGCGAGATGGATAGTAATAACTGTGTTCACTCGCCACGGAGACACCCCATCAGCCACCGCGATGAGCGGTCGGCGACCGGCAGCGGGATGCCGGAGCGAGCGTTTAAACGCCTTCCGTGGGTAATGGTGTGGTATGGAAGTACGCGACGCGGTCGAGGCCGACGCCGACGCGCTCTCGGCCATCGCGGACGTGCCGGCAGACGTGATCCGAAACCTGATCCACGACCGGACGGTTCGGGTCGCACAGCGGGAGGCGACGGAACCGGGGCCTAACGCCGACACGTCCGAAGGAGAGAGTCGTGATGTGGTCGGATTCGTCAGTTTCGACGTGCGGGATCGGACGGTGCACGTGACCCAGTTGGCCGGGACGACGGCGGCCTGCGAGCGGTTGCTCGCCGAGCCGGTTCGCTTCGCCACGTCCGAGGGGATGACCGTCGAACTGCTGGCGATTGCCGACGACGACGCGATCCAAGAGGCAGCGAAAGCGGCCGGCTTCGCGCGCGAAGGGTCGGGACCGGCGTTCGACGGGAAGGAGACGGTACGGTATCGGCTCGACCCGGCACACTAGGCGAACTTACGGACGGTTAGATCCAGCGTGTCGAGGTCGACGATGGGTGCGAAGCCGGCGTCGGGGTCGATGTTGACGCTCTTCTGGAAGGCAGTCTGGGCCTGCCAGCACCCGCTGTTGACCGACAGAACGTTGTGGTACTTCCCGTAACCGAGTTTGTGGACGTGGCCGGTGTGGAAGATGTCGGGCACGTCCTCGATGACGAGGTAGTCCCGCTCCTCGGGCGCCAGGCGCATGTGCCCGCCGTACTTCGGGGCGACGTGGCGTTTTTTTAACAGCTGATACATCGCCTTGTGGGGGTCGTCGTAGCTCGCTTTCCCCGCGGGGAGTTCGGCGATCACCTCGTCGAGCGAGACGCCGTGGTACATCAGCACCGAGACGCCCTCGACGGTCACCGTCGCGGGATTGCCGACGATCCGGGCGTCGTGTGCCGACATGATCTCACGGAGTTCCTCGTCGAATCCCGGTTGGGGTTCCGCGAGGCGGACGGCGTCGTGGTTGCCCGGGATCATCACGATTTCCAGGTCGCCGGGCACCTCCTTGAGGTGTTCCGAGAACTGGTCGTACTGGTCGTAGATGTCGACGATGTCGAGTTCCTCGTCCTGGTCGGGGTAGACGCCGACACCCTCGACCATGTCGCCCGCGATCAGGAGGTACTCCACCGCGTCCGCTTCGTCAGTGTGGAGCCAGTCGGCAAAGCGGTGCCAGGCGCCGGCCATGAACTCTTGGCTCCCGACGTGGACGTCGGAGATGAGCGCCGCCTGGACGTGCCGGTCGGCAGTCGACGGGCGGTAGGTACGGGGCACGTCCGGGAAGTGGAGGGCGTCGACGAAGACGATGCCCGCGTCGTCCGAGAGCGTTCCCTCCGCCGCCACACACTCGTCGAGGAGGAGTTCGTCCACCAGCCCAGCGATGTCGCGATCCTTCGTGATCAGGCAGGGGAAGGTGCCGGTCGTGTCCTCGAGTTCGACGATCCAGTGGCCGTTCGCCGAGGAGCGTACGTCGTTCACCAGGCCGATCATCGCCACGTCGCTCCCGCCGGACATGTCCGCAACGGCCGACGCTGGGCGGTGGTTCACCCGTCCCCGGAGTTTGGCCGAGAGCTTCTCGTAGCGGTCGCGAAACACCGAGACGAAGTCCCCGTACTCGCCGGTGCCCGTGCTGCGGCCGGTCACGTCGCCCGCGATGTCGATCACGCGGTCGTCGCTGGCCGACCCGTCGGGGGCTGAAGACCCCTTCGTTTCAACTGGAGATCCCCCGTCGTGAGCGCCCGACTGGGGTGAGGCGGCTGGAGTCGAAACGGAGGGGTCTGGATCGGCCGGCTCGGAGGAGGGGTCGGCGTCCGACTGGGCGGTGGCGTTGGCGTCGACATCGGCAGGCGCGGCGGCATCGTCCAGCGTCGACCGGACGTGGGCGGCGGTGAGACGGAGGGCGTTGTCGGGCGCCGTCTCGACGGCGGTGTCGAGAGCGGCGGCCGGATCGGCGGCGCCTGCGAGGAGGGTCACGGCTTCGCGCTCTGCGTTGTAGCCGCGACGGGCGAGTTCGCGGACGATCCGCGCGGGCGTCTCCAGAGGCACAGGGGAGGCACGACTGGGGCGGGCAAAAGGATGCCGGAAGTCGACGTGTCGGACGACGAAGTCCAGAAGCTTCAACTCCGGCGGCGGCGAACGGCGACCGATGAGTGCCGACGACGGACCACGGCCCCCCGACCGGCATCGAACCGCCGACGGGGGGGACGGGGAGTCGACGGGGGCGCTCCGGCGAGTACTGACCGCGACCGATGGGCCGCTACTGATCCTCCGGGAGACGGCACTGAGCGTCGGCGCCGTCGTCGCCGTCGGCCTGCTCCTCTTTGCCATCAGCGGCGTGTGGCCACCGATGGTCGCCGTCGAGAGCGGGAGCATGGAGCCGCACATGCACAAGGGGGATCTGGTCTTCATCACCGATCCCGAGCGGTTCGCACCCGACACGGCCCGCGAGGGGACGGGCGTCGTCCCGCGCGTGCGAGCGAGGGAGGTCGGATACTGGAAGTTCGGCGGCTACGGATCGGTAATCGTCTACGACAACCCCGAGGACGCCGGGCCGCCCGTGATCCACCGCGCCCAGTTCTGGGTCAAGGAGGGTGAGAACTGGTACGACCGCGCCAACCCCGAGTACGTCGGCGCCGACGACGGCTGCGACGAGATGCCGAACTGTCCCGCACCGAACGCCGGGTTCGTGACGAAAGGCGACGCCAACGGCCAGTACGATCAGGTGAACGGGATCAGCGACCCCGTCAAACCCGCGTGGATCGTCGGCATCGCGCGCGTCAGAATCCCGTATCTCGGCTGGGTGCGTCTCGGCGTCTCGAGTGTCGTCCTCGAGACGTCCTCCGAGATGGCGGTCGGATCGGGTGCCAACGATCCGACTGCGGTCGAACTCACGGAGTCCGAACGGACGGTCAGCGTCGCTTCGGAGGCGAAGCCGACGGGGTCGTCGACGGCCGCGACTGCGACGGCGGGGTCGTAGCCGTCGCGGGCAGCGGCGGCGAGCGAGTCGATCACCGGGCGTCCGTATCGCGCACGACGAGGGCGAGCACACCGGCCCCACTGAACAACACGAACCCGGTGCCGACACTCAGAACGACGAACGCAGGGAGGAGTTCCAACACCACCCCGTAGGCGTCGGTGAACAGCGAGACGAGTTCCGTCAGGGCCCACGTGAGACAGGTGAGACCGACGGCGAACGGGAGCGCGTACGGTGCCGACCGGAGCGCGATACGAACGGGTCGCCGCGACGAGTCGCTGGAGGGCATCGTCGTCGTTGCGGCCGGCGAGGACAGTAGGGGTATCGGTTTCCGGAGCGGCCGCGGCTCAGTTGTCGAACCGCGCCTGGACGAACGGTTGGGCGTTCTCGATGTCGCCGAGGCGGGAATCGGAGAGGAGCACCGCTTCGGTCTCCTCGACGGGAACCGAGAGGCTGATCTCCTTGGTGCGGCCGTAGCGTCCCTTGCTCACGACGACGGCGTTGACGATGCCGAGCATGTCGAGTTCGGAGATGAGGTCGGTGACGCGGCGCTGCGTGAGCACGTCGGCGTCGATCTCCTCGCAGAGGCGCTTGTAGATGTTGTACACCTCGCCCGTGTTGATGTTGTGGACGCCGTTTTTCTCCAGGAGGATGATCGCGAAGAGGACGATTTTCGACTGGGTGGGGAGGGTGCGTACTACTTCGACCACCCGGTCGAGTTCGATCTTGTCCTGGGCCTGACGGACGTGGCTCTCCTCGACGGTGTTGGCCTGGCCGCGTTCGGCGAGTTCGCCGGCGGTACGGAGGAGGTCGAGAGCGCGGCGCGCGTCGCCGTGTTCCTGCGCCGCGAACGCGGCACAGAGGGGGATGACGTCCTCGGTGAGCGCGCCGCCCTTGAACGCCACGTCGGCGCGGTGCTGGAGGATATCCCGCAACTGGTTGGCGTCGTAGGGCGGGAAGACGATCTCCTCCTCGCCGAGGCTCGACTTGACGCGGGGGTCGAGGAAGTCGGTGAACTTCAGGTCGTTCGAGATACCCATAATCGAGATGCGGGAGTTGTCGAGTTCGGAGTTCATCCGGGAGAGGTTATAGAGCGTGTCGTCGCCGGATTTCTCGACGAGTTTGTCGATTTCGTCGAGCATGATGACGACGACGCGTTCGTGGTAGTCGACCGCTTCGAAAAAGGAGCTATACACGCGGTCTGTCGGCCACCCCGTCATCGGGACGGGCTCCATCTCCTCGCGATCCGCTTCGAGCGTCTCGATTCGGTCGTCGACGGCGTCGAGGGACTCGAATCCCGACGCGGGGAGGCTCGCTTCGCCGGCGTCGACGGCGTCCCGGAGGTCGGAGAGTTCGTCGAGCCGGGAGTCGATGACGGACTGGTTCTTCTCGATGAACTTGTTCGCGAGCTGTGCCAACACGCGATACTGCGTGTCGGTCACCTCGCAGTTGATGTACTCGACTTCGCAGGGAACGTCGTACTTCTGGGAGGTGGATTCGAGTTCCTTGCTGACGAACTTCGCGCTCGCGGTTTTGCCCGTCCCGGTCTTCCCGTAGATGAGGATGTTCGATGGAGTGTCGCCTCGGAGCGCCGAGACGAGGATGGTCGCCATCTGATTGATCTGCTCGTTTCGATGCGGGAGTTCGTGCGGCGTGTAGGAGGGACGGAGCACCTCCTTGTTCTCGAAGATGGGCTCCCCGGAGAGCAGGTCGTCGAACAGCCCCTGGCTGTCCTCCTTCTCGTCCTCGAGAACGTCGTCGATGTCGACATCCCGGGAGATGTCGGTCGTGCGATCACGGGCGGGAGCGTCGTGGAAGTCACTCTCCTCGGCGTCGGAGCGGTCGTCGGGAGGTGAGTCGTTCGCATCCATTCATTGAACCCCATCGCTTATTGAACCCCATCGCTTCGCGTGGAAGACGCGCCCGGGAAACCGATCACCCCCACCACCCGTAAAGCCCCAGCGCGTCCAGATGATCCAGGGGAAACAGAGGAACAGGTGGTAGAAAAACCTTCCCCCTTGACATCAGGACAGGGGGGCGACGGAACGAGACGGGAGTATTCGGTCGATTCAGGGTGTGCGGCGGATGCTCATCCCGAGTCAGGCGTGTCGAGACGAAACGACGGGGAACGGAGTGGCCCGGAATCAACGGCGACCCCCCCACCCCTTCGTTTCGGGTGGAACACGCGAAGGGTGGGGAGGGGGTGCCGCGGCGTTCTAGCGAGCGGAAGCTATAAGATGTGACAGTTAAAACAGTATCCGCACTCCACTGCAACAACTTATTTTAGGTGTTGGTCGGGTTGGATACTAGGGTAGCGTCGACACGGGCGGCCGTGTCGACCCACCGTCAGCCAGTGTTCCACCCGAAACGAAGGGGTGGGGGCTTCCGGCGGTGGGGGGTCGGGCTCACCGACTGCCTCCCGTTCGTGTTCGACTCGTCTCCGGTTCCGTGTGGCTTCCGCCGATTCCGTTTTCGCCCGTCTTCCTGCCAGTTCGCCCCTGTACCGCCGGATCGTGGTTCGGTAGCTATTGACAGGTCGGTTATGGTTGTCTGACGCACACTTAAGTGAACGGCGCGACCTTCATCGCGCATACGCCCTCTCGCGGCAGTAAACGGGAGGTGCGGGAGGATAGGATGGGACTGCTCACAGGACTCAGAGACAGCATCACACGCGTTACGGAACGACTGTTCTCGGCCAGCGACCCAAAGCGGATCGGGATCTATGGCCCGCCGAACGCCGGGAAGACGACGCTCGCGAACCGAATCGCGCGCGACTGGACGGGCGACGCCATCGGCCCCGAGAGCCACGTCCCCCACGAAACCCGTCGGGCACGGCGCAAGGAGAACGTCGAAATCGAACGCAACGGTCGTACCGTCACCATCGACATCGTCGACACGCCAGGGGTTACGACGAAAGTCGACTACAAGGAATTTCTCGAACACGACATCGACGAGGAGGACGCCGTTCGTCGCTCCCGCGAGGCGACGGAGGGGGTCGCCGAGGCGATGCACTGGCTTCGCGAGGACGTCGACGGCGTCATCTACGTCCTCGACAGCACCGAAGATCCGTTCACGCAGGTGAACACGATGCTCATCGGGATCATCGAGAGCCAGGATCTCCCGGTGCTCATCTTCGCGAACAAGACCGACCTCGACGACGCGAACGTCAAACGCATCGAGAACGCCTTCCCGCAACACCAGACGGTGCCGCTGTCGGCGCTCGAAGGTGACAACATGGACGAAGTGTACGACAAGATTGCGGAGTACTTCGGGTGATGGAGATGCCTGAAGCCACTCCGACCGACGTCGACGGCGTCCAGATCGACCTCATCAGCGGTGCCCGGATGGAGAATCTCGCGAGCATGGAGAAGATCCGGCTCATCCTCGACGGCGTTCGCGAGGGTAACATCGTCATCCTCGAGGAGGGACTCTCGCCCGACGAGGAGTCGAAACTCATCGAGGTGACGATGACGGAGATCAGCCCCGACGAGTTCAACGGCATCGAAATCGAGACGTATCCCCGATCCGAGACGGCGGATCGAAGTTTCCTCGACCGCCTGATGGGGCGCGAGTCCACGAAGAAGCTCACCGTCATCGGCCCGGCCAACCAGATTCAGACGCTCCACAAGGACGAGAACCTCATCAGCGCGCTCGTCTCCCGGAAATAGATGCCCCACCAGTGTACGAACTGCGAGCGGGTCTTCCCCGACGGCTCCAAGGAGATGCTCTCGGGGTGTCCCGACTGCGGCGGGAACAAGTTCCAGTTCAAACCCGACTCCGCGACCGATCCGCCGACACTCGGTGACGATGCCGACACCCCCTCACCCGACCCCCAGTCGCAGTCGGCCGATCCGTCCCGTGCCTCGTCGACCGAGGCTCGATCCGCTCCGGACGAGACGCCGGGAGCCGTCCCGGAGTCGACCGCCGATACCGACGGCGAGTTCATCGAGGCGGAGTCCGATCCGAGCGTCCTGGACGAGGACACCGCCCAGGCGGACGCACGCCGCGACGTGGTCTCCCGGGACGAACTCGACCGGGCAGCCGAAACCCCGCCACCTCCCGCCGACGATGCCGCCCGGACGGTGCCACCGGACGCGGCCGAGTCGCCCGGCATCGACGACCTGCGCGCGGAGCTCAACGACCAGTTCGAGAGCATCAAAATCCTCGAACCGGGCCAGTACGAACTCAACCTGATGGAGCTGTACGACCGGCAGGAGTGTATCATCTCGCTCCAGGAGGACGGCCACTACGTCATCGAGGTGGCCGACGCCTGGCGCGAGGACGAGTGACCGCGCCCTCTCACACCCCTTCGTTTCTGCTGCAATTTGCCACTGTATACGTTCTCAGCGAGTAAAGGGTCGAGTTTCTACTGGAGTCGAAACAGCGGTGTATCGAGGAGCGTTTGGCGGCGGATCCGGGGCCGGGAGAGTGAAACCCTTATGCAACGGCACGCCGAGCGTTCGGGTATGAGTCAGGCAACCAAGATCGTCGTCGGAACGGTTGGTATCTCCGCGGCGCTGTCCGCCGTCCTCATGGTCGGTGTCCTCCTCGGCTGATGTTCGAACGCCGGTCGCTTCCGGAGGATCTCGACGCCGTGCGGGCCAGCCACGCCCCGGAGTCGCTCGTCCTCGATGTCGACACCGACTTCGAGACCCTCCCGCCGGCGACCGCGGAGGATCTCGGCTTGCTGGTGGACGCCCTCGATCCCGCGAGCTATCCCGCGGCGTGGGTGCCGGACGACGCGCCGCGACCCTTACACCGGTACGCAGGTTCCGATTTCACCATCGGCCTCCCCGGTGACGGGACGGTGACGTGGACGCGGCAGACCGACCCGCCGACCGTCCTCGTCAAGGCGCGTGCGGAGGGCACGCCCGACGAGTTCCTCGATTTCCTGATCGCCGAGGCGCTGGTCGAGGTCGGTCTCGACGTCCCCGAGTCGTTTCTGCCCTTCTTCGGGTCGCACTACCCCGACCTGGACGCGGCGATCCCGCTCGATCCCGCCTCGGTCTATCAGATCGCGGCCGCGCTCTACGACGGGTGGCTCGGCCGGCAGACGCGTCCGATCTTCGCCGACTGGGCCGACGAGTCGCCCCGGCTTCACGACGCGTGGATCGACGCCGGCGACCGCCTCCGTGGGCGCGTCGAGGGCCTCCCCGGTGCGGTCGCCCGCGGGGAGACGGCGTTCCCCGACGCGACCGAACTCGCCTGCGCTGCGATCAAACACGGCCTCGACCTCCCGGCCCCCTTCGAGGCGCTCGATACGACGGCCTACGTCGACTACGGCGCCGAATACGCGGTTCGGTGGGCCACGACGACCTTCGAAAAACTCGACGACGCGGGGAACTGACCGCCGTCGTCGCCGCGCCGTCGTCGAACTCGGCGGTTACGTGTCGTCGAACTCGGCGGTTACGCCCCCGTCGACGCCGAGGTCGATCACTCCATCGAACAGATCACGGAATCGCGCCAGCGTCTCCTCGTCGTGCACTTCCTTCGAGAGGTGGAACAACCCGACAGCGTCGTATTCGGCCAGGAGTTCCAGGAGTTGTCTCGTCGCCTCGTACACCGCTTCTTCGTCGGCGTAGTACGCCATCTCGGTCAGCGAGTCGACGCTGATCCGTCGTTTCCCGTCGCGTGACTCCAGGAATGTTCGGGTCTTGGTGACGATGCCGTCGAGGTCGTCCGGCGAGGCGACGTAGTGGACACGCTCCGACGGCCGCCGGGAGTAGCCCCGTTCGACCGAGAGCGTGTCGAGGATCTCCGCCCGTGACTCGTCCACGTCGTAGTGTTCGAGTTTCTGTTCGACCTCACGGGCGGTCGTTCGGGTCGAGATAACGAGGAAGTTGTCGGTGTCGGTCTTCAGAAAGTCGGTGTCGATGCGGTCGGTCTCGCCGATGCTCGGGTGTAGCAGGAGGACACCCGTCCCGCCGGAAATCGTCTCCGGCGCGCCGTCGATGGCGAGCGTGTAATCCATATCCGTCTCTCCGACCGGACGGACTTAAGACTGCGGGTGGTCGGCCGTTCGCCACCCGACGGTTTAAGGGGTCGCCCGGGACACCTCGATGCATGGCCTCCGAGGGCGACCCGCGCGTGCTGTTCGTGATGAACCTCGTCTTCTCGTCGCTGTTTGCGACCGTCATCGTCTGGGGGCTGGATTTCGTCGGCCTCGTGCCGTTCACCCGGTGGAACGTCGCTTCGCTCGCGCTCCTGTTGGTGGCGGTGACGTACGTCGTGACGCGGTGATGCCGTAGCCGGGGTAGGACGCCTGCCGCCGTCGATGACGCCAATTTATACTTCTCGACCCGCGGAGTAGGGAGTATGACCATCGAAGACCGCGACGACGCGTACCTCATCACGCACGCGCTCGCCAAGGACACCCTCTCGGAGATCCGCGACGCCGACACCGAACAGGTCGCCTTCCGAAAGGGGCTGGTGAAACTCGGCCGCATCTGTGGCTACGAGATCATCGACGGCGCGATGGACACCGAGTACGTCTCCATCGAGACGCCGATGGCAGAGACGACCGGTGAACGGGTGAAAGGCCTCGACGACGTGGTCATCATCAACGTGCTTCGGGCGGCGACGCCGTTCGTCGAGGGACTTCTGAAGGCCTTCCCCCGAGCCAAGCAGGGCGTCATCAGCGCCGGCCGGGACGAGGAGGCCGGCATGAACGAGGACGGCGAGTTCCCCATCACCGTCGACTACGTGAAACTCCCGGAGATCCGGGAAGAGGACACCGTCATCGTCGCCGATCCGATGCTCGCGACCGGATCGACGATGTCGGCCGTCCTCGACTACGTCCTCGACGACGCGGCCGATCCCGAGAACCTTTTCGTCCTCTCGGCGGTCAGCGCTCCGGCCGGCCTCCTCCGGGTCGACGAGGCCGTCCCCGAGGCGGATCTCCTGACGGTCGCCATCGACGACCACCTCGACGAGGACGGCTTCATCGTCCCCGGTCTCGGCGATGCGGGCGACCGCGCGTTCCGAACCACCTGAATCCGAACCCCTTCCTTTCACGTCGAAAATAGCCAGACAGCGGCGAGATTTTGCTGTGATAATCTCCCACCGAAGCGACCCCTTCGAGCCCTCCGGAGGGCTCTATAGCTCACCCACTCGGGGCGCCGCTACGACAGTTCCACTCGGCCGCCGGTCGCGCTTCGGAGCCGATCCCGGAGCATGTCGGCGTCGGCGACGGGCACCCGGACGTCGAACTGTACCCGCGCCTCGTAAGCCGCGTCGAACTCGACGCCCTCGCTCTCCAGAATGCTACGGACGGTGCCCGAATCGTCGTAGTCGACAGTGATCGTCAGCCGTTCGTGTGGGTGCTCCTCGACCACGCCCGCGGCGTCGACGGCGTCGCTCACGCCCCGGGCGTACGCCCGCGCCAGGCCGCCGACGCCGAGGTTGACGCCGCCGTAGTACCGTGTCACCACGGCCACCACGTTCCGCAGGTCGCGCTGGACGAGGACGTTCAACGCGGGCTTGCCTGCCGATCCCGTGGGTTCACCGTCGTCGCTCGACCACTCCCGGAGCATCGTCCCCTCGCCGCCGCCTTCCGCGGGCACCCGGTAGGCCGGCACGTTGTGCGTCGCGTCGGCGTACGCCTCCCCCACTTCGGTGATGAACGCCTCCGCCGCGGCGACGGAGTCCGCGGGGGCGACGTGGCCGATGAACTCCGAGCCCTTCACCTCGAAGTCGGCCTGGCCGCGGTCGGCGACCGTGCGGTACGGTTCGTCCATCAGAACTCGACCCGACGGACGTACGGCAACTCGCGGATTTCGACGAGCAGGTCGCCCGGAAGGTCGGCGTCGGTGATGATGTACAGTTTGGGGTCGTCGACGAACTCGGGGTCTTCGCTGATGACCTGCCGGAGCGAGATGCCGCGGTCGGCGATGGCCGTCGTCACGTCGGCGACGATGCCCGGTTCCGTCTCGTCGTCCACCCAGATGGTCAGTACGGTCAGATCGAGCACCGGTGCCAGATCCATCAGGCTCGGAATGGCCGTGATGTTCTGGAAGATGCGCCGGAGTTCGGGGTCGTCGAGGATGGCGTCGGTCGTCGAGTCGACAACCCGGCGGTCTACGTCGATTTCGCGGGCGATTCCCGTGTTGGGAATCTCGATACCGCCGGAGACGACCCGTCCCTCGTCGTTGACGGAGAACCCCCGTTCGAGCAGGAGTCGGATCACCTCCTGTTGACTCGGACTCCCCTCGAATTTCTCCATGATCTCGTCGAACATTCGTCGTCGGTCGTTGTCCGGGACGGTTCATATACTCTCGGCCACGCCGCTTCTTCCCAACGCTTACGACGCTCTCATACGTCCCCGCCAGCATGAGCGACACTGTCGTCTTCACCGACCACACGTTCGACGACCTCGACATCGAACGCGAGATTCTGGGCGCGGTCGACGCCGAGTTGATCGACGCCGAGGCGTCGGACGACCCGCTCGAAACCGTCCTCGCCGACGCCGATCCGGATGCCGTCATCGTGATGTACGAGGAGGTGGACGCCGACCTCCTCGATGCGATGCCGAACTGCCGGGTCGTCTCCCGCACCGGCATCGGCTTCGACAACGTCGACCTCGACGCGGCCACGGAGCGCGGTGTCTACGTCACGAACGTCCCCGACTACTGCATTCCCGAGGTGTCGGACCACACCATCGCCCACCTCCTTGCTCTGGAGCGGAACATCGTCAACTACAACGACCGGATCAACAGCGGCGAGTGGGACGTGACCGCCGGTCGGACGATGCACCGCATCGCCAACCAGACGCTCGGTCTGATCGCCTTCGGCGACATCGCCCGCGCCGTCGCCGAGAAGGCATCCGCGCTCGGGATGGACGTCCTCGCCCACGACCCCTATCTCGATCCGGACGACGTGGCGGACACCGACGTGACCCTCGTCGACGACCTCTGGACGTTGCTCGCGGAGTCCGACGCCGTCTCGATCCATAGCCCCCTCACCCCCCAGACGGAGGGCATGATCGGTGCCGACGAACTGGCGGCGATGAAAGAGTCGGCGTTCCTCGTCAACACGGCCCGCGGCGGCATCGTCGACGAGGACGCCCTCGCCGACGCCGTCGAACGCGGATCGATTGCGGGCGCCGGCCTCGACGTTCTCGCCGAGGAACCTCCCGACCCCGACTCGCCGTTGCTCGGCCTGGACGACGTGATTCTCACGCCCCACGCTGCCTACAACTCGGCCGAGAGCGTCGTGGAACTCCGGGAGAAAGCCGCCGGGAACGTCGTCCAGACGCTCGCCGGCGAGGTTCCGGACTCCCTCGTGAACGACACTGTGGTGGAGTAATCAGACGGCGTCGGACATCCGCCGCGTCCCGGATCGGTCGGCCAGGACGATTCGATCCGACCCCTCCAGTCGTCGAACCAGCCCCTCCTCGTCCAGATACTGTACGGTCGCCAGCACCGTCATCAGCGGGAGCCGCAACCGCTCGGCGATCCGATCCGGTGTGGCGTCCCCGACGCGTTGCAGGTACAACACGACGAGCTTCGAGGTGTCGCTGTCGAGCATGTCGAACGCCTGCATACGCGATTCCTCCACGCCCGACGCCAAATAATTAACGACGGTCGTCGAAATCGAATACGACAGAAGTTGTGATCTCCAATTTACAGTTCGCCTTTCGTACTCGGCGTGTCCGACCGCCGCTCGTCGATCCGGGTGGCGTCGTCGAGGGTGCGCGCGAGCGCTTTGAACAGCGCCTCGACCTCGTGGTGGGCGTTCTCGCCCTCGATTTCGGCGTGGAGGGTGAGGCCGGCCTCGGTTGCCAGGGATCGGGCGAAGTGACGTGCCATGACGCTCGTGAACTCGCCCACTCGTTCCTCGGAGAACTCGCCGTCGAACCGACACAGGGGTCGGCCGCTCACGTCGACGATCACGGAGGCGACCGCTTCGTCCAGCGGAACGCGTCGGTCGGCGAACCGACGGATGCCTCGCTTATCGCCCAGGGCCTCCGCGAACGCCGTTCCGAGGACGAGCGCCACGTCCTCGACGGTGTGGTGGTCGTCGATCTCCAGATCGCCGTCACACTCCACCGTCAGGTCGAACAGGCCGTGCTTGGCGAACGATTCGAGCATGTGGTCGAAAAAGCCGATGCCGGTGTCGACGCGGGCGTCGCCCTGACCGTCCACGTCGAGTGTCAGGTCGATGGTCGTCTCCGCGGTCTCACGACTGCGGGCGGCGGTGCGATCCATATCCGACCCTCTCGTGGCGTGCGTAAGTCGGTTGCGCCTACGCGCTCATCGCCGCAGCGAGGGTGAACGCCCCTTCGTACAGGGCCGTGCCGACGACCACCGCGGCGGCGCCCGCCTCGCGACACGCCCGTACGTCGTCGAGCGCCGCGACGCCGCCGCTGGCGATCACGGGGATGTCGACCGCGTCGGCCAGGCGTTCGATCCGCTCCGCGCGCACCCCTTCCAACTTCCCCTCTACGTCCACGTCGGTGTAGAGGATGCCACACGCCCCCAGTTCACCGTACCGCGTCGCGGCCTCGATGGGATCGAGCCCCGTCCCCTCGGTCCACCCCGAAACGACCACCTCGTCGCCTTTCGCGTCGAGGCTCACCACCACGCTCTCCGGTCGTCGTTCGCTGATCTCCCGGACGATGTCGGGTCGTTCGACCGCCGCGGTGCCGAGGATCACGCGGTCGACCCCCCGGTCAAGCAGGTCGACCGCGTCGTCGACGGTGCGGATGCCGCCGCCGAGTTGGATCGGCACGTCCACGGCGTCGACGATGGCCTCGACCACCGACGCGTTGGCGCGTTCGCCCTCGAACGCGCCGTCCAGGTCGACCAAGTGGAGCGTGCGCGCACCAGCGTCGACCCACCGCTGCGCCGCCTCGACGGGGTCGCCGTAGCGTTTCTCGGTTCCCCGCTCGCCTTGCACCAACTGCACCACCTCGCCGTCCTGCATATCGACCGCGGGAATCACCTCGAACTCCGGGAACTGCGACATAGCGGGACTGGGCGGGGCGACGGCCTAAACCCTCCGACCGCGCACCGGAGGCGCTTGGCGCCGGAGGTGCGTCCGGGAGAGGGTGGAGGCGCTTGGCGCCG
>JBDGTP010000007.1:26540-51714 GCA_042216725.1 Haloplanus sp.
GGAGGCGCTTGGCGCCGGAGGTGCGTCCGGGAGAGGGTGGAGGCGCTTGGCGCCGACTGCTCGCGGTGGTGTCAGCCGACGTCACGCCTCCGACACCGTTCGCTCCCTCCGGAACGGATTTGTGCCCCGCGCGATGACCTCCTGCCGATGCAACTGTTCGGTTCGAGCGGCACCCGTGGGGTGGTCGGCAAGGAGTTCACGCCCGAACGCGTCCGACGCGTCGCGAGCGCCGCCGCCGCCGTCTGGGACGCCGACCGGGTCGCCGTCGCCCGCGACACCCGCCTTTCGGGTGGGCCGCTCGCCGACGTGGCCGCGGGCACCCTCGCTAGTGCCGGCGCCGACGTGGATCGACTGGGCATCATTCCCACCCCTGCCGTCGCTTACTACTGTACGACGGAGAGTGTGCCCGCCGTCCACATCACCGCCTCGCACAACCCCCCGGAGTACAACGGGATCAAGTTGTTCGGCACCGACGGCACGGAGCTCTCCGTCGACGCCTACGAACGCGTCGAGGAGGCCGTTCACGCCGGGGTCGACGTTCGGGCTGCCTGGGACGACGTGGGAACGACCCGTCGCGTGGAGGGTGTCAACGCCGACTACCGCGCCGATCTGGCGGCGGGGATCGACCGTGACGCCATCGCGAGCGCCGACCTCACCGTCGCCGTCGACCCCGGTCACGGCGCGGGATCGCTCGTCTCCCCCGACTTCTTCCGCGAACTCGGCTGTGCGGTTCGCACCGTCAACGCCGATCCGGACGGCCACTTCCCGGGGCGCGATCCGGAACCCGTCGCGGAGAACCTGACCGACCTTCGCCGACTCGTTCGGTCGACCGACGCCGACGTGGGGATCGCCCACGACGGCGACGCCGACCGCGCCGTCTTCGTCGACGAACACGGCGAATTCGTCGACGGCGACACCTCCCTGGCGGCGCTTGCCGCCGCCGAACTCGGTTCGGGTGACGGCGGTGACGTGGTCGTGGCCGCGGTCAACGTCTCTCAGCGACTGGTCGATGTCGTCACCGACGCCGACGCGGAGCTCGACCTCACGCCCATCGGTTCGACACACATCGTCACGCGCATTCGTGAGCGACGACGCGCCGGGGATCGGGTGCCCATCGCCGGCGAGGGCAACGGCGGCGTGTTCTTCCCCGAGTTCCGCTTGACCCGTGACGGCGCCTACACTGCCGCGAAGTTCCTCGAATGCCTGGCCCGCGCCGACGCGCACACGAGCGAGGTGGTCGCTCCGTACACCGACTATCACCTCGTTCGCGAGAACCTCACCTACGACGACGACGACGAACTGGCGCGCCTCCTCGATGCCGCCGAGACGTACGCCCACGAGGCCGACGCCGACCTGGACACGACCGACGGCTACCGCCTCGACTACGGCGACGCGTGGGTGCTCGTCCGGCCGAGCGGCACCGAACCCAAGGTTCGCATCTACGCCGAGGCGAGCGCGGAGTCGCGGGCGGCCGCGCTCGCGACCGACCTCCGCAGCCACCTCGACGCGGCGCGCTAGTCGCCGAGTGCCGTCTCGATCCGCTCGCGTTCGTCCCGAGCAGCGACCAGTTCCGCCTCGACGGCACCCCGTTCCAGGCGTTCGCGTTCCGCCGCGTCGAGTTCGTCGCGCGCGAGTGCCGCCTCCCGCAGACGGTCGTACGCCACGTCGCTGGGCAGGTCACGGAGGCGGCGCGCTTCGGCGACGACGTCTTCGGGCGCGAAGCGGGCGACCACCGAGACGAGTTCCGACGCGCGATGCGTGAGCCGGCCGGCCGGCGGCGGCGGCCACGACACCGTCAGCGGCTCGGCGTCCAACCGTTCGAGGTAGGTGCGGTGAGTCGCCACGCGCGTCCGGAGGGCACCGGGGTCGTCGACGTAGTGGGAGAGCTTCGAGTTCGAGTAGTCGGCGTACTCTAGCAGGGTTGGGATCGGTTCCTCGCCCGCCGACTTCGTCGTCACGTACTCCTGGAGTTCCGACGGCGGTTGACCGAAGGCGGCGAGCGGATACGAGGCGCTCGCCGTGACGACACGGAACACCTCGCGGGCGCTCGCCTCGCGTCGGAACCGCTCCCACGCCTCCCGAACCGCGTCGTTGTACGATTCGATGGGGTCGTGCAGGCGTTCGACGGGCGCGTCGAGGTCGGCCTCGCCAAGACGTTGCAGGCGTTCGAGTTCGGCGATCCGCTCGTCGAGTTCTCGCAGGCGCCGTCGGGCGTCGCGCCGCGCCGCCTCGTACCGTTCCCGGGCGGTCGCCCGCGCGTCCAGCAGATCGACGAGGTCGGCTGCCGGGGCGAGTGCGTCCCGCGCCCGTTCGAAGTCGTCCTCGCTGAGGCGACGTTGATCCAGCCTGTCGTTGGCGGCCTCGAACGCCTCGCGGGCGAGCAGGTCGTCGTCCAACCCCTCGACCAGTTCGACGAACGCCTCCTGAAACTCCACGAAGGCGGCGAAGTCGCCGGTGCCGGTCGCTCGCCCCTCGTAGCGGTCGAGCAGCTCCGTCGCCTCGCGATACGCCTCCCTGACCCCCTCTAGCCGCTCCTCGCCGCGCTCCTCGACGGCCGCCCGAGCGTCTTCGAGTTCCTCGCGGGCGTCACGGAGGTTCGCCGCGTGGGCCGCCTCCGCACCGTCGCCGCCGTCGCCGCTCCCGCTCATCCCTCTCCGTCGCTCGCGTCCGTGGGTTCGTCATCGGTGCCGTCGTCGTACACCTCGTCGGGGTCGAAGACGCGCTCCCCGACCGTCTCGCCCTCGACAGTGCGGTGGAAACAGGAACGGTAGCCGGTGTGACAGGCCCCGCCCTCTTGGTCGACGACGTAGAGTAGCGCGTCGCCGTCACAGTCCACCCTGATCTCCTCGACGTGTTGGACGTGGCCGCTCGTGGCACCTTTCGCCCAGAGTTCGTCACGGCTCCGCGAGTAGTAGTGCGCCCGCCCCGTCTCCCGGGTGTGTTCGAGCGCCGCCGGCGAGACGTACGCCAGCATCAACACCTCGCCGGAGTCGGCGTCCTGTGCGACGGCGGGGACGAGGCCGTCCGACCCGAAGTCCACGTCGACGGTCATGGCCGACTCTGGGCGCCTCCCCCCGATAGGTCTTGTGTCGCTACACGACGCCGAGCGCGACCAGTAGACCGAAGAGCAGGTCGCCGTAGGTCAGCGCGATCAGGAGGCCGAGGAAGATGGGGACGAGAAACGGGATGCCGGGCGAGAGCCACACCGTCTCCCGGGTCGTCACGACGCGCAATCCCTCGCGGAGTTTCTCGGGTGTCGTCCCGTAGGCGCTTCCCTCGATTTCGTCGAGGAAGCGCTCGGCCGCCCAGGGGTCGTCGAACGCGTCCCCGTCGGCCGTGGCCACGTCCGTACGCCTCTCGTCTGCCCCGTTGCCGTCCGTCGTCGACACCGCGTCGACAGCCCCGTCGGTCGGATCGTACGTCTCCGCGACGCTTGCGGGGTCGCGGTGGGCCTCGGGGGTCGCCCGGAGCGCCGCGAGGGTCGTGCCGCGCCAGCGCAGGTACATCCGCAGGGCGTCCAGGTCGAGGCCGTTCCGGGTGACGCCCGCCGTCGTCTCGAACAGGCGACCGTGTTCGGCCGGGAGCGCCGACACGTCGACTCGCCGGCCGAGGAACATGATCGGCGACAGGTCGCCACGAAGCGCGTTGCGGGCCCCGAGATAGACCGGATACGTGAAGCCGACGAGCACAGCGTTCGTCAGGATGGTCAGCGAGAACACACCCACGTTCGTCGCCACCTGGGGATAGGCACCGAACGGGAGGTAGAACACGGGGTAGGTGGGAAAGAGGACGGCGAGGGTCATCAGCGCCTTGGCGTCGGCGCCGCCGAAGCCGGCGATCCACCAGAGGCCGTACGCCAGCGGCACCAGCACGAGGACGCTGATCCCCACCCGGACGAGAAAGAGGCGGTCGTCCACGCCCGTGATCGGCAGGTGACCGCTCGCGTCGACGGCGAGCGTCAGGAGTCCGATGGCCACCAGCGGGTACCAGAGCCGGTTCGGCACACGCCGAGTACGCACGTCCCGCCAGGCCGCCCACCCGAGCGCCGGCACCGCGAGCAACCGCAACAGATCCGTCGTCGCCGCGAGCATTGTCGGGTAGGGACGCGGCAGTGAATTAGGGTTTCCGACTCGACACACCCAAGCGGGCAAACGGCTTTGTGGTCGAAGCCACGACTCCACACCGATGGATCGAGAGTTCGGGCATATCGAGGATATCGAGTTGGACGAGCGGACGAAGCAGGAACTCCGAACGGTGACCGAGGGGTTCTTCGAGCGCCCGCTGGAGAAGGCGGGGAACTTCGACTGGGCGGAGTTCAAGCGAAACGAGGCGTTCAAAGCGATCATGATGCCCTCTCCCCTGTTCTGGGTGCTCGCCAACTTCGAGCGGAGCTTCACCCAAAAACTCGGCCAGCAGATGTACGAGGAGTTCGGGCGCGCCGTCGCCGACGCGAACGCCGCCGTCGGCGACGCGGAGACCCAACACGCATGCACCGGCTTGCGGATCAGCCCGGCCGAGGAGAACCGCATCGAGACGATCATCTCGGAACTCGCCGACGGGGATCGAGAGCCGGACTGGGAGCGGGAGAAAGCGGAGTTGCTGTCCGTCGACGCTGACCCGTCCCGACTCAAGCCGATCGGAAAGGTCACGTGGGATCTCTGGGTCGAGGATTTCGACGACGGCCGGCCACTCGGTGCCGAGATCAAGACGCCGAAACCCAACCGCGACCAGACGATGGAGTCGAAACGGCAGATGCTGAAGACGGTCGCCGCGTACAAACACCGCGACGAGCCGACGCCACTCGTCCGCTACGTCTTCCCGTTCAACCCCTACGGGAGCCTCGACGCGTACGAGTGGTGGCCGCCACAGGCCTTCTTCGACGTACAGGAGAGCGACGGCATGTTGATCGCCGACGGGTTCTGGAACGCCATCGGCGGCCCGAACACGATGCAGGGGCTGTTCAACTTCCTGCTCGACGAGTCCGAGGGGAACATCGAGAAGCTCAAATCGCTCGCCGGCGACGAGACGCTCTGACGGGCCGGCTCGCCGGGTCGCGGCGCGTCCCGGGGGCCTAAATACCACCGTTGCCAAGGGAGGCGGTAGATGAGAGCGATCGATCTGTTCTGTGGGGCCGGCGGGTTCAGTGCGGGGTTCGAGCGCGCCGGCATCGACGTTCGCTACGGGGTCGATATCGACGACTGCGCCCTCGATACCTTCGACGCGAACCACGACGCGACGGGCGTCAACCACGACGTTAGCGAAGGGGTGCCCGACTCCGTCGCCGGTCTCGACCTTGATCTCGTCTTCGGTAGCCCCCCCTGCAAGGGGTTCAGTGACGCCCGCGGCACCCGACGGCTGGACGACGACCGCAACCAACTCGTCTTCTCGTTCATCCAGTGGGTCGACCACTTCCAGCCCGCGTACGTCATGATGGAGAACGTCGCGGGCATGACGACGATCAGCGACGCGTTTCTGGAGGCCATCGAGCGGGAGTACGCCGAGGCGGGCTACCGGGTCGCCTGGGAGACGCTGAACGCCGCCGACTTCGGCGTGCCCCAGGCCCGCGAGCGTGTCATCTACTTCGGCGTGCGGACGGATGTCGGCGTCGATCCCTCGCTCCCGGACGGTACACATCGCGAGGACGGGGACGGCCAGTTGACGCTCGCCGGCGAACGGCTCCACGGGTGGACGACGGTCGCCGAGGCGCTCGCCGACCTGCCCGCCCCGACCGAGGACGGCGTGGTCGACCTCCCGCCGCTGTCGGACTATCCCGACAACGACTACCTCCCGCTCGTCCGGGACGGCGCCGACCGCACCCGGAACCACGTCGCGAAGCGTCCGGCGACGGACGAGGTCACTCAGCATATCGTCGACGAACTCGATCCCGGCGAGATGTATCGGTCGAGTCGCTTCGGCGACCGTTACCGCCAGGTCTGGGATCTGCTCGCCCACCGGTTCTCGGCGGTCGAACGCGACGCGCTCCACTTCATCGCCCGTCACCGCTCCCGCAAGGACTACCGGATGACCGGGAAGTCGGTCGGCGCGGTGCCGGATCACCGCATCGCCGACGGCCTCGACCACGACGACGACGCGGTCTACGACGCGCTCGAACGCCTGTACGACGAGGGTTGGATTCGCACCGACGAGGAGGACGACACCCTCGGCTACGACCTGAACACGAAGTCGGGCATCCGCCCGCGGTACATGCGCCTCGTCCCCGACGGCCAGTCCAACACCATCCTCACGACGGACTTCAACCCGCGTGACAAACTCCACCCCACCGAAAACCGGGGGCTCTCCCTCCGGGAAGGCGCCCGGATTCAGAGCTTCCCGGACACGTTCGCGTTCGAGGGGTCGTTCGACGACATCGCGAACCAGATCGGGAACGCGGTGCCGCCGCTGATGGCCCAACGGCTCGGGGAACACCTCCTCACCGTTGCCGCCGGGAGCGATCCCGCGCCGCCGGCGACGGAGTGAGACGCCGGTGCGCGACGCTCCCGGCGCCCGTCGGCGACGCTGGTCGGAGTAATCGCGAAAAAACGCGTGATCCGTGTGGCGGGTCGGTACGCGTACCGGCCGCGCGGCTTAGATGACGCGGTTCTGGAGGTAGTCGAGGTGCTTCGCGTTGTACACGAGCTTCACCTCGTCGGCCGCCGGGCTGCCGATGCAGGTCAGCCGGACGTCCTTCTCCTCGACTTCCTCGTCGGAGAGGATCTGCTGCATGTCCATGTCGAGGTCGCCCTCCTTCACGATGGCCGCGCAGTTCGCACACGCGCCGGCACGGCACGAGAAGGGCCAGTCGTAGCCCTGCGCCTCGGCCGCTTCGAGGACGTACTCGCCCTCGTTGACTTCGAGGGTACCGTAGTCGACGTCGTCGAGACCGGCGTCGGCAGCCTTCTCGAAGAGGTCGTCGTCGTCCATCTCCCAGCCGTGATCGTCCAGTACTTCGTAGTTGAGGTATTCTACCGTGGGCATCAGCCGAGTTGTTGCGTGGCCACCCCATTAGACTTTGCTGTTCGGCAAAGCCTTGTTGCACCCGCCGTCGACGAACGTGTTCAGCCCCACCGCCGCCGAATCGCGACCGTTTTGTGACGGGATATAGACATGAACGACGCCCCGAGAGGATCGCCGATCCCGTCCGTCACCGTGGCGACTATCGGTTAAGGGTGTGAATCGCCTGTCCGAGCGCGTTCTCCGCGGCTTCCATCACGGCCTCCGAGAGCGTCGGATGGGTGTGGATCGTCGCCGCAACGTCCTCCAGAGTCGCGCCCATCTCGATGGCGAGTGTGGGTTCCGCGACGAGTTCGGAGGCGTCGGGACCGACGATCAGGGCGCCGAGCAGGAAGCCATCGGCGCTGGCGATCACACGGACGAAGCCGTCGGTTTCGCCGGTCGTCAGCGCGCGCCCGCTAGCGTTGAACGGCATCTCGCCCACTACGGGGTCGAACCCCTCCTCGGCCGCCTCCGCCTCGGTCAGCCCCACTGTCGCGATTTCGGGGTCGGTGAACACCGCCGCAGGGATCGCTCGCGGGTCGAACGCCGCCGGTTCGCCCGCGATGGCCTCCGCGGCGACGACCCCTTCCGCCGACGCCACGTGGGCGAGCATCGGTTCGCCCGCCACGTCGCCGACGGCGTAGATACCGTCCACGTCGGTCTCACACCGCTCGTCGGTCTCGAACACTCCGCAGCCGGTCGGTTCGAGCCCCGCGTTCTCGGCGTCGAGCGTGTCCGTCACGGGGGAACGGCCCACCGCGACGAGCACCTTGTCGGCGCCGTAGGTCGACTCCGCGCCCGCCTCGTCCTCCGTCGTGACGACGATGCCGCCGTCGGCGCTGTCGCGCCACCCGGTCGCCCCTTCGCCGAACTGGAAGTCGACGCCGAGCGACTCGGCGCGCTTGCGCACGACGCGTGTCACGTCGTCTCCGTACCCCGGAAGCGCGTCGTCGAGCATCTCCACGACCGTCACGTCGCTTCCGAGTTTGGCGAACACCGTCGAGAGTTCCATCCCGATGTAGCCCGCGCCGACGACGACCAGACGATCCGGCACGGTGTCGAGGTCGAGCAGCCCCGCCGAGTCGAGGACGGGATCGTCCGCGAAGGAGAATCCGGGCAGTTCGGCCGGACGGCTCCCCGTCGCGACGATGCAGTGTTCGAACGCGACCGTTTCGGCGCCCTGACCCTCGCCCGAATGTTCGACGCGTACCGTCCCCTCGTCGGCGAACTTGGCCGTCCCTTCCACGAGGCTCACGCCGTTGGCCTTGCAGAGTTTCTCGACGCCGCCCGTCAGGCGGTCGACGACGCCCTTTTTCCACTCGCGCATCCCCGCGAGGTCGACGGCGGGGTCGGCGTGGATGCCCATCTCCTCGGCGGTCGCGGCGTCGTGTGCCACGTCCGTCGCCGTGATGTACGCCTTCGAGGGGATACAGCCGCGGTTGAGACAGACGCCGCCGTAGGCGTCGCGTTCGACCAGCGTCACGTCGAGGTCGCGCTGTGCGGCACGAATCGCGGCGACGTAGCCGCCCGGGCCAGCGCCGATGACCAGTACTTCAGTTCCGGTAGTAACGTCTCCGACGACCATCGTCCCGACACGTCGCGGCGCCGCGGGATATAACGTCGGGGTAGGGCTACTCGTAGACCGGGAACTCGGCACAGAGGCGGTCGACTTCGTCCCGCACCTCGGCCGCCACGTCGGCGTCGTCGGGGTTGTTCAGGCGCTCGACGATCAGTTCGCCGACCGTCTCCATCGCGTCCTCGTCGAAGCCGCGGGTAGTGAGCGCGGGCGTCCCGACGCGAATCCCGCTGGTGACGAACGGCGACCGCGTCTCGCCAGGGACGGTGTTCTTGTTGACGGTGATGCCCACGTCGTCGAGGGCGTCCTCCGCCGCCTCGCCGGTGAGGTCGGGATGGGACTCCCGCAGGTCGAGGAGGAGGAGGTGCTTGTCGGTGCCGCCGGAGACGGGCGAGATGCCCGCGTCCTGGAACACGTCGGCGAGCGTCTTGGCGTTCGTGACGACCTGTTCCGCGTACTCGGTGAAGTCGGGTTCGAGCGCCTCGCCGAAGCCGACGGCCTTGCCCGCGATGTTGTGCATCAGGGGGCCACCCTGCCCGCCGGGGAAGATGGCCTTGTCGACCGCCTCGGCGTGTTCCTCGGTCGTCATGATCATGCCACCGCGGCCGGCGCGGATGGTCTTGTGCGTACTCCCGGTGACGAAGTCGGCGTCGCCGACGGGGTTGACGTGAACATCCGCGGCGACGAGGCCGGTCACGTGCGCGATGTCCGCGAGGTGGTACGCGCCCACGTCGTTGGCGATGGTGGAGAGGCGGTCGAAGTCGAACTCCCGGGGGTAGGCCGACGACCCGCTGACGATCATGTCGGGGTCGAACTCGGCGGCCTGTTCGGCCACCTCGTCGTAGTCGATGTAGCCCGTCTCGGGATCGACGCCGTACTGTTCTACGTCGTAGAGTTGGCCGGAGAAGTTGACGTGATGGCCGTGGCTCAGGTGTCCCCCGTGGTTCAGGTCGAGCGAGAGGATGCGGTCACCCGGTTCCAGCACCGCGAAGTAGACGCCCATGTTCGCCTGCGTCCCGCTGTGGGGCTGGACGTTGACGTGTTCGGCGCCGTAGAGTGCTTTCGCACGCTCGATGGCGAGGTTCTCGACGGTGTCCATATGTTCACAGCCGCCGTAGTAGCGCTCGCCCGGGTAGCCCTCGGCGTACTTGTTCGTCATGACACTACCCTGGGCTTCGAGTACCGCCTTGGAGACGTGGTTCTCCGAGGCGATCATCTCCAGATTGTTCTCCTGTCTGCGCTCCTCGCCAGCGATGGCTTCGGCGACTTCCGGATCCGTTTCCCGGAGGTGTGAGTCGGTTGGGGTCACGGTTCAATTCAGGAAGAACACCCCAATAAGTAGCAGGGTCTGTCACAAAACATCTGCATAAGTGGCGGGGCTGTCACAACGCTCGCCGGTGCTTCGTCGTCGTCCTCGCTTGCCCGGTGGACGCTCGCCGGCGTTTCCGTGACTGCGATGGGGTGACGGGCCGTGTACTCCGCGACCTACTCGTCGAGGGCGTGCCACGACAGCCGCGGGTTGCGCGCGGCCGAGGTCTGGTCGATCCGTCGGGCGGTCGTCCGTGTCGGCGTCTCGGCCAGTTCCTCGGGATCGGTCGCCGCGACGGCGTTGAACGCCGCCGCGAGGTCGTCCAGTCGCGCCTTCGACTCCGTCTCCGTCGGTTCGGTCATCAGCGCCTCGTCGACGATCTCGGGCCACTTGGTCGTCGGGGGGTGGACGCCGTGATCCAGCATCCCCTTGGCTACGTCGACCGCGTCGGCGTCCGCGCTCGCGACGAACTCGTGGTGGAACGGCTCGTAGGGCACCTCGTAGTCGATCTGTGAGGCGAGGTAGTTGGCGTTCAAGACCGCCGTCTCGCTCACCCGTTCCAGCCCCTCGTCGCCGTGACGCAGGATGTAGGCGTAGGCTTTCACCAGCACCAGCCAGTTGCCCATGAACTCGTGAACGCGGCCGATACTGTGGTCGGGCGCGTACGTCTCGTAGTCGCCGTCGACCACCCGCACCTGCGGCGTCGGGAGGAAGGTCGCGAGGTCGGCGCTGACGCCGATTGGCCCCTGGCCCGGCCCGCCGCCGCCGTGGGGTGTCGCGAACGTCTTGTGCAGGTTGAAATGCATGATGTCGAAGCCCATGTCGCCCGGGCGGGCCTTCCCGAGCAGGGAGTTGAGGTTCGCGCCGTCGTAGTAGAGCAGGCCGCCGGCGTCGTGGACGATTTCGGCGATAGCTTCGATGTCCGTCTCGAACAGGCCGAGCGTGTTGGGGTTGGTGAGCATCAGGAGCGCCGTGTTCGATCCGACGGCGGCCTCCAGGGCCTCCACTTCGACTCGCCCCGCCTCGTTCGAGGGGAGTTCGACCACGTCGTAACCCGCCATGGCCGCGCTGGCGAAGTTGGTACCATGGGCCGACTCGGGGACGATCACTTCCGACCGGTCGTCGCCCCGGGACTCGTGGTACGCCTTCGCCACCTGAATACCCGTGAACTCGCCCGCGGCGCCCGCGGGTGGCTGGAGTGTCACTGCGTCCATCCCCCCGATGCGCGCGAGCGTGTCCTGCATCTCGTACAGCAGGCGGAGCACCCCCTGTTTGTCGTCGTCGGTTCGCAGGGGGTGTACGCGGTTGCCCCGATGGGACGCCACGTCCTCCGTGAATTTGGGGTTGTACTTCATCGTACACGACCCCAGCGGGATGGGGCCGGAGTCGATACCGTAGTTCATCTGCGAGAGCCGGGTGTAGTGGCGGGCGACTTCGGGTTCCGACAGTCCGGGGAAGTCGAGTTCGTCCCGTGTCAGGTCGTCCGGCAGCGACGACTCCACCTCTACCTGCTTCGAGTTCTTCTCGTTCAGGAGCGGTTCGTATCGGTCGTCGCCGTGCCACCGCGCCTGGTCGTACGTGGTGCGTTCGCGGGATTCGGCCTCACCGTCTCTCGCCGACCGCTCGCGGCCTTCCTGGCTCATGCTTCACCTCCGTAACCCGACAGCGCATCGACCAGGTCGTCCACCCGGTCACGGTTGGTGTCGGTCACGCAGACGGCCAGGCGCTCCTCGCCGCCGTCCTCGACGGTACGGAGGGAGAGGCCGGCGTGCCGACAGTGGTCGACTACGTCGGCGGCGGGCGCGTCGCAGTCGACCAGCGCCTCGCGGAAGTGGTGGCCGTCGTAGACGGGCGCGGTGAAGCCGTCGAGGGCGTCGATCCGGTCGCAGGCCTCCGCGACGCCCGTCACGCACTCCTCGGCCAGGTCGATCAGGCCGTCGGGACCGAGCCACGCCGCGTGGATGGCTGCCCGAAGCGCCAGCCACGCCTGATTGGTGCAGATATTCGAGGTGGCTCGCTCCCGGCGGATATGCTGTTCGCGGGTCTGCAGGGTCAGCGTAAACGCGCGGTTGCCTGCGTCGTCTTCGCTGGCGCCGACGAGGCGGCCGGGCATCTGCCGAAGGAAATCCTCGCGACACGCAAAGAGACCGAGGCCCATACCGTACGTCGTCGGCAGGCCGAGGACGCTCGCGTCGCCGACGACTACGTCCGCGCCGTCGGCGGCCGGCGGTTCGAGAAGCGACAGCGCGACGGCGTCCGATCCGACACAGAACAGGGCGTCGTGGTCGGCGGCCAGGTCACCGACCGCGTCCAGGTCGGGTTCGAGCACCCCCCGGGCGTTCGGCGTCGCGGCGTACACCATCGAGATGTCGTCGTCGATGCGGTCGGCCAGGCCGTCCACGTCCACCGTCCCGCCGCTGGTGGGATAGGTGTCGACGGCGATGCCCGGGCCGTCGGTGTAGTTTTCCAGCACCGACCGCACACGTTCGGGTAGGGTCCCGGGCACGAGTACCGTCTCGCCGCTCGCGGCACGCACCCGGTCGGCGAGCAGGGCGGCCTCCCCGAGCGCAGTCGACCGGTCGTACATCGAGCAGTTGGCGACGCCAAGCCCCGTCAGTTCCACGACGAGCGACTGGAACTCGAACAGCGCCTGCAGGAACCCCTGGGTGATCTCCGGCTGGTACTGTGTGTAACTCGTGAGAAACTCCGAGCGCAAGGAGAGATGATCGACCACCGAGGGGACGTAGTGGTCGTAGTGGCCGCCGCCGAGAAATTCGGTCAGATCCGGCGATCCATCGAGGATACCTTCGACGGCGGCCCGGGTTTCCCGTTCCGAGTGGGCCTCGATCCCGTAGTCGCCGCCGAATCGAACCGACTCGGGAATGTCGAACAGGTCGTCGGGATCCGCGACGCCGACCGCGTCGAGCATCGCCGAGCGTTCCGCGTCGGACTGAGTCGCGTACGGCATACTAGTCGCTCTCGGGGCGCTCGACGTATATATTCGGCGCTGGCGCTCGATTCACACGGTCGTTCGTGTGGGTCGATGACGCGCTCTCCCCTCACCGGCCCGGCGGTTCGTCTCGGCGTCGCGATCAGTTGACGCGTTCGACCTCGTAGCCCAGCTCCTCGATGGCGTCGATCACGTTCTTGGCGTGTCCCTCGCCGCTCGTGACAACCTGGAAGACGAGGTAGGCGTCGCCGACGGCCAGGTCGCCGACGGCCCGGTCGTGTCTGACCGTCCGGATGTTGGCTCCCGTCTCGCCGATGGTACTCGAAATCCGCCCCATCTCGCCGGGCTGATCCCGGATGCGAATACGGAGACGGAGTAGCTGGTTCCGGTCGGTCAGCGCGTGGGTCAACACCGTCTGGAGCATCGACATGTCGATGTTCCCGCCACAGAGCAGGGGGACGACCGTCTCGTCTTCCACGTCCACCTGGTCGCTCAACAGCGCCGCGACCGACGCCGCACCGGCCCCCTCGACCAGTTGCTTCGCGCGTTCGAGCACGGTGAGGATGGCGCGGGCGATATCGTCGTCGCTCACCGTCACCACCTCGTCGACGTGGTCGTCGATCAGGTCGAGCGTCAGTTTCGAGATGCTCCCCGTGGCGATGCCGTCGGCGATGGTCTTCGGCGATTCCTCGTCGACCGGGATGCCCTTCTGGAGGCTATCGGGCACCGTCGACGCCATCTCCGCCTGGACGCCGATCACGCGGATCGAGTCGTCGAGCGCCTTCACCGCCGTACTGATGCCGCCGATCAGCCCACCCCCGCCGATGGGGACGATCACCGTGTCCACGTCCGGTACCTGCTCGTGAATCTCCAGTCCCAGCGTCCCTTGTCCCGCGACGATGTCCGGGTCGTCGTACGCGTGGACGAACAGCATCCCGGGCTTCTCCGCCTCCGACTGGGCGTACGACATCGCCTCACCGAACGTCGATCCGTGGAGTTCGACCGTCGCCCCGTAGCTCCGGGTCGCGTCGATTTTCGCCTGCGGCGCGTTCTCCGGCATGACGATTGTCGACTCCAGACCCACCGTCGTCGCCGCCAGCGCGACGCCCTGGGCGTGGTTGCCGGCGCTCGCGGCGATTACGTGCTTGTCGCTGCCCGCCTCGGCTTCCTGTTTCAGTTTGTTGTACGCCCCTCGCGTCTTGAACGACCCCGTCCGCTGGAGGTGTTCCATCTTCAGGTGGATGTCCCCGCCGGACATCTCGCTCAGCGAGCGGTTCGTCTCGATCGGCGTCTGCCTGACGATATCCGGATCATCGAACCGCCCGCGTGCGGCTTCGATGTCCGTGATTGTGACTGTCATGCTCCATCCTCGCGCTCACGGAGGAATAAATGGCGTGCTTACCGCAACGGTCGCCGCTCGCGCCTACTCGACCAGGAGGCGGGCGGGACTCGACAGAAGTTCCATCACGCGATTCGTAAACCGCGCGGCCACCGCGCCGTCGACGACGCGGTGATCGACCGACAGGGAGAGCGGAAGCGTATGCCGGGCGACCACCTCGCCGTCGACGACGCGGGGGCGCTGTTCGATCCGGCCGAGCGCCAGAATCGCCACCTCGGGGTGGTTGACGATGGGCGTGGCGTACTCCCCGCCGATGACGCCCACGTTGGTGATGGTGAAGGTGCCGCCCTGCATCTCCTCGCGGGAGATGCGCCGCTCGCGCGCCCGTTCGACCTTCGTCGCCGTCTCCGACGCGAGATCGAGCAGTCCCTTCTCGTCGACGTCCTCCACGACCGGCACCAGCAGACCCGCGTCCGTCGCCGTCGCCACACCGAGGTCGTACTCGTCGTGGAGGACGATCTCCTCCGCCTCCTCGTCGAGCGAGGCGTTGACCTGCGGGAACTCCGCCAGGGCGCGCGCGACCGCCCGCATCACGAACGGCAGGTAGGTGAGGTCGACACCCGCCTCGGCGGCGTAGTTCTCCAGATCCGCTTTCGTCTCCACCAGTGCCGTCACGTCCACGTCGTCGGTGTGGGTGACGTGGGGGGCCGTGAACTTCGACTGCTCCATCTGCTCGCCGATCGACCGCCGGATGCCCCGGTAGGGGACTCGGTCGCCCGGCCGGGCTTCGTCGGCGGTCGGCGCCTCGGTCGTTGAGGCGGGTTCGGCGCCCCCGGCGGCCGCTTCGCCCGCCGCGTCTCGCTGTCGCTCGGCGTACTCGTGAACCATCGCGGGCGTGACGAAGGCCTCGCCGTCGCGGCTCCGGTCGGTCGGCACCGCGTCGAGGTCGACGCCGAGGTCGGCGGCGAGACGCCGCGTCGCCGGCGCCGCGAGTGTCCGGTCGCGGGTGTCCCCGCTCGCCGCGACCGCCCGGTCGACCGACGCGGCCGGCTCCCGGTGGGTCGCCGCGTCGCCTTCGGCCACCCCCTCCGTCGGGCGCATCACGTCGTCCGCGTCGTCGTCGACCGTCCGAGGCGTCGGGGCACCCTCGTCGCCCGTCTCGTGTTCCGCTGCCCTCCGCACGTCGGCGTCGGTGATCCGTCCGCCCGGCCCCGATCCGTCGACCGTGTCGAGGTCGACGCCGCGTTCGCGCGCGAGACGGCGGGTGCTCGGCGGCGCGAAGACACGCGTGGCCGCCTCCTGGGCGCCCTCAGCCGCCGTCTCGGCAGTGTCAGCGACGGCTTCCTGCGCCTCGCCGGTGTCGTCGGCGACCGCTATCGAGACGAGGGGGGCACCCACCGGAACCATCTCACCCTCCTCGGCGTGGCGTTCCCGCACCGTTCCGGCGTACGGCGACGGCAGGTCGACCAGCGCCTTGTCCGTCTCTACCTCGGCGAGTGGCTGATCCTCGTCTACCTCGTCGCCGACATCGACCAGCCACCGGACGAGTTCGCCCTCCGCGACCCCCTCGCCGACGTCCGGAAGGGCGAACGTCTCGACGGTCATGGGAAGTCGACCACCTCCCGGATGCCGTCCTCGATGCGCGTCGGCGAGGGCAGGTAGTAGTCCTCGAGGGCGTAGAGCGGCACGGGCGTGTCGAAACCCGTGATGCGTTCGACCGGGGCCTCCTGGTAGAGGAGCGCCTCCTCCTGGAGGATAGCGGTAATCTCGCCGCCCAGGCCGCCCGTGCGCGGTGCCTCGTGTACCACTGCGGCCCGTCCCGTCTTCTCGAAGGATTCGACGATCGTCTCGCGGTCGAGCGGCGAGAGCGTTCGCAGGTCGACCACCTCGCAGTCGACGCCCTCGTCGGCGAGGTTCTCGGCCGCCTCCAGCGTCGGCCGGGTCATCGCCCCCCACGTGTACACCGACACGTCGCTTCCCTCGCGGCGCACCGCGGCCTCGCCCAGCGGAACCGTGTGTTCCCCCGCGGGCACGTCCTCGCGGAACGCCCGGTAGATGAGCTTCGGTTCGAGGAAGATCACCGGATCGGGGTCGCGGATGGCTGCGGTGAGCAGGCCCTTCGTGTCGGCGGGCGTCGACGGAATGACCACCTTCAGCCCCGGTTCGTGGACGAAGAAGGCCTCTTTCGACTCCGAGTGATGTTCCGGCGCGCGGATGCCGCCGCCGTACGGTGCCCGCACGACCATCGGGCAGGTGAACCGCCCGGCGCTCCGGGTGCGCAGGCGTGCCGCGTGGCTGACGATCTGGTCGAACGCGGGGTAGATGAAGCCCATGAACTGAATCTCGGGCACCGGGCGGAGACCGTAGGCGGCCATCCCGATGGACGTGCCGATGATGCCCGACTCCGCAAGCGGCGTGTCGATCACCCGATCCTCGCCGAACTCCTCGTAGAGCCCCTCGGTCGCGCGGAAGACGCCGCCGTTCTTACCCACGTCCTCGCCGAGGACGATCACGTCCTCGTCGCGTCGCATCTCGGTCTCGAGACCGTCCCGTACCGCCTGTACCAGAGTCAAGTTCTGCGTGTCAGTGCTCATATCAATCCCTCAGGAAGGCGTCGTCACCGTGTCGGTCGCGCAGTCGGTGCAGGCGCGCTCGCTGCTCTTGGAGCGCGGACGACGCGTCGGCGTACACGTCGTCGAACACCGTCTCCGGGGCGGGGCGTGCGGTGGCTTCGGCCCGCTCGACGGCTGCGTCCACCTGTGATTCGATGTCGGCCTCGATGGCGTCGACCCGGTCGTCGTCGAGGCGATCCGTCTCCCGCAAGAACAGTTCCAGTCGGGGGATCGGGTCGCGCTCCCGCCACGTCGCCACCTCTTCCTCGTCGCGGTAGACGGTCGGGTCGTCGGCGGTCGTGTGTGCGCCGAAGCGGTACTGCACCGCCTCGATCAGCGTCGGCCGGGGCGAGTCGCTGGGGCCGGGGTCACGGGCTTTCTCCACCGCCGCCCGAACGACCCGGTAGGTGGCCAGGGGATCCATCCCGTCGACCTGCACGCCGTCGATGCCGTAAGCGGCCGCCTTGCCCGCGAGCGTTCGGCTCGCAGTCTGGCGCTCTCGGGGCGTCGAGATGGCCCAGCCGTTGTTGTTACAGAGGAAGACGGCGGGTACGTCGAACACGCCGGCCATGTTCAGCCCCTCGTGGAAGTCGCCCTCGCTGGTGGCGCCGTCGCCGAAGTACGCACAGGCGACCGCGTCGTCGCCGCGGAGTTTCGACGCCATCGCCAGCCCCGTCGCGTGGGGCACCTGCGTCGCGACCGGCACCGACGCCGGGAGGACGTTGGCGTCGCCGTCCCATCCGCCGGCGCCGTGGCCCATCCAGTACAGCAGGATGTCCGAGAGCGACAGGCCGTGGACGTAGACGGCGGCGTGTTCCCGGTAACTCGGGACGATCCAGTCGTCGGGGTCGAGGGCGGCCGCGCTGCCGACCTGCGCGGCCTCCTGTCCCGTCAGCGGGGGGTAGGTTCCCATTCGCCCCTGTCGCTGGAGCGCGACGGCCCGCTCGTCGAACCGACGGGCCAGCCGCATCCATCGGTAGAGGTCGACCAGCTCCGAATCCGAGAGGTCGGGCGGATCGCCGACCAGGTTGCCCGTCTCGTCGAGCACCTGCACCCGGTCGTCGGGCGCGCGGTCGAACGGCCAGTCGTCGCTCACGGCCGACACCCCTCCATGGTCGCTCCCTCACTCCCGCGGGTCTTATCGTTTCGGTGCATCTGTGCCCCCGCTCAGGTGGCGGCGTGTGCCTCTCGGCGCGCCTCCTCGACGCTCCGACCGTCACGGAGGACGGCGTCGACGAACAGTTCACCCGCCCGGTACGACGACCGAACCATCGGTCCGCTGGCACAGTAGAGAAAGCCGAGTTCCTCCTCTGCGACCCGGCGCCACGTCTCGAAGGCGTCGGGGTGGACGTACTCGTACACGTCGAGGTGGGAACGCGATGGCTGGAGATACTGCCCCAGTGTCACCACGTCGACGCCGGCCTCGCGGCAGTCCGAGAGCGTCCGGTAGATTTCGTGGTCGTACTCCCCGAGGCCGAGCATGAGGCTCGTCTTGGTGTACACGTCGGCGGTGTCGGCGACGCGTTCGAGCACCGACAGCGACTGTTCGTAGCCGGCGCGGCGATCGCGCACCGGCCACTGGAGCCGTTCGACCGTCTCGACGTTGTGAGCGATCACGTCCGGCCCGGCGGCGACGATCCGATCCACTAGGTCGGGGTCGCCCTGGAAGTCGGGGATGAGCACCTCGACCAGAATCCCGGGGTCGCGTTCCTTGATCGCCTCGATGGTGCGGGCGAAGTGGCCCGCGCCCTGATCCGGCAGGTCGTCCCGATCCACGCTCGTCAGGACGACGTAGTCGAGGCCGATTTCGGCGACGGCGTCGGCCACGTTCGCCGGTTCGTCGGGGTCGAGCGCCGCCATCCCGCCCGTCTCCACGTCACAGAAGTTACAGCCCCGCGAACACCGGTCGCCCAGCAGCATGAACGTGGCCGTCCCCGGCCCGTTTCGGCCGCTCCAGCACTCGCCCAGATTCGGGCAGTTCGCCTCCTCACACACCGTGTGAAGGTCGCGGTCACGGAGCGTCTCCTTGATCTCCGCGAACCGCTGGCCCGACGGTGGCCGCATCCGTAACCAGTCGGGCTTGCGCCTGCGTGCCATACGTCTCCCTTCGGCCTGCCGGGCAAAAACGTGTGGGACGCTCCCCGAACTGTCGCCTCGACCGACACGTCTATGGTCGGCGTTCGTGAACGCACCCCACGGATGAGCGATCGGCGGGAGACCATCGTCGAGGGGTCGATACCGAAGACGCTGATCACGCTCGCGCTCCCGCTGGTCGCCCAGAACGTCGTTCGCGTCGCTCAGCAGGTGATCGACACGTTCTGGCTGGGCCGCCTCGGCGAGACGGCCGTCGCCGCCGTCGGCCTCACGATTCCCGTTCTCGGCCTCCTGTTTGCCCTCCTGGTCACGCCGTTCGTCGGCACGCAGATCCTCGTCTCCCAGCGTGTCGGCGCCGACGACGATGCCGGCGCGCGGCGGCTGGTCGTCCACGGCTTCGTCCTCGCCGTCGCGGTCGGCGCCGTCGTCGGCGGTGCCGTCGCTCTCGGCGCTGCCCCCCTCGTCCGGTTGATCGGTGCCGGCTCCGACGTGGCGCCCGCCGCCGCTCTCTACCTGGGAACCGTGGCGCTCGGACTCCCCATCGCCGGCGCGAGCGACGCGCTCGAAGCCGGCTTCGTCGGCCGCGGCGACTCCCGTGCCTCGCTCTGGATCAACGTCGCCACCGTCGGCGTCAACGTCGTCCTCGATCCGCTCTTGATCTTCGGCGTCGATCCGATTCCCGGGATGGGCATCCGGGGCGCCGCCCTGGCGACGGTCGCCGGCTACGCCGCCGGCCTCTGTCTCGCCCTCGCCCTCGCGCTCGGCCCCCGGATGGGCCTCTCGCGTCGCCACCTGTCCCTCACCGTCGCCGACTTCCGCGACCTCCTCTCGGTCGGCGCGCCCATCACGGGCCGGCAGGTCGTCAGCCAGAGCGTGCGCGTCCTCCTGGTGGGCGTCGTCGCCATCGCCGGCGGTGCGCCCGGCCTCGCCGCCTACACCGTCGGCGCACGCGTCGCCAGCGTGGCCGTCCTCCCCTCGCGCGGCCTCGGTCAGGCCGCCCAGAGCATGGTCGGCCAGAACGTCGGCGCCGACCGTCCCGACCGGGCGGGACACACCACCCACGTCGGCGTCGCTATCGCCGTCTGCGCGCTCGCCGTCCTGGGTGTCGCCCAGTGGCTCGTCCCCGGCCCAGTCGCGCGCCTGTTCGTGCCCGACCTCTCCGGCACGGGGTTCGCGCTCACCGTCGACTACCTGCGGATTCTGGCCTACGGCTACCCCGCCATCGGCGCCGTCGACCTCCTGCTTGCGGGATTCAACGGCGCGAGTCGCACCCGGACGAGTTTCGTCGCCGACCTGCTGAAATACTGGGCGGTGCGCCTCCCCGTCGCGGCGCTTGCCCTGCCCGCGACGGCGTCGGTGTCGGTGTTCGGCGTCGCCGTCGCGCCCGGCCTGGATCTGGGGATGCCCGCCGTCTTCTGGGCGGTCACGGGGTCGAACGTCGTCGCCGCCGTCGGCGTCGGCGCCTACTACGGCTACGCGGTGCGCCGAGGGCTGTTCGCCGACGCCGCCGACGCCGTCGACGCCGAGGAGGGATCGGAAGCGGGGACGCCCGAGGACGCCGCCGAACCCACGGACTGACCGCGACGGAAACGCCTTTGCCCTCACGGCCCCGCCCTCCGCTACATGATTCCCTCCGGCTCCACCCGCCACGGTTCCGACCGCACGCCCGCCCGACGGGGGGTGCCGACCGCGTGAAGGTCGCCGACGCCGTCCCGGAGTTCGCCGACGCCTTCGACTTCGACGAGTTCAACGCGATGCAACGGGAGGCGTTGCCCGTCCTCGTCGACAGCGACCACAACGTCGTCGCGTCGGCGCCGACCGCGAGCGGGAAGACCGCGCTCGCGGAACTCGCCATCTGCAAGACGCTGAGCGAGGGGGGGACGGCGCTTTTCGTCGCGCCGATGCGCGCCCTCACCAACGAGAAGGAAAGCGAGTGGGAGCGGTTCGAGGCACTCGGCTACTCCGTCTACGTCGTCACGGGGGAGCGCGACCTGAATCCGCGACGGGCGCGCCACGCCGACGTGCTGGTGATGACACCCGAGAAGGTGGATTCGGCGACCCGCAAGCACGACTCCCGGCGCTACGACTTCGTGACCGACGTGGACTGTACGATCATCGACGAGGTACACCTCCTCGATTCGGAGCGTCGCGGCGGCGTCCTCGAAGTCACCGTCTCGCGCCTGCGACGCCTCTGTGACCCGCGATTCGTCGCCCTCTCCGCGACGATGCCCAACGTCGAGGACGTGGCCGCGTGGCTGGACGCCCCGCCCGAGGCCACCTTCGCCTTCGGCGACGACTACCGCCCGGTCGACCTGCAGACCGGCGTGAAGACTTACACGCACGGCGAGAACAGCTTCGCCGACAAGTACCGCCGCCTCTACCGCGCGCTCGACCTGGCCGAACCGCACGTTCGCGAGGACGGCCAGGCGCTCGTGTTCGTCGCCTCCAGACAGGACGCCGTCAGCGCCGCCGCGAAGACCCGTGACGAACTCGCCGAACGCGACGTGCCCATCGGCGCCCGCGGCGACTACGAGTTCCACCAGGACGCCACGGAACTGAGCGACGACCGTCTCCGCAAGGCCGTCCTCGACGGCGTCGCCTTCCACCACGCCGGCCTCTCGAAAGCCGACCGTGATCGCATCGAGACCTGGTTCCGCGAGGGGAAAATCGCGATCCTGTTCTCGACGTCCACCCTCGCCTGGGGGGTCAACCTCCCCGCCCGCTGTGTCATCGTCCGCGACACCAAATACCACGACCCGCTGGAAGGCGAGGTGGACATCAGCCCGCTCGACTTGCTCCAGATGCTCGGCCGTGCCGGGCGACCGGGGTACGACGACGTGGGCTACGGCTGGGTGGTCTGCGACCGCTCGGACGCGGATCGCTACCGCCGCCTCCTGCGCGAGGGCACCGAAATCGAGTCCCACCTCGCGGCCGACCTCGATGCCCACCTCAACGCCGAAATCGCGATGGGCACTATCGACGACCTCGACGACGTGCTCTCGTGGCTGGAGACGACGTACTACTACGTCCGTGCGGCGGCGGAGCCGGCGGCCTACGACTTCGAGAACTTTCGCGACCGCCTGCGCGACACCGTGGAGTCGCTGGTCGACCGCGGCTTCGTCGAGATGGGCGACGACCTGGCCGTGGAGTCGACGCCGCTCGGCCGCCTCGCCTCGAAATACTACCTCCGGCTGTCGACCGCCCGCGCCTTCCGCGACCTGGCCGAACGCGACCGGATCGACGCCGACGCCGTCCTCGAAACCGTCGCCGCCGCGGCCGAGTTCGACTCCGTCTCTGCCCGCCAGTCCGAACGCGAGGCGGTCGAGGCTGTCCTCGAAGACGACGGGCGACGCACCTCGGACGGTCGGCCACGGGCCGACGGCGACGACCTCGAAGACGGCGGGCGCAAGGTGCTCGCCATCCTGCGTGCGTCCACGAGCGACTCCGTCCCGACCGATCTGCGGAGCGACGCCTGGATCATCCGCCGGAACGCGCTCCGCCTCCTCGCCGCGCTTCGCGACTTTCTCGACCACTTTTCGGGCCCCCGGGCGGCCAACCTCGCTCGCCGCCTCGAAGCCCGGATCGAACACGGCGTCAGCCGCGACGCCGTCTCGCTCACCGCCGTCGACGGGATCGGCGCCGGCCGCGCGCGCACCCTCGCGACGGGCGGTCTCTCCCGTCCCGCCGACGTAGTCGCGGCGGGGGCGTCCGAACTCGAACGCGCCGGGCTCTCGGCGGGGGTCGCCGAGCGCGTCGTCGAGGCCGCCGCCGACCTCCCGGCCATCACGGTGTCGTGGAGCGACGTGCCCGACACCATCGCCGCCGGGGACAGCGAGATGTGCGAAGTGCGGGTGCGCAACGGCGGGGGTGGCGCCCGCGTCGGCGTCCGCGTCACCGTCAACGGCGTCGAGATGCACGAGAAGACGACGTATCTCTCGGACGTGACGACCGTGCCGGTGGGCGTGTTCGGCGCCGATGCGGACGAACTCGACTTCCGAGTGGAAGTGACGTTTCCGGAGCTATCGGTGCGGCCGTTCGTGGACGAGCGGACGGTGCAGGTGGAGTGAGTCGTCGAGACTCACTCGGCTTTCGGCAGTTCCACGACGAACGCCGCTCCGCCGGGGGTGTCGTCTTCGACGCTGACCGTCCCCCCATAGCTCTCGACGAGCGTATCGACCAGATACAGCCCGATGCCGGTTCCCTGACTGTCGAGCCCTTTCTCGCCTTTGCCGAAGATGGCGTCTTTCTGCTCGTCGGGCACACCCGGCCCGTTGTCCGCGACTCGAACGACGACCGTGTCATCACAGTTCGTCGCCGAGACCGTCACTTCCGGGGTCTCCGCGTCGTTGTGTTGGATGGCGTTTTTCAGGAGATTTCTGAAGACGGAGCCCAGCATGTCGTTGGCCCGAACGCTGACCGGCGGAACGTTCGCCTCGTCGGTGACGACGGCCTCGGGGTGTGCCGACCGCACCTTGTCGAGTTCGTCTTGCACAACGTTGGGGAGGTCGACGTGCCGCAACTCCTCGTCGGCCGAGAGCATCACGTCGGCCATCTCCCGGGCCGATGTCGTGAGTTCGACCGCGTGATCGGCGCTTTCGAGTATCGTCTCGAGATAGCTCTCTGTCCCCTCGTCGTCACACTCGTCCCCGAGCATCTTCGCGTAGGCCGTTATCAACTGGATGTCGTTGCGGATGTCGTGACGAAGCACTCGATTGAGGACGTCGAGGTTGTCGCGTTGCTCTTCCAACCGGCGCTCGTACTCCTTGCGTCTACTGATATCTCGCACTCGAGCGTGTAACGCCGGTTCGCCCTCGTACTCGAACCGGCTGAGTTTCACCTCGGCGGGGAACGTGGTGCCGTCGACGTGCTGGTGTGTCCACTCGAAGAACGCCTCTCCCTCCTCGAAGGCGGCTTCGACGTGGGCCAGGGCCGCCTCTCTGGAGTCCGTCCCGTCCGGCTGCTGGGGGGGAGAGAGTTCCCAGGGGGCGTATTCGACGAAGGAGTCGACCGAATCGACGCCGAACAGTTCCAGCGTTCGCTCGTTGCAGTCGAAGAACCCGTCGCGGTTCAGCAACATGAGCGCGTCGCGGGTGTCCTCGAACAGGCTACGGTATTTCTCCTCTCGCTCTTGCAGTTCGCGCTCCTGTTCCTTGCGCTCGGTAATATCTCGTATCAGGGCGTGTAACGCCGGTTCGCCCTCGTACTCGAACCGGCTGAGTTTCACCTCGGCGGGGAACGTGGTGCCGTCGACGCGCTGGTGTGTCCACTCGAAGAACGCCTCCCCCTCCTCGAAAGCCGTCTCGATGTGTGCCAGTGCCGCCTCTCTGGAGTCCGTCCCGTCCGGCTGTTGGGGGGGAGAGAGCTCCCAGGGCGTGTATTCGAGGAAGGACTCGACCGAATCGACGCCGAACAGATCCAGCGTTCGCTCGTTGCAGTCGAGATACCCCTCCCGGTCGAACACCATGAGCGCGTCGCGGGTGTCCTCGAAGAGATTGCGGTATTTCTCCTCGCGCTCTCGCAGTTTCCGTTCCTGCTCTTTGCGCTCGGTGATGTCTCGTGTGACGGCGACGAAGTTCCTGATTTCGCCGTCGTCGTCGGTGATCGGGGCGACCGTCTGGTCGAGGACGATCCGCTCACCGTCCGCCCGTTCGTCGACCATCTCCGCCTCCCACCGCTCCCCGTCGAGAAGCGTCTCCCAGAACTCCTCGTAGAATTCGTCACCGTACGTCCCCGATCTGAGGATTCGTGGCGTGCGGCCGACGGCCACATCCGCGCTGTACCCTGTTACCTCTTCGAAGGCCGGATTGACGTACTCGATGGTTCCTTCGACGTCGGTGATGTAGATGGCGTGGGCGCTCTGCTCGACCGCCGCTTTGAACTGTTGGAGTTCGTGCTCCCGATGTTTGCGTTCCGTGATGTCGACGAGGTAGCCAAGGAGATGCGTGGATTCTCCCTCCTCTCGAACTCCTTTGGTGTACTCCAGCACCCACCGCACGTCGCCCGCGGCGGTGATCACCCGATAGGGTTCGGGCGTGCTGCGGCCGGCTTCGGTGTCGGCGTGTTCGGCCGCCTCCTGGGCGACCCGTTCGAGGTCGTCCTCGTGTACGAGGTCGGCGTAGGACAGCGCCCCCGACTGGAGTTTTTCCGGCGTGTATCCGAGTACCTCCTCGACGTTCTCCGAGACGTATTCGATGGGCCAGCCCGCTGCGTCTTCCCACTTGAAGACGACCGTCGGGCCTTCTTTGAACATCGCTCTTGTGAAGTACATTGTTGGTGAGTCAGAGAACTGCTCGGACAATCT
>JBDGTP010000075.1:0-49725 GCA_042216725.1 Haloplanus sp.
GTTCGTACGCCTCCTTCCCGATGAGTTCGCCCTCGCGGTCGTAGTCGGTCGCGATGACGATCCGCGAGGCGTTGCGCGCCAACTGGCGGAGCGCGGCGACGATGTTCTCCTGAGTCGGCCGCTTTTCCACCTCAGCCGTCACGAGTTCGACCGGTTCCACGTCGCGCCAGTCGCTGTACTCCGGCGGGAAGTCCACGCCGACGACGTGACCCGAGAGGCCGATACACCGCTTGCCGCCCCACTTGTAGACGTTGACGCCGTTGACGCGATCCGACTCCGCGCTCCCACCGCTCAGAATATCCGCGATACGGCGGGCGGCGTTGTCCTTCTCGGTGACGATCAACTCGGGGCCGCGTTTCATCGGTGCAGCGTAGGCCGACCAGCCGCCTAAAGCTTTCGTGCCTCTAATCGCCCGACGTAGCAGTCATGTGCGGCGTTCACACGGGGATCACGGCCTGATGGCCGTCGGACTCGTCAGTCGTCGAGTCGTTCGCGGAGCAGCCCGTTGACCGTCCCGGGGTCGGCACTGCCGCCCGTCTTGCTCATGACCTGGCCGACGAGGAAGTTGAGGGCGCCCCCCTCGCCGGCGTGGTAGTCCTCGACGGCCTCGGGGTTCTCCTCGATGGCTTCCTCGACGGCGGCGGCGACTTCCTCGGCGCCCGTCTTGCCCAGATCTTCGCGCTCGACTACCGTATCCGGGTCGAGGCCCTCGTCGAGCATCGCTCGCAACACCACCTCGCGGGCGTTTTTCTCCGTGATTTCGTCGGCGTCGACGAGTTCGATCAGGCGGGCGAACTCGTCGAGGCGATCCGCGACATCCGTCACCCGCATGTCGCGGTAGTTGAGTTCGCCCAGCAGGTCGTCGGCCACCCACGTCGCCGCGAGGCCGGGGTCGAACCGATCCGCCACGTCCTCGAAGAAGTCGGCCACCTCCTTCGTCGACGTGAGCTTCGACGCCGCCTCCGCGTCGAGGCCGTACTCCTCGCGGAAGCGTTCGCGGCGGGCGTCCGGCAGTTCCGGGATGGCGATCCGCTCCTTCCAGTCGGCGACCTGCAGGGGCGGGAGGTCGGCCTCCCGGAAGTAGCGGTAGTCCTTCTCCTCTTCCTTCGAGCGCATCGAGACGGTGATGCCGCGGCTCTCGTCCCAGTGGCGGGTCTCCTGTTCGATCTCGCGGCCGCGCTTGACGGCGTTTTTCTGCCGGGTCACCTCGTAGGCCAGCGCCTTCTCCGCCCCCTTGTGGCTGGAGATGTTCTTCACTTCGGTTCGGTTGGCCTCCGTGAGAGCCGCCTCGTCGATGCCGCCCTCGGCGTCAACCTCGTCGGCGGGGACGAGCGAGATGTTGGCGTCGATCCGGAGGCTGCCGTCGCGGGAGGCGTCGAACACGCCGAGGTACTCCAGAACCTCCTCCAGTTTGGCGAGGAAGGCACGCACTTCGCCCGGCCCGCGGAAGTCGGGGTCGGTGACGATTTCCATCAGCGGCGTGCCCGCGCGGTTGTAGTCGATTAGTGTGTGATCGGCCGTCGCGATGTTACCGCCCTCGTGCTGGAGACTACCGGGGTCTTCTTCGAGATGAGCGCGACCGATCCCGATCTCTCGGCGGTCGCCCTCGACGCTCACTTCGAGCGACCCGTCGGCACAGATCGGGGCGTCGTACTGCGTGATCTGGAAGTTCTTCGGCAGGTCGGGGTAGTAGTAGTTCTTCCGGTGGAAGCGGGTTTCCTCGGCCACCTCGGCGTCGAGCGCTTTCCCCACCTTCACCGCGGCTTCGACGGCCGCCTCGTTGAGAACGGGGAGGGCGCCAGGGAGGCCCAGACAGACGGGACAGGTTCGCGTGTTCGGCGCCTCGTCGTCGGCCGCCTCGGTCGAACAGCCACAGAAAATCTTCGTATCGGTTTCGAGCTGAACGTGAACCTCCAGCCCGATGACGACGGCGAGATCACGTTGCTGGAGCGCCTGCGCAGTCATTGCGCGGGCTTACACCGCCGATGGCTAAAGGCTAACGGGACTCCTCCCACGTCACCTCCTCGACCTGGTCGGTCTCACGGAGGATAAAGGGGCCAATCGAGAGGGTGTGTTTCGTCACCGTGGCGATCCGCAGGACGTAGGCCAACAGGACGAGGAAGGGCAGCACCGCCGTCGTCGACGCGAGGGCGACGGCCGGCACGAGGCCGAGCGATTCGGCGACGACACCCGCGGGATCGAAGAACGCGACCATCCCGACGGCGACCAGCAACGCGGGAAGTGACGCCGCGAGGACGGCCCGCGAGAGGTTGATGAGTTCCCACTGGAAGTAGAGCGTCTTGAAGTGCTCGCGGGCAGGGCCGAACAGTTCGAGCACGTCAAGCAACCGGTCGAGCGCCACCGCGGCGTCGTGGTCGTCGTCGAAGTCGGCCGCGAGACGCTTCGCGGCGAATATCTTCCACGAGTAGTTGAAGTTGAGCGCCGCCGACAGCACGCCGAAATCGCCGAACTGCGCGTCGTCGAGGTCGGCAGCGACGCTCTCGGCGTTCCCGATCAGGCTCTCCGTGAGATCGATCACCTCGCCGTGACGGGGATGGCTCTCGTCGACGGCGGCGCGAAGGGTGGCAGCGCGTCGCCCCGCCACCTGCACGAGCGCCCGGAGGAACTGCGAGGGGCGGGCCGGACTGACCGGCGCGTCGACGAGGTCGGCGGCGTCCTCGCGGAACTGGAGGGCGCCGCGCATACGCTCGCGCTGGTCGCCGACCGCCCCGAGTTCCTGCGAGAGCACGAGCTGGTTGAGCGTCAACACGAGCGTTACCCCCGTGATGGTGCCGGTCAGAAACCCCTGAAACAGGGTGTCGACGGAGTCGCTCTCGCGGAGCGTCCGCTCCGCAGCCGGGAGGAACAGCCCCGTCGCGACCAACATCAGGAACACCGCGACGGCCAGTCCGACGACGACGAGTCGGCGGTCGGCCTCCAGCAGAAGCCACAGTTTCGTTCGGCTCTCGGCGGCGCGAGCGCGCAACTGGTCACTCGGCCGGTCGTCGCGGCCGTCACCGCTCATGGGTCGTGTGAGACTGGGCGACGCAAAAATCCCCGGGAGGGGACTGCGGCGGATTGGGGCGACCTTTATTCGCCGGGAGTGGGGAGACCTGACTATGGCCGAGCGTGCCATCTCCCCCGTCGTCGGCGTCGCCCTCGCCCTCGTCATCACGCTGCTGCTCGCGACGATGTTCGCCGTCGGGGCAGTCGAGATGGCCGACTTCGGGAGGGAACGACGACAGGTCGACGACCTCACGAACGGATCGAGCGCCGGTGCTGGCGGCGACTACCGGAGCGAACTCATCTGGGCGCGCGACGACGGCGCGGCCACGACCACGACACACGTGGTGAACTACTCCATCGCGCCGGGATCGGACACCGCGGGCAACTCCTTGAACAGCGTTGTCATCGAGTATCCTGACGGCTCGGCAGACGTGAGCGACGTGGACGAACGCGCGGAGATACTCGTCGTCGGTATCGACGCCGACCGCGACGGCACCATCGACACCGACGCCACGGGCGACATCGAATGCTGCCCGCCCAGCGACGGCGTGATCGTCTCCGACGGCGGGAACACGCTACGGATCGAACTCTCCGGCAACTACAACCTGGAGGGCGGGGACGCACTCGTCGTCGAGTACGAGGCGGTCGACAACCCGTCCGCGGGCAACTACAGCGTCACGGTGGGTGTCAACGGCGACGTCACCGACACCGGTACGCTGGAGGTTGGGGACTGACGGCCGACCGGCGACGACACCGCGTTCCGTGGCAACGCGTGGCAGAGAGTATAGGTTCCCCCGCCCCGAGAAGGGGATATGGAGTTCGAAGCGCCACCCGAACACGCGTTGATCCGGTCGACGGCCGCGGATATCGCGTCCGAATACGGCCCCGAGTACTGGCGCGAGCGGGAAGCACAGGGCGAGTTCGCGGTCGACTTTTGGGACGAGTTGGGCGAGGCGGGGTTCCACGGTCTCGTGGTGCCCGAGGCGTACGACGGCGCCGGGATGGGCCTCCAGGAGATGGGCCTGGCGATGGAGACGCTGTGTGCCGAGGGGTGTGGCATGGCCGGCACCTGGTATCTCGTCGTCACGGGCGGGATGGCGGCTATCGCCCTCCGGGAGTTCGGCACCGACGACCAGAAGGACGCGTACCTGTCCGGAATCGCGACCGGTGACCGCACCTTCTCGGTCGCTATCACCGAACCGGAAGCGGGGACGAACACGCTGAACGTGGGGACACGCGCCGAACGCGACGGCGACGAGTACGTCCTCAACGGCAAGAAGGCGTGGATCACGTTCGCCGACCGCGCCGACGACATGATCCTCGTCACGCGCACGACGCCCCGCGACGAGGTGGAGAATCCGACCCACGGCCTGAGCCTCTTCCTCGTCGATATGGACGACTCCGGCATCGAGGTGTCGCCCATCCCGAAACACGCGATGAACTACTCCAACTCCTGTGAGGTGTTCATCGAGGACGTGCGCGTCCCGGAGACGGCGTTGCTCGGCGAGGAAGGGAAGGGCTGGTGGCACCTGGTCGAGACGCTCAACCCTGAACGGGTGGGCTTTGCGGCGGCGGCGACGGGCATCGCGGAACTCGCGGTGTCGAAGGCCGTCGACTACGCCAACGAGCGCGAGGTGTTCGACGCGCCCATCGGCACCCATCAGGCCGTCTCCTTCCCCATCACGCAGGCGTACACCAACGTGGAGACGGCACGCCTGATGCGGCAGAAGGCGGCGTGGCTGTTCGACGAGGGGCGGGACTGCGCCTACGAGACGAACGTCGCGAAGGCGGCGGCCGTCGAGGCGGGCATCGACGCCGTCTACCACGCCATGCAGGCGTTCGGCGGGTGGGGATACGCGACGGAGTACGACGTGGAGCGGTGGTGGCGGGAGATCAACCTCACGCGCCTCGCGCCCGTCACCCAGCAGATGGCGTACAACCACATCGCGACCGAGATGGGGTTTCCGAGGTCGTACTGATGGACGTACGCGTCGCCGACCCCACGGCGGAGGAAGCGACGGCTATCGCCCGGGCGCTCGCCGCCCGATTCGGCGAACGCGTCCGGGTGTTCGCCGGGCGAGAGGGCGACCCCGTCGCCGAGAGCGAGCCGCCGGACGGGGGTGAGACCGCGGCCGGCGGCGACGACACCGCCGGTTCCACCGACCGCGAGGAACGCTTGTGGGACGAAATCGAGGACATCCTGGCAGGCGGGCCGGAGAAGTATCGCGAGCGACAGCGCGAGGCGGGCAAACTGTTCGTCCGTGACCGCCTCGACCTGTGGTTTCCCGACAGCCTCACCTTCGAGGACGGCAAGTTCGCCAACTTCGACGCCTGGCACCCGCACGCACCCGACGTGGACGAGGAGAGCGACCGCCTCCCCGCCGACGGCCTCCTGACCGGCGCCGCGACGTTCGAGGGGCGGGCGGTGCATTTCATGGCCAACGACTACACCGTCAAGGCGGGATCGATGGCCCAGCGAGGCGTCGAGAAGTTGCTCCGGATGCAAGACCGGGCGCGCAAGAACGGCAAACCCGTCCTCTACCTGATGGACTCCTCGGGCGGGCGGATCGACCAGCAGACGGGCTTTTTCGCCAACCGCGAGGGCATCGGGAAGTACTACTACAACCACTCGATGCTCTCGGGGCGGGTGCCACAGATCTGCGTGCTGTACGGCCCCTGTATCGCCGGCGCGGCGTACACGCCCATCTTCGCCGACTTCACGATCATGGTCGAGGGGTCGGCGATGGCCATCGCCTCGCCGCGGATGGTCGAGATGGTGACGGGTGAGGACATCTCCCTGGACGAACTCGGCGGCCCGGGTGTCCACGCGAGCGAGTCGGGGAGCGCGGATCTGGTCGCGCGCGACGAGGACGAAGCCCGCGAACTCTCGGCCCGCCTTCTCTCGTACCTGCCGGACAACGCCGACGCCGACCCGCCGCGAACCGAGGGACGCCCACCCGCGAAGTCGGCCGACGGGATCGGTTCAGTCGTCCCCGAGGCACAGCGCGAGGGGTACGACGTGCGACAGCTCCTGGAACGGGTCGTCGACGAGGGGTCGATGCTGGAACTCAAATCCGACTACGGTGCCGAAATCGTCACGACCTTCGCCCGCCTCGACGGTCGCCCGGTCGGCGTCGTCGCCAACCAGCCGGCGAAACGCGCGGGCGCCATCTTCCCCGACTCCGCCGAGAAGGCCGCCGAGTTCGTCTGGACGTGTGATGCCTACGGGATTCCCCTGCTCTATCTCTGTGACACGCCGGGATTCATGGCCGGTTCCGGAGTGGAACAGGAGGGCATCCTGGAGAACGGCAAGAAAATGATCTACGCGGCGGCGGCGGCGACGGTACCCAAGCAGTGTGTCGTGGTGCGGAAGGCCTACGGTGCGGGCATCTACGCCATGTCGGGGCCGGCGTACGACCCCGAATCGACGCTCGCGCTCCCGGGCGGCGAAATCGCCATTATGGGGCCGGAAGCGGCCATCAACGCGGTGTACGCCCGCAAACTCGCTGACATCGACGACCCCGAGGAGCGCGAGCGACGGGAGCAGGAACTCCGCAAGGAATACCGCCGCGACATCGACGTCCACCGGATGGCGAGCGACGTGGTCATCGACGAACTCGTCCCGCCGAGTACGCTTCGCGAGGAACTCGTGAGTCGATTCGACTTCTACGAGACGGTCGAGAAGGAGGTACCAGACAGAAAACACGGGACGATCCTGTGAGCGGCGACTCGGTGACATCACCCGTCGTCGAGTCGGTCGAGCAGTCGGGCGCACGCCCGGGCTTCCAGCCGTTCGATTTTCGCGCCCGCCTCGCCGTCGGCGAACGCTCGCAAGGCCGCGGGCGTGGTGTCGGTCGTCCCGGAATAGAGACGCTCGAACAGGGCGCCGGCGCCCCGCGACAAGGGCGGCTCGGCCGCTCGGATCTCGTCGAGTATCGCGCCCTCGTCTAGGGTCGTGTCGGGGACGACCCCTCGCTGGGTCGCGGAACGGAGGTGGGCGGCGACGACCACGCCAGCAACCATCGCGCTGATGTACGAACCGGTTCCGGGATCGACCGCCTCCCGGAGTTGCCACGCGATCCGTTCCGCCTCGTGGCCGTCCTCGCAGCGACCGGTGGCGATCAGCCGACATCCGAGGGAGTGGGCCTCGGACACGCGGTCGCTCGGATCGCGACTCCGCAGTCGAACCCGGGCGAGTGCCCAGTCGAGTGGCTCGTCGCTCAGCTCGGCGTTCTCACGGACGAGTTCGAGAGCGGTGTCACAGGCGTCGAGCGCCCGCTCGGCATCACCCATCTCGTCTGCCACCCGGTACAGGTTCGACAGCGCGGAGAGTGCCTTCCCGGCTGCGCCGATATCCATCCGAACGTTGGCCGCCCGCTCGAACCGGTCGGCCGCACTCGCGAGCGCTCCCGTTTGTTCGTCGACGATTCCGAGGTTGTTGAGGCTCCTCGCCGCCCCGCTACGGTCGCCGATTTCCTCCGTAATCCGCAGACTCCGCCGGTGGAACGTTCGCGCCGTCGCGAAGTCGTCTTGCTGCTGTGCGACGACGCCGAGGTTGTCGAGCGTCATCGCCCGCCCGCTCCGGTCACCGACTGCCTCTTTAATCCGCAGACTCCGCCGGTAGTACTTCCGCGCCGTCGCGAAGTCGTCTTGCTTTTGGGCCACGATTCCGAGATTGTTGAGGCTCAGCGCCTTCGTGTTGCGGTCGTCGGTTCCTTCCGTGACCGTCAGGCTCCGTCGGTAGTACTCTCGCGCCGTCTCGAAGTCACCCTGTTTCTGCGCCACCGCCCCGAGATTGTTGAGACTCAGCGCCTTCCCGCTGTGATCGTCGATGTCCTCCGAGATCCGCAGACTCCGTCGGAGGTACTTTCGCGCCGTCGCGAAGTCACCCCGCCGTAGCGCGATCAGGCCGATCCCGGTTAATGCCCTCGCGCCCTGTCGTTTGGATCGGTCGTCATCGGAGCGCCCACGGACGCGTTCGAGTACCAACTCGTACCGCCGTCGGGCACGCTCGTACTCCTCGTGCTTTCGATAGATCGCCCCGTGGGCGAGCGTGGCCCGTTCGAGGGCCGCCCGCGAACACGCGTCCGCCGGGGCGAGTACTCGTTCGTCGTACAGCGGGGCCAGAACCGGCCACTGCTTGCCGAGGTCGAACAGGTCGGAGAGGAACTGGTCGGCCGTCGACTGCGGATCCGCGTCGATGTCGGCCAGGATGCCGGAACCGAGCACCCCTGCAATCGTCTCGCGGCGATCCGGGTCGTCGACGAGAGCGAACAGAGCGTTGACACACCGGGCGAACCTGTTCACGGGCACGAGTCCGGCGTTCCGCTCCTCGACGTAGGTTTCGGCCTCCTGCCGGAGGTAGAGCGCCGACCAGAGTTCGTGGGTCGTCCGGGCGATTCGACCGCTCCCACCGCGGCGTTCGAAGAACATCCACCCGTCGAGAGCCGACCGAATCTGCCCGATCGCTCGTAGGGTCTCCCGATCCGTGCCGTACTCGTAGACGAGTGCGTAGACGAGTTGAGGGTGGACGCCGATCCCCGACGCGTTCAGGAGGTTCATCATTAGCACCACGTCCCGTCGGAGACTCGGATCGTACGCGGCGAGGGCGGCCCCCTGTGGCACCGTCGAATCGGCGTCCGGATCACGGACGGTTCGGAACTTGGCCCCGACATCGCCCCGCAGTCCGATGTCGCCCGCGGCGTCACCCTCGCCCGTGATCGGCAGATAGTACGCGAGAAAGAGCAGGCTCCCGATATTCGCGTCCGTCCGGATCTGCCGGTGGAGATACGCGGGGTCGTGGAGGACGGAACGGCCGGTCACCGACTCGAACCGCTCGACGACCAGACCACACTCCGTCTCGGAAAGCGCCGGCACGTCGTACGTGGGCACGGTGTCGAACGCGTACCGCTGCCGGTCACTCGCGTCGCTTTCGCGCCCCGCGGCGGGTTCGAACTGGGCGTGTTCGTCCCGACGGGCGTCGAGGAGAAAGCTCACGTCGGCGGCGTCCTCCTCGGCGATCACCTCGAAGATCATCCGCGCGTCCGGCCTGACGGCGTCCTCCACGACGACGAGGACGTGTCCCGACGCGTCGCGGATGGCGTCCGTCAGCGTCCCGACCGCCGAGAACCCGAGTCCGCGCCCGCTCGCCCGATAGAGGACGGGGCCGGTGTCGGATCGGTCGTACCACCGCGACGCGACGGCCTTGCAGATGGTGCTTTTTCCGGCTCCCGGTGGCCCCCGGACGAGGCGGTTCTCGCCGCGGGCGAGGGTGGACACCAGCGCCGTCGTGACGTTCGACTCATCCGACGGGAGGCCATCGGCGGCATCGGGGTCACGCCGCCGGTCGATTGCGAACCCCGCCCTGACCTCCACGAGGTCGAACCCGCGCCGCCACGCGACCGCTGGCTCCTCGTCGGTGGGGTCGTCGGCGAAATTCACCGGCGAGAGGCGACGGAACCCCTCGTCCCAGAGGCCCCGAACGAGCAGGCGGTCGAACTCGTCTTCCACGTCAGCACGGGCGTTCGTCAGAACCCCCTCGATGCGCTCGAAGCCCTCGCGCAGTTCCAGCACCTCCGCCAGCGTCTCCTGTGTCTGTCGCGCTTCGATGAGGTCACGAAAATCGAGGTACAGCGCCTGTGCGGCCTCGACATCGTCGGTGTCGAACGCGTCGGTTAGCTCCGTCTCCAGTTCGTCGAAGTCGCCGCGCAGGAGCCGCTGGACGGCCTCGTCTACCTCCCGTCGCTTGTCGTCGTCCTCGAAATACGCCGTCAGGAGTCGACGGAGGGGTTCCGGATCGCCCCTCGCAGCCTGGAGCGCGCCCGCGTTCAGTTCGCGACCGTCGGGGAGCAGCCGACAGATCCCCCTGGCGACGCGGGCGCTCATCACGTCCGGGTCGTCGTGGTCGGCGGCGTACTGCTCTAACCGAAGGTCGAGTTTCCGGGCGGACTCCTCGAGTTCGGCTTTCGTCAGCGATCCGAGAACCGTCCCCAGGACTAACATCGTCGGATCGGCGGTGGCCGTCGCGGTCAACACCTGCCCGGCCGGCGTCTCCACGACCCGAGTCAGCCCCTCGCGAACCGCCGTGGCCGCCGAGTCGACGTCGAACGCCGGCAGCCAGCCCGGCCGGGGATCCATGTCAACACGTAGCGCACTCGTCCGAAAAAATGTTACTCGTGATACCTTTCGGCGGCGATTCCGCGCCGACGGTACAGGTGACGCGTCACCGCCGGCGTCGTCAGTCGTCGTTCGGCCCCCGAATCCATTTGCCCCTCGGTGCCCTCCGCCCGGCCATGACCGGCCTCTACTACGAGGAGTTCGAGGTGGGGGAGACCATCGAACACGACAAGCGACGGACGATCACGCAGAGCGACAACCAACGGTTCTGTGATCTGACGATGAACCAGCAACCGCTCCACCTCGACGCCGAGTTCGCGGCGGCGACGGAGTTCGGCGAACGCGTCGTCAACGGCCTCTACACGATGAGCCTCGCGGTGGGGCTCTCGATTCCGGATACGACCGACGGCACCATCGTCGCCAACCTCGCGTACGACAATGTGGAACACCCTGCGCCCGTCACGCCCGGCGACACCATCCGCGCCCGGACGACTGTGACCGACAAACGCGAGACGAGCGACGGCGACCGGGGCGTCGTCACGATGCACGTCGAGGTGTTCGACGAGGACGACCGCCTCGTGTGTGCGTTCGACCGCACCGTCTTGGCGCACAAGCGAGGGAGCGCGTGATCACACCTCCAGTCGAAACCCTCGGGCGCACTATATTGTGAACTGTTGCCGTGGCGTGCCACACCGACGATACCGACGGCCCCGTACTCAACATAGCAGGCACTAAACGTTGCGGGCCCTGACTCCCCGGTGGGTCATGTCGAACACGCCAACGCCCGACGACGCCGCACCGGTCGACCTCGACACCGAGGGTCGCCTCCAGTCGGTCGTCGTCACGTACGAGGGGGCCGCGGATCGCCGGACGCTCTACCCGCCGGGCGCGACGGAACTCGAGCGTCTCACCCACTGGCTGACCGCCGATGCCGACGCGTTCGAGCATCTCGACGAGATGCGCTAGCCCGCCGAACCGCTACTCCCCGTCGGCGTCCAACGCCCGCCGAACCGCGGCCACGCGCTCGTTGCGCCGTCGAACCACGTCGGCGGGGCCGGCATCGTACTCGTGAAAGCCCGCACCGTCGGCGACGCCGCCCCGACCCGCGTCGAGGCGGTCGTCGAACACCGGCCCCGGTTCGTCGGCGTCGCTCAGGTGCGGGTAGAGGTTCTCCGCGATGGATCGAAAGAGGTCGAGACCGGCGAGGTCGGCCGTCTCGAACGGGCCGATTGCGGCGGTTCGCAGGGCGTATCCGTCGCGAACGGCTCGCTCCACGTCGTCCAGTGAGGCGACGCCCTCGGCCACGAGGTGCGTACACTCCCGGAGGACGGCGAACTGGATACGGTTCCAGACGAACCCCGGTACGTCCCGCCGGACGACGATGGGGTCGCGGCCGACCGCCTCGACGAACGCCGCCGTCCGTTCGACGGTGTCGTCGCTCGTCGCCTCGCCGCGTACCACCTCGACGGGCGGCATGAGATACGGCGGATTCCACCAGTGACAGCCCACGACGCGGTCGGCGGCCCCCGGTACCGCAGCCCCGATGTCGGTGATCGGAATTCCGGAGGTGTTCGACGCCAGGATGGCGTCGTCCGGCGCCGCGGTCGCCAGCCGTTCGAACACGTCCGCTTTGACCGCCAGCGCCTCGGAGACGCTCTCGATAACGAGTTCGGCGCCGCCCGCGCCCGCCGCCAGGTCGAGCGTGTAGCCGATGCGGTCACGGACGGCGCCGGGGTCGACGTCGAGCCACCCTTCCGTATCGAGGAAGGCGAGGGCGTCGTCGATGCCGGCGCGGGCGTCGTCGAGGTTCGATTCGCGGTGGTCGACGAGCGTGACGGACGCACCGTAACGGGCGAACTGGAGTGCGAGGCCGTGCCCCATCGTCCCCGCGCCGACGACAGTCACCGTCGCGGGGGGCGTGTGGTCGGTGGACATCGGCCACACGGTGGGCGGTCGTTGACATAAACCTCCGGCCCCCGTCGCTGCTCGCCGGCGTGCCGACTACCCAGTGCCTATCAGCCACGACACGCATACGCCACGTATGCACGACCGCCGGTCGGTGTGTTCGGTGCTCGACGACCACACCTCGTTCTCGCTCGTCGTCCACGCCCACGCTGATCTCGACACGCTCGGCGCCGCCATCGGATTGGGGCAGGCGCTCGATGGGCAGTCACGAATCATCGCCCCGGACGGCGTCCAGAGACGGGCGCGACGGCTCCCCGACGAACTCGGAGTCCACCTCCAGTCGCCGACGGACGATGCCGTGTCGGCAACTGACTGTCTCGTCGTCGTCGACGCGCCCTCTGCCGACCGGATCGCTCCCGTCTCGGTGGCGGATTCGACCGGCGACGTGATCGTCATCGACCACCACGAGCCGGCTGACCTCGCGGAGCGCGCGACGGCGGCGTATATCGACACCGAAGCGAGCGCCACCGCGGTACTCGTGGCGCGCGTACTCGACGCGCTGAACCGGCCGCTGGGCGCGACAGCAGGCGTCTCCCTGGCCGCGGGGCTCCTCGCCGACGCGAGATCGGTCGCCGAGATGAGAGCCGAGGAGGTGGCCCTCCTCGCGGATCTGCTCGCCGCGGCCGGCGACCGTCTGGAGACGCTTCCACGGATACTGCGGATCGAGTCGTCGTTCGGAGAGCGCGTCGCCGCGGCCAAAGCCGTCGTCCGCGCGACGGGCTATCGAGCGGATCGGACGCTCGTCTTGACGACGACGGTGAGCGGCGAACAGACTGCGGCCGCCCGCGCACTCAGAACTGCGGGCGCCGATGTCGCGCTCGTGGTCTCCGACCGTGACCCCCGAACCTGGGTCGTTGGGCGGGCCGACCCCGACGTGGTACACCTGCCCGACGACGTGTTCACGCCGCTGATCGACCAGTACGGCGGCGACGGCGGGGGGCACGCGGGTGCAGGCGTCGCGAAACTCGACACCGGGACGCCCGAAGGGGTTCGGTCGAGCGCGCTCGACGCCCTCGAAGACACGCTCGACGAGTCGCTGTCCCGCCTCTCCTGACGCGCGTCGAGACGGCGGATGTCGCGACCGGTAGGCACAACTACCCCGTCGTCGACACCGCGGGTATGTCCGACTTCGAGTACGAAACCGAGTTGCAGGTTCGCTTTCGCGACATCGACGCGATGACTCACGTCAACAACGCCGTCTACGCGACGTATCTCGAACAGGCGCGCGTCGACTACTACGCGGACGTACTCGGTGTCGGTCTCGACGACATCGACACCGTGCTGGTTCGGTTAGAGATCGACTACCGACGCGAGATCAGCCTCGACGACGGGACGGTGACGGTCGCCATGGGCGTCCGGGATATCGGCGAGTCGAGCGTCACGGTCGACTACGAGGTGCGGGCCGGCGACCGGGTCGCCGCGACTGCCGAGACGGTGCAGGTGTACGTCGACCCCGACGACGGGGCGTCGCGGCCGCTCCCCGAGGCGTGGGTAGAGCGGATGGAGGCGTACCGCGGATAGCTACTCCTCGTCGTCTCGGAGTTCGAGTTCCGCCACCAGATCGTAGGGCTCCATGCCCGTGCGGATGCGGTCGAGGATGGCGAAGGCGTCATCGGGCGCGAGGAAGTGTCGCGTCACCGCCCGTCCGAGGGGGGTGGGTTCGAACCCGTCGATGAAGTCCCATTCGAGGAGTTTGCCGACGGCGCGGGTCGTCGGAACGTCGCCGAGCATCCGGTCGTTGAGGCGCTTTGCCCCTTTGCCGGCGACGGTGACGTTCGCCAGCGTCTCCTCGGCGGCCGCCGACAGGTCGTACACCGTCCGCACGTCCTCCATCTCCCCTTTCAACAGCTTGAACGCCACCTCGTCTTCGGTCATCTCCATGCTGTTGTGGTAGGTGCAGTCGGGTTCGACGAGGAGGTAGACCACGCCCCGGTCGTGGTAGTCCGGGCGGCCGGCCCGGCCGAGCATCTGTTCGAACTCCTGAACCGAGAGCCACTCGATGCCCATCGCCAGCGTGTCGAAGATGACCTGTGAGGCGGGGAAGTCGACGCCGGCGGCGAGCGCCGCCGTGGTGACGACAGCGGCGAGATCCTGATCCCCGAACTGGCGTTCGACGCGCTTGCGCCGGCCGTAGTCGAGGCCGGCGTGGTAGGGTGCCGAATCGTACTCCAGTTTCCGCGAAATCTCGTGACAGCGCCGCCGGGAGTTGGTGAAGATGATCGTCTGTCCTCGGTAGCCCTTTGAGGATTTGCTGTCGAACGCCCGGCGTACGAGCCGGTTCTCGATCCGTGTCTTCTCCTGGGCGTCGGCGAACGTCAGGTGTCGCTCGATGGGGACGGGCCGCTCCTCGAACTCCACGAGTGTCGCCCGCAGGTTCCGCGCCAGCCACTCGGGGTTGCCGACCGTCGCGGAGAGGTAGATCCACTGAGCGCCCGTGTAGTTCCCTGCGTCGGCGGCCCGACGCTCGCAGTAGTGTTTCAGCCGGGAGATCATCCCGTCGAGGCGGTGGCCGCGCTCCCCCTCTTTCAGCGTGTGCACCTCGTCGATGACGACGGTTCCCACGTCGCCGAGATCCTTCCCCGTGCGGAGGGCGTGGTCGATCCCCTCGTAGGTGCCGACGACCACGTCGGCCGAGGGGTCGAAGCGCGTCCCGTCGTCCGTGACGCGACTCCCGCCGACCCGGATCGTCACGTCCACCAAGTCGCCGTAGCGCTCCTCGAAGTTCTCCTCTTTCTGGTTGGCGAGGGCGACGAGAGGGACGAGAAAGAGGAGTTTGCCCTTGCCTTTCAGCGCCCGGTCGATGCCGGCGAGTTCGCCGACGAGCGTCTTGCCCGTCGCCGTTGCGCTCACGACGAGTTGGTCGTCACCGTCGAGCAACCCGTTGCGCACGGAGAGACTCTGGACGGGCAGGAGCGTGTCGAACCGGCCCGTGAGTTGGGCCTTCAGATCCGGATGGAGGTCGAGGTCGGCCGTGTCGACGGGGGCGACATCGTCGACGGTCGCCCCGATTTCGTCGAACTTCGTGAGGTCGGGGTCGAGTTCGCCCTGGAGCAGGTTCGTGATCCGGTCGAGATCCTGCACTTCGAGCAGCAGGTCTTCGAGCCGATCCTGTGCGGCGCCGGTCAGCCCCCCGGCGTACGCGAGTTCCTGATCGAGTTCGCGTTTCGCACAGTCGGGACAGATGTAGTCCCGGTCGGCCTTGATCGCGGTGTCCTCAGTGATTGGGGAGTAGCGGCCTTCGGATGCGCAGTAGCGGCAGGTGCGAACCGTGAGCGCGTCGAGTTGATAGCCGTCGAGCATGGCCTGAATCCGCTCGCGGCCCGCGGTCGATGTCTGCTGGGAGATGCGGATGCGCTCGGCGCGACGCGCGAGTTCGACGAACTGACTCGGGTCGCGTGGCTCCTCGCTCGACCCGCGTTTGACCCGGAAGCGGGCGGGACGGGGACCGGCGTCCGTCTCCTTGAGTTCGAGGACGGCCCGAAACACCCGGTCGCCGTCGCGGGTGACGGCGACCAGAAAGTCGCCGTCGTGTTCGTGAAGGAAGAGCGTATCGACGCGTCCGACCTGCCGTGACACGACTGCGGCTACGGGGACGGGGTATTTCAGGGGTTCGACTCGTCAGCAAACGCCGTCGGTAGCGGATCGATCGCCACCCCGACGATCAGTCGCTGTCGACGAGTTCGATGGTGTCGTCGCCGTTGGGCACGGCACAGATGAACGCCCCCGGCTCCGGCCCCTCGTTACGGTACCAGTGGACGGTGCCGGCGGGGATCAGGAGCGAATCGCCTGCGGAGACGGTGTGTTCCTCGCCGTCGATGCCGACGACGTACTCGCCTTCCAGGACGTACTGTTCGTGTTCGACCGCGTTGGTGTGTTTCGGTACTTCGGCGTCGGGGTCGAGAGTGAACCGACGCATCGCGAACGACGGCGCGCCGTCCGATTCGTTTAGGAGGACGCCCTTCGAGAGGCCGTCGGCGGCGTCGACGGACTCGTACTCGATATCGTCGCCACGCTTGACCACCGGCGCGGGTGACTGCTCGCTCATAGGGTAGCGTAGACGGGGATGTGGCCTAAGCGTTTGGTCGGTGGGGGCGGCTACGTCACCATCCGAAGGAGGCCGTCCGTCCCCCCTCTTAGCAGGGCGTGTCAGTGATACGGCCCGCGAACTCCGAGCACGTCCAGATGGTGGTCAACCGCGAATTCGACGTGGGCGGGGACGACCGCGCGTCGGCAGCCGGGGAGCACCCGGCCAGCGGCGAGCCGCCCGTGCGGGAGTCGTCGCGCCCGAGGGCGTCCACTGCGTCCCGGCGTCGAAGCGCCCGATTCAGAATCCGCTGCTCCGTGTCGGCTTCGAGACCAGCGGCACGGTCGGCGTGTCTTCGAGGTCGAACCGGTGACCGACGCGAACTGACGCGCTCGGTCCGGCATCACCCTCGGTCGGGCGACGCACATCGGGACGCCCCCGCAATCGGAGGCTTGCAAGAGTTAAGTCCGTCCCGTCGCAACGGATCGTATGCGCGGTATCCGACTCGGAAGCGCGTTCGGCATTCCGATCAAGCTCGATCTGACCTTCCTGTTGATTCTGCCGCTGTTCGCGTGGCTCATCGGGAGCGACGTGGCGAACCTCGTCGTCGTCCTCAACGACGTCTTCGGGGCCGGGATGTCCGCCGATGCGCTCACCGGAGGGACGACGCCGTGGCTGCTCGGCGCGGCCGCAGCCACCGGCCTGTTTCTCTGCGTGCTCCTCCACGAGTTCGGTCACTCGCTGGTCGCCATGCACTACGGCTACCACATCGACTCGATCACGCTCTGGCTGTTCGGCGGCGTCGCACGCTTCACCGAGATGCCCGAGAACTGGCGCCAGGAGTTTACCATCGCCGTCGCCGGTCCCATCGTCAGCATCGGGCTGGGCGCCCTCTCCTACGTCGCCTTCCGAATCGTCCCCGTGGAGCTTCCGACCGTACAGTTCGTCCTCACCTATCTCGCCCTGACGAACGTCGCCCTGGCGGTGTTCAACATGTTGCCGGGGTTCCCGATGGACGGCGGCCGCGTCCTCCGGGCGCTCCTGGCGCGGACGCGCCCGCACGCTCGGGCGACGCAAATCGCCGCGGAGGTCGGCAAACTGTTCGCAATCGTCCTCGCCCTCGTCGGCCTGTTCGCTAACTTGTTTCTGGTGGCGCTGGCCTTCTTCATCTACATCGGCGCCTCCAGCGAGGCTCAGCAGACGGTGATGAAGGCGGCGTTCGAGGGCGTGACCGTCGGCGACATCATGACGCCCGCGGAGGAACTGAAGACGGTTACGGCCGACACGTCCCTCACCACCCTCACCGACCGGATGTTCCGCGAGCGCCACACGGGCTATCCGGTGCTTCGCGGGGGGAACCTCGTCGGCATGGTGACGCTCGACGACACCCGCGAGGTGCGGGAGGTCGAACGCGACGCCTACCGCGTCGAGGACGTGATGGCGACCGATCTGGTGACGATCACCCCGGACGCCGATGCGATGGACGCCATCTCGACGATGCAACAGGAGGGCGTCGGTCGCCTCCCCGTCGTCGACGACGAGGGGAACCTCGTCGGCCTCATCTCCCGCTCCGATCTGGTCACGGCGTTCAACATCATCCAGTCGGGCGGCTCGGCCGCCAGCGCCGACTCCGGGCTCGGTCGTCTTTCGAGTAATCCCGGCTTCGCCCGTCGCTGACCGCTCCGCCGTGATCGGCCGCCAGAGGCCCCCGGCACTGGTGACGAGATCCGACCGGGATCGTCCCGGGGTTCCGTTCGTCGCCTCCGCAGACGCCGTGACCGTCTCCGATCCGGCGGCGGTTCCCAGCGTCGCACGCGTGGCGATTCTCATCGACGGCGGCCGGGGTCGGCCTGCACGCCGTCCGGGACAGCGTCGACGCCAACGGCTGGCCGACCCCACTCGCGGAGAGCGCTGCGGGCGGCGCCCGGGTCGAGATGAGCGATACCGACGGCGCGTGACGGGGCTGGCGGTCAGAAGTCGTCGAGGCGACGCTGTTCCGACGGGATGGCCGTCTCGACTTCCGACTCGGTGCCGAGGAGACGCGGGAGGGCGGTGTGGGCGAACGTGATCCCGAGCGCGAGAATGATCGGCGCGAAAAACAGGCCGTAGAAGCCGAAGACGACCGGACCGAAGATGTACGCGAGCATCAACAGGCCGACGTGAGTGCGCTCCCCGCTGAGATACGGGCGGAGGATGAGATCAGGGATGGTGTCGACGATGACGACTGCCACGAACAGGAAGCCGGCGATGTAGACGAGCAGGGAGTACTCCGAGTCGATGACGATGGGGATGGTCATCGCGGCGGTGATCGGGCCGTAGACGATTTTCATCCCGACGACGGGGATCAGGCTCGCCACCCCCGTGAGGACGCCGGCGAGCGCGGGGTAGGGAACCTCGACGGCAGCCGGGACGAGCGCGTTGTACCCTTTGAACGCGCCGACACCGATCAGGGCGATGGCAATCACGTTCAGGAGGTTGCCAAAGAGGATCGCTTCGAGTTCCCGGTCGGCCGCCTCCAGATACTCGCGGACGATAGCGTCGTCGTCGAACCGGAGGAGCCAGTCGTGGAACCGCGATCCGTCGATCAGGAGGTAGTAGGTGACGACGACGACGATAAACAGGTTGAGGAAAAAGCCCGTGATCGTACTCGTCAGGACGGCCGCGTTCTCGATGAGGAAGTCGATGATCGCGTCGAACTGCCCCGCACGGTACGCCTCGATGACGCCCTCGAAGGTGAGCCGGGGCAGATCCTCGAGGCCCTGCAGCCAGGGCACGTTCGCGGCCGCCATCTCGGCGACCGGATACGTCTCCAGAAAGCGCCGAATCTCCGTCACGAGCAACACGAGCGTGTAGCTGAGCAACACGAGGAGGGGCACGGCGAGGAGGAGGATCACCGTCAGGGCCCGCATCCGATCCGGGAGGCGAAGCCGGCCAAGCGCCTTGTAGAACCGCCGCGTCGAGTAGTAGAGAAACGCGGCGACGGTGAGGGCGGCGACGAAGCGGTAGGCAATGTAGGCGATGACCAGGGCTACGGCGAAACCGTAGAGGGTGACGACCGCACGTCGTTCGTCCATTGCACTCGCACTGTGTGCGGGCGGGTGGAAAAAGCGTGGTGTCGTATCACGGCACGCGAAACCCCATCCGAGACGACTAAACGGGCGCCGACTCGGCGAACTCGTCCCATCGAGCCAGCATCCGGGCTTCCAGACTGACATCGACCGTTTCGAAGTCGCCGGGATGGTCGACTTCGGCGACGCTCTCCGTAAAGACCTGAGTGCCCGTCCCCCAGACGAGCGGTTCGAACTCGCCATCCGCCAGGCGCTCTGCCTCCAGATGTAACACGACCCGATTGTTACGGAGACGGTAGAGCGCCACGAGGGGATCACGCCCACAGCCGCGAGCCGACAGCCGAGCACGGTGTGTGAACCGATCCAGTCGCCGACTCGCGTCGCGGAGCGTGGGGACGACTGGGACGGTTCGCCGAAGCGTGATGTCGAACGTCGCCGGGAGCGCGGGAATCGGGCGTGCCGCCGGGTCGTCCTCGGACACGACCGCGAGTCGACAGTCGGCTCCGTCCACCGCCGACCGGACGCTCCCGCCGACGGATTCGATCACCGCCTCGTACCGGCAGTTCCGCTCCACCCCGTCCAGCGTATCCCGGACGCGCTCTACCGTCTCGGCCACCGCCGTGATATCCGCGAAGTCGAACTTCATGGGCGCGGCTGTGTGTCGCGTGGTACCTCCACCGCCGTGACTGTTGTGTCGGGGTCGCTCCATCGGGGAGTTCCCTGCAGTCGTCGCAGAAAATGCGTCGGAGACGTTTCGCTACTCGTCTGCGCTCGAAGCAGAAAAGTCCGGGTGCGAGAATCGAACCCGCGTCTCAGCCTCCACAAGGCTGAAGGATAACCACTACCCTAACCCGGACACGGCTTACGATACTGCGCTGTGAGTGAAGTAGGTTACGACTCGCGGTGAGGATGCGTCGAACCCGCACACCCCGAGTCGGGAACCTTTAGTTTCGCGGTCGCTTACCGGGTCGCAGTGGCCATCACCGACAAGGTCTATCTGAAGAATCATCGCCAGATCGTCTCCCAGTTGGACACGTCCATCCCGAAGGGCGCGTTCAAGGGGGCGACGATGGAGGTGCTCTACAGCGGTGACGGGCTGTCCAAACTCGACGACGCGACCCGTGATCGGCTGCTGGATTTCGCGACCGACTTCCTCGACTGCGAGAACCCGGACGACCTCTACACCGGCTATCCCGAACGGCAGTTCATCCGCTACCTGCTGGAACTTCGAGCACAGGGACTCGGCCCGGACGCTATCGTCGACGTGATGACCGACGACTACATGCTGTACGCCTACCCGGGCGACGTGCTCTCTTTTCTCGACCGGGCGGTGCGACGGCTGGAAGCGGTCGAGTCGCTGGCCGCCGTCGAAGGGAACGAGGAGATGGAACGCCGGGCCGCCGAAGCCCGGCGCACGCTGTCAGCCTAGCCGATAGGACGGCTCGTCACGCTCGCCGTCGATATCCTCCAACTGAATAATCTCCTCGTCGCTCTCCTCCATCTCTTCCTGGAGGTGGTTGATGTACTGTTTGTGTTCGTCGAGCTGTTCCCGCAGGTGTTCGGCTTCGAGTTCGAGACGCTCGTGCTCGCGGACGAAGCTCTTGGGCACCTCAACCGTCGGTGGGAACGCCGCGCCATCGCCCGATTCCTCGGCGAGTTCGTGTTCGGGGACGACCTGAACTTGTCCATCGTGGGCAACGAGCATATCGACGTAGTCGCGGAACATCGCCGAGAGCGACAGGTCACGTTCCTCGGCGATTTCGCGCAGAGTCTCGAACGCGTCCTCGTTGACACGAAACGAGATAGTTTTGTTTTTGTTGCCCATCGGTACCCCGACTTCCGAGCCGAACTCACTTAACGATTTGTCAGACGGAGTTAGTGCTCGGCCGAGGCGCCAGCGTCGGCGCCGCCGTCGGCACCGAGTTCGTCCGTCTCGTCGAGACTCTCCAGCGCCGTGAGCGCCATCTCGCGGTAGTCGTCGACCGGGAGGTCGTACTGCTCGCGGGCCATCCGGGCGTACTCGTCGCCCTCGTCGTCGAACGCCGCGACGCGTTCGAGCGTCCGAGTGGCCGTCTCGACCACCCAGCGGTCGCGAGTGGTGGCGTCCACCGGCGTGATGGACTCGGGACGCACCGAGACGTTGACGCTCCCGTCGTCCGTCTCGTAGGTGCGTGGTTTACCGACGACGGCGACGTACGCCGGGGGTTCGAGATCCCGGAGCGTCGAGGCGGCGTCGGGCTGGTACTGTCCGGCGTAGACGAAGAAGGTGCCCGTCGGGTCGACGATGCGACCACGCCAGTACTCGTCGTCCTCGCCGACGTCCTCCTTCTCGGTCAGGGTGCCGACGAGGAACACGCGGTTGGCGCGCTCGCCCGTGGGCAGGAGGAGGTACACCGGGGCGCGTTCGTCGTCGGACTCCTTGAACGTGTGACTCGCGTCGTTGAACTCGCGGGCGAAGACGCGGCGCGCGACTTCGCGGGTGGGTGCCTGGCTCATGTTAGATCGACCTCGCTTCGATGAGGGCCGCTTCGGCGTCGACCGGATCGGTCAGTTGTTCGAACTCGTCGACCAGCACGTATCGGCCGAACTGCGGGCCACTCACCCGGTAGTACCGGCCGAGCGTATCCGCACGCATCTCGTCGGCGACGACCGTCGTATCGAGGGCGTCCATCGCCATGTCCTTCGCCGCCGAAAGCGTCGTTCCGGTGAGGGCTTCGGTGCTTTCGCGGTCGAAGATCACCTCGTGGACGGCCTCGCCGTCGTCGAGGACGCCCTTGATCCGCAGGTCGAACTCGCCCTCGACATCGCCGTGTTCCGAACACCGACCGTTCTGGAGGACGCGCGTGCAGTCCTCCTCCGGACAGCGCTTGATGAGGCCACTCCCGCTCTGGATGTCCACCAGCGCACCCTCGACGGTCTCGGCGTCGTCGCCGACCTCGATCTCTTCGTCGACTTCGGTGATCGTCGTCGTCCGGTTGAGTTTCACCGAGAAGTTGCCCTGGTATTCGTCGGTCACCAGGTTCTCAAGCCGGTAGACCGCCCCTTCTTCCAGTTCGGGGAGATCCGAGGTTTCGAACGCGACGAACTTGGTCGTCCCCGTCTCGTCGCCGAGGAGGCCGACCTGGGCGACGGAGTCGCTCCGGGGCTCCCAGAGTTCGACGACCTTGGCGGTCACGTCCAGCCACTGTTCGTCCTGATCGATCTCCGCGAGGCCGACCGAGGCGTTCCCGCCCTGGCCGAGCGCTTCGCGCTCCAGTCCGGCCTCGTCGAGGTAACTGTTTACGACGCTCCGGCGCGCCTCGTCGACCGGCACCCGGTACTCGTTGACGAGGTTGTCGAGGCGCTCCTCGACCTCGTCGACGGTCAGATCCAGGTGATCCGAGAACTGCGCTACGATGTCCTCCGCGTGGGTATGCAAATCGGTCATGCTCTCACTCGCCTCCGGTCTGTTCTCGTGGGGAGGCACACGACGGTTGGTGCGCGATCACATAAAAGCTTCCGCGACCACGGTGGAAGTGAAACCGGATGCCGACGCGTCGTCCCGGCGGCGACGGGTCTTTGAGCCCCCCGCCGCAAGGGGGCGTATGGACGACCGGCTGGAACGGTTCGTTCGAACGACGTTCCGCTCTGCCGGCCGGCGTTACGCCGAGGCGCGGCAGGCCTACCGGGAGGGGCGCGACGCGTCCGACCTTCCGCAGGACGAGGAAGGACGCGTCCGGATCGTCTGCCGGCGCGAGGCCGAACGCCGCGCCGTCGCCCTCGACGGCGCCGGCCGCCCGGCGTGTTACGAGGCCGGCCATCCCGACTGCGAGGGCTGTGTAGAGGACATCCGTGAGGGGGTCGTCGAGACGTGGTGACGCGGAAGGGACGGTGGGCCCGTGACCGATAGTCCCATGGATCGACCGCTCGTCGCCGTCGTCCTCGCCGGCGGCGTCGGCTCGCGGCTCTACCCCGCGAGCCGACGCCACCGCCCCAAGCAGTTTCTCGCGCTCACGGGCGAGAAGCGACGGACTGGGGCCGACGACTCCCTCCTCGAACGCACCGTCGCCCGCGCGGCCTTCGCCGACGAGGTGGTCGTCTCGACGCGGCCCGCCTTCGCCGACGACGTTCGCGACCGGGTGCCCGAGGTGTCGCTGATCGTCGAACCCGCGGGCAAGGACACCGGGCCGGCGCTCGCGTACGCCACCCGTCGCGTCGCCGAGCGGTTCGACGACCCCGTCGTCCTCGCCCTGCCCAGCGACCATTACGTCGCCGGCGACTTCGAGGCCGCCGCGCGACGTGGCGTCCGGGTCGCCGCCGAGACGGAATCGCTCGTCACGTTCGGCGTCGAACCCACTCGCCCGGACACGGGGTACGGCTACATCGAACCCGGTCACGACCGGGGCGACTACGCCGACGTGGCCGCGTTCCACGAGAAACCCGACGCCGAGACGGCCCGGCAGTACGTCGAGCAGGGGTATTACTGGAACGCCGGCATCTTCGCGTGGACACCCGAGGCCTTCCGGACGGCGGCGCGGGACACCCCGCTCGGGCCGCTGATCGCGGCCGACGACCCGGCGGCCGGTTTCGGAGCGGTCGCGCCTGTCAGCGTCGACACCGCGGTGTTCGAACAGGCCGAGAACGTCGTCGTGGTTCCGCTCGATATCGAGTGGGACGACCTGGGATCGTGGGACGCGCTCCAACGTGTCCTGCCGGCGGACGACGACGGCACCGTCGTCGCCGGCGACGCGACGGTGGTGAGCGTCGACGCGGAGAACAACGTCGTCGCCGGCGACGACGTTCACGTCTCGCTGGTCGGCGTCGAAAACCTGGCAGTAGTCGCGTACGACGACCGGGTGCTGGTGGTGCCGACCGCGGCCGCACAGCGCGTCCGTGAGCTGGTCGCCGAACTGGAGCGCCGCGGGGAGTTCTGAGCTATCTCGACTGGCGAACGCGCACCGTCCCGTCCGTCGTCACGCCGACCAGCAACGGGGCCTGCACTTCGCGACCCTTGACCGCGTCACCGGCCGCGTCGCTGACGAGTTTCATCAGATCCGGTGCCGTGTGGTTGACCTTGACGCCCGCGGCGTCGCAAGCGTCGTAGACGAGTTTGGGTACGTTGTAGAGATCCGTCTCCTCGTCGACTTCGACGCGAACCGGCGCCGTCAGTGCCTCGGCGAAGGCGACGGTTTCCCGTGCCTTCTCGACGTTGTCGCGGGCGCTCGATTCGATGCTAGAGACGTTGGCACGCGAGGTGCCGAGCAGATCCGCGATGGTCGACTGGCGCACGTTCCGCTCGCGAAGGGCGAGGACTTCGGCCTGTCGCTGCGTCAAGACGTTCTTCTCGGGGTCGAAGCCGGCGCGTTCGAGCAGTGCGTCCGCGTCCGGGTCGTCTTCCATACTCCGAGATAGGCCCTCGGCCCCTAAAAGCTACACTTCGGACTGTCCACTGCCGACGCCACCACGGCGTCGGCGCTCAACCGCCCCAGAAGTTGTCCCGACTACCCAGCTGCTCGGGACGACCCGAAGAACTGGTGTCCTCGGTGTCGTCCGATTCCGTCTCGTCCTCCTCGGACGCCTCCTCCTCTTCGTCGTCCCTCGGCAGGCGTTCGACTTCCTCGGCCGTCGCGTGGTTGGCCTTCACACGGTCGATGCGCACGCGCGCTCGGGCGGGCGGGAGCGTGCCGTCGACGAGGACGATGAACCCGTCCTCGGTACGGCCGACGCCCGATCCGCTCTCGTGGATGTCGGTCACGTCGACGACGAGTTCCTCGCCGGGCTTCACCGGCTGCTGTTTCAGGTCGGAGATGGGCATGTCGTAGTGGTTACACCACTCGGCACCCCCGCGGTCGCCGTAGTGCTGACACCCCATGCCCTGAATGCGTTCCGAGAAACTGGGGCAGTCGTCGGCGAGTGGACAGTCCGCCATACCGTGTTGTACTCCACCGCCCATCTAAACGCTTGCGTTGCGAGACGTTCGGCCGCACTCGCAAGCGTTATGGCCGTCGACCGGAAATCGTGGCGTATGGCTTCCTTCGAGAAGGCGGAACGGCGCATCCTCGACAAACAGATCTGCATGCGGTGTAATGCGCGCAACGCCGCCCGCGCCGAGAGCTGTCGGAAGTGTGGCTACAAGAAGCTCCGACCCAAGGCCAAAGAGCGGCGTAGCGCCTGAGTTCTCGCCGCAGCTATCGAACGCCACGATCCGTCCGATCAGTCGTATTTCGGCTCGCGGCGCTCCGCCCGGGAGAGCGCCCGTTCGATCACGTCACGGACGCTATCCCCGTCGGCGTGGAACGGGTCGCCGTGCCCGGCGTACATCGATTCGACCGAGTCGGGGAGCCGTGCGAGTAGCGTCTCCAGGCTCTCGATGAGACGCTCGCGCGACTGGCCGGCCATGTCGGTGCGGCCGAAGCTTCCGTCGTCGAACGCGCCGTCGTTGTAGACGACCACGTCGCCGCTGAACAAGGTGTGGTCGCTCACGAAGGCGACGTGGTCGTCGGCGTGGCCCGGCGTGTACACCGTCTCGAAAGCTCCGTCGCCGAGGGCGACCGTATCGCCGTCGTCGAGAGCGTGGGTACGCCTCGGGTGGTCGGCGTAGGCGTACAGATCGGCGTCGAACGCGTCGAGGACGGCGTCCAACTCGCCGACGTGGTCGGCGTGTTGGTGGGTGAGCACCACCCGATCTAAGCGGTCGACGTGGTCGGCGATCACCGACTCGACCCCGGGCATCGTGCCCGCGTCGACCAGGGCCGGACGCTCGCCGGTGACCAGGTAGGCGTTGCACGTGAACTGTTCGGCGCCTTCGGTGACGGTGACGACAGCCATACGCACGTGGTCGCCCGCAGACGACAAAAACCGGCCGGTAATCCTCGACCCCATCCTGCAAATCTTTTTTGGTTGTGCGCCATCTACCACTACGTGTATGGGCTTCGGGAGCTACGACGAATCCGAACAGGAGAACCAGGAGTTAGACGCCGACCTCGACGACAACGAGGGGGTCGAAACGTCCGAGGCTGACCATCGTGGCTCGGTCGAGTTCGAAATCGGCGCGTCGAACGACGAACTACTCGATCGTCTCGAGGAGATCAAAGAGGAGTGAAGCCGGGCGCGCGTGCGCTCGGCGTCGCTGAATCGTTCGGTGAGCACGACGACCGTAGCGTGCTCTGTGGAGCGGTCGTCCGCGCGAACCGCACCGCCGACGGGTTCGTCTTTGGCTCGTGTTCGGTCGGCGGCACCGACGCGACGGCCGCCATCGAAACGCTGTTTTCGGAACTGGGTCGTGAGGACGTCCGATGCCTCTTGCTCGCGGGCATCGCCCCCGCGTGGTTCAACGTCGTCGACCTGCACGCCCTGCACGAAGCGGTCGACCGACCGGTACTCTCGGTGTCGTTCGAGGCGAGTCCCGGACTCGAACCCGCGCTTCGCGAGCAGTTCTCGGGCGCGGCGCTCGACCGCCGCCTGCGAACCTATCGCGCCCAGCCACCGCGCCGGCGCCTCGACGTGAATGGCGAGGACGTGTACGTCCGGGCGGTCGGCGTCGACGACGGCCGGGCCGCGGAGGTGGTGCAGGCGTTCACCCCCGAAGGTGGGCGTCCCGAACCGCTTCGAGTCGCGCGGCTGGCCGCCCGCGCAGCACGGCGATTCCGGGCGGACGGGGAGTATTAAGCCCCCGGCACCCGCCCTGTCTCGCATGGTCGATACCGAGGGGCCGGACGTGTGTGCCTGCGAGCGCTGCCCGGCGCTCGTCGAGTCGCGGAGCCGGATCGTCAACGGAGTCGGGCCGGCTGATGCCGACCTGTTGTTCGTCGGCGAGGCGCCCGGCGCCGACGAGGACGAACAGGGCGAACCCTTCGTCGGCCGGTCGGGGTCGGTGTTGGACGACGCGCTCCGAGACGCCGGACTCGACCGCTCCGACGTGCGCATCACCAACTGCGTCCGGTGTCGGCCGCCGGACAACCGCGACCCACACGTCGAGGAACTCGACAACTGCGCGCCGTTTCTGGATCGCGAAATCGAACACGTCGATCCAGACCTGATCGTCACGCTGGGGAAGGTGCCCGCCGAACGACTCCTCGACCGTGACGTGGCGATCACGACGGAGACGGGATCGGTCGTCGACGCCCGCCTCGGCGGGGAGAGTCGGCGGGTGTTGCTCTGTCTCCATCCGGCGGCGACGCTCTACGACCGGAGCCAGCGCGGAGCCTTCGAGGACGCAGTGGCACAGGCGGCCGACCTCGTCGGCGTCGGGGGGAGCGACCAGTCACGACTGGGCGACTACTGAGCAGGGCGGTCGGCCCTGCGACCCGGCGGTGACGGCACCACGGAGCGTGTCGAACGGATGGCACCTCACCGGTTCAATCAGCTAACGTGTATCTGATCGCGTGAGAACAGCTAGCACGAACGATGGGGACGATTCGTTCTCGGAGGCCGATCCCGTTGATCCGGCGGCTAGCGAGGAGGGGAAACGGGAACGACGAACGGAGGACATCGAAGATGTAGCCGAGGAGAGAAGGAAGTTAGAACAGCGTGAGCGCGGCCTTGCGGATTTCGCCGACGAACTCGACGAGAAGGAACGCACGCTGCAGGAGTACGTTACCGATAGCATCCGCGAGACGGGACGAGAGGCCATCGCAGAGGTGATGTCGGGGTACGGAACGTCGAGCCGTTTGGGGAATATCGGCAGTCTCATCCTCGGGCTCGTCGGTGTCACCCTGATCGGCGGCGGCGTACTCAACGGGTTCGCCCAGGAGATTGCGACGGTACCCGTCGTGTTCGCCAGCGACGCGGCGAACCTCGGCGTGACGATGCTCCTGTTGTTCAGTGGACTCGCGGCCAACCTCGCGGCGGTGGCGGACTGACGCCCGTCGGCGGCTGCTGTCGTCGCGCTGATCGAACGGAAAACCACTTGCCCCCCGGCCACGGAGTGGGTGTATGAGCCTGCCCGAACCGCCGACGGAGGCGTTCGCCGACGTGGTCATCGTCGACTACGGTCTCGGTAACCTCCGCTCGGCCACCCGCGGCCTCGAACGCGCCGGGGCGGACGTGACGGTCACCGACGATCCGTCGACGTTCGATACCGCCGACGGAATCGTCCTCCCGGGCGTCGGCGCGTTCCGCGAGGGGATGGAGAACGCCGGGCCGTATCGCGATGCGCTCGCCGACGCTGTCGACCGCGGCCAGCCCGTGTTCGGCATCTGTCTGGGGATGCAGATGCTCCTGACGAGTAGCGAGGAGGCCGACCACGCTGGCGAGGGCGAGGTCGTCGGCCTGGATTTCATCCCCGGACGGAACGTCCGCTTCGACGAGGGACAGACGGTGCCCCACATGGGCTGGAACGAACTCTCAGTCGAGCGCGATCACCCGCTCGTGACGGGCGTCGACGGAGGACGCGGTGGCTCCATCGACGGGGAGTACGCCTACTTCGTCCACTCCTACTACGCCGTTCCCGACGACGACCAGGCGGTCGTCGCCACGACCGACCACGGCCGCACCTTCCCGTCGATTATCGCGAACGATGCTGGAAACGTGTTCGGTACGCAGTTCCATCCCGAAAAGAGCGGAGAGACCGGGCTGACGCTCCTGCAAAACTTCGTCGACATCTGTTCTCTCGACTGATAATCGAAGACGAGTTTTTAAGACTGCCCTCGGCTGTAGTTTCGCCGTGGATAAACGGATCACAGTCGAGTCGGGCTACCGTGCGCTCTTCGAGCACGTGTCCGATGGGCTCCTCCTACACGATCCGGACACTGGCATCATCCGCGATGCCAACAGTCGGTTCGTGGAACTGAGCGGGTTCGACCGTGAGACGCTCGTCGGACGGGGGATCGACGAACTCGTCGCTGACGACGGACACCCCGACACGTCGCCGGAAGACCTGGTCGCCGCCGCTCGCCGTGACGAACCGACGACCGTAGAGTGGCAACTGATGCGTCGCGACGACGAGCCGTTCTGGGCCGAACTCTCCGTATCGCTGGCCGACCTCGACGGCGAGCGGTGCGTGCTGGCGACCGTTCGGGACGTGACCGACCGGAAGCGACGCCGGGCCGAACTCGGCCGGTTCGAGGAACTGGTCGAACACGTCCCGACCGGCATCTTCCGGGCGAAAGAGGCCCCCGACGGAACCTTCCTCGAAGCCAACCCGACGATGGTCGACCTGTTCGACGCCGACTCGCGGGAGGAACTGCTGGCGACGCCGGTGTCGGAGATTTACACCAATGCCGACGACTGCCGGGACTTCTTCGCGGCGGTGGCGGAGCGGGGCGTCGTCACGGAGAAACTCGAACTCGAAACGCTCACCGGCGGTCGGTTCTGGGGGCTCCTCACCGTCTGCCGGTTCGAGGGTACCGAGGGCGAGACGTACATCGACGGGGCGATCAAGGACGTGACCGAGACGCGGGAGTACCAGCAGGTACTCGAAGAGCAAAACGAGCGCCTCGAACTCCTCAACCGGATCGTCCGGCACGACATCCGCAACGACATGCAACTCGTACAGGGGATGGCCGACCTGCTGGACGAGACGACCGAAGAGAATCAGCCCCATCTGGAGACGATCCGCACCCGAACCCAGCACGTCGTCGAACTGACCGACCTGATGGGGGAGTTGATGGACACGCTGGTGGCGGAGACGGGCGCGGATCTCGAACCGACGAACCTGTCGTACGTCCTGGATCGCGAGGTGCGCGAGGCGGCCTCGACGTATCCGGACGCGACGATCCGTACCCGGGGGAACGTCCCGCTGGTCGAGGTGATGGCCAACGACATGCTCCGGTCGGTGTTTCGAAACCTGCTGAACAACGCCGTCCAGCACAACGACCGCGCGGAACCGACCGTGGAGGTGTCGGCCGAGGTGGATGGGGACTGGGTGGTCGTCCGTGTGGCGGACGACGGGCCGGGCATCCTCGACGACCGCAAGGAAGCCGCGTTCGGCAAAGGCGAGAAAGGCATCGACAGCGAGGGCACCGGCCTCGGTCTCCATCTGGTGTACACCCTCGTCGACCACTACGGCGGGAGCGCCTGGATCGAGGACAACGATCCGCGGGGCAGCGTCTTCAACGTCCGTCTCCCCCTCGTGTAAACCCGACGCGCTTTTCCCCCTCTCCGCGCAACCGGGAGGCATGGAAGCCATCACGCTCGGCCCGGCGGGAACGTACTCCCATCGCGCCGCGCGGGCGGTCGCCGACGAGGTGACCTTCAGCGAGTCCGTTACCGCCATCGTCGAGGCGGTGGCGGGCGGCGAGTATCGCCGCGGCGTCGTCCCCATCGAGAACAGCATCGAGGGGAGCGTCACGGAGACACTCGACGCCCTCGCCGACTACGACGTGGGCGTCGTCGAGGAGGTCGTCACTCCTATTCGGCACGCGCTGATCGCCCAGTCCGAGGAGTTCGACGTGGTCGCCAGCCACTCGCAGGCACTCGCCCAGTGTCGTACGTTCCTCGAAGCCGAGTATCCCGACGTGAGCCTGGAAGCGGTCGCCAGCACCGCTCGCGGCGTCGAACACGCCCGCGAGGATGCGTCCGTGGCGGCCATCGCTCACCCCGACAACGCCGGGGACGACCTCCGGGTTCTCGCCGAGGACATCCAGGATCGAAGCTCCAACGCCACCCGGTTTTTCGTCATCGCGCCCGCCGAGGAGCGCTCCGACGCCGGCGGGAAGTCGACGATCATCGTCAACCCGAACGCGAACTACCCCGGCCTCCTGCTGGAACTGCTGGAGGCGTTCGCCGACCGCGACATCAACCTCTCGCGGGTGGAGTCCCGTCCGACGGGTGACCGCCTCGGCGACTACCGCTTCCACATCGACTTCGAGGCTGGCCTCTACGAGCGTCAGGCGCGCGAGGCCGTCGAGGAGGTCGAAGACATCGCCGAAGACGGCTGGGTGCGTCGCCTCGGCTCCTACGATACGCGACACGTCGTCTGACCCTTCCGCCGATACCGGGAAGCACGGGGTCGCTCGCGTGCATCCAGCTACCTATCGTCCTGCGGCAGTTATCTCCTCGAAGCGCGTATCCGGCGCCGGTGAGTTTCCGATGCAACCCAACTACGTCAGTGACTTCGACGACCTGTTCGAGCGACTGACCCGTGATCGCTGGGTCAACGACGACCCGTGCAACGTCCGAGACGGACGCGACGAGCGACGAGGCGGCGTACGTCCGACGCGAACGACGACACCACACGATGCGCCGCACGATTCGCCTCCCCGCGGACGTAGACAGTGGGGCGCGTCGGCGATCCACCGGAACGGCATCCTGACGGTGACGATTCCCACCGAGGACGACGCCGACGGTCGACAGATCGACGTCGAGTAGGCGGTTACTCCGCGAGAGGCAGTTCCACCACGACTGCCGTGCCGCGGGGGAAGTTGTCCTCGATCCAGATCCGCCCGCCGTAGTGATCGACGAGCGACTCGACGAGATAGAGACCGAGGCCGGTGCCCTCGCTGTCGATCCCTTTTTCGTCCTTGCCGAAGGCGGTCTCCTTCCGGTCGTCGGGGATGCCCGGCCCGTCGTCCGCCACACGGACGCGAACGCGATGATCGCCGCGAACCAGGTCGGCCGACACCTCCACGGTCGGTTCCGCGCGGTCGTTGTGCTGGACGGCGTTGTTCAGCAGGTTCCGGAACACGGACGACAGGAGGTCGTTCGCCCGCACTCGCACGTCGGGCACCTCGCCGTCGATGGTGATGGTGGCGTGGTCGAACGCCTTGCGTCTCCGGTCGATTTCGGCCTGCAGCGTCGCCGAGAGCGACACCGGTTCCAGCGGGAGTTCGGTCTCACCGGCGACCGTTCGCGACAGGTCGCGCGAACTCCGGGTGAGTTCGACGACGTGTTCGCCGGTATCGATGATCGTCCGGAGTCGATCCTGTCCTGCCTCGTCGACATGGTCGCCGAGGAGACGCGCCAGTCCGAGGATGATCTGCATATCGTTGCGGATGTCGTGACGGAGGACGCGGTTGAGCGCGCGAAGCTGGTCGCGCGTCCGGGCCAGTTCGCGCTCAGAGGCCCGGCGTTGACTGATGTCCCGGGCGACCGAGAGCACCGCCGGCGCGGCGTCGTACCGGACGAAGCTGACGCTGACCTCGACGGGGAGCGCCTCGCCGTCGGCAGTGGTGTGGTCGGTTTCGTAGACGAGGCGGTCGGAGGCGACGAACCGGCGGTCGTCGGGGTCGCGTTCCTTCTCGATGTCGCCGATAGTCAGGTCGGTTAGCGTCGCGGTGTCGTAGCCCAGCCGGTCGAGCGCCGTGTCGTTGGCCGCCAGAACGTTTCCCTTCGTGTCGTGGACGAGCACCGTATCGCCGACGCCGTCGAACAGGTCGCGATACTCGTCGCGAGAGTGCTGCAAGCGGGCCTCGCGGGCGCGGAGCGTCCTGATCGCCGCCGCCTGCTTCGCGGTGAATAGGCCGACGACGACGCCGAGGGCGCCGCCGGCACTGACGAAGTTCAACACCACGAGCATCGCCCGCGTGTCGCCCGGCGCGGGTAGCAGTTCCGTGACGATGGCCACGGCGAACGCGCCGAACGCCCCCATCCCGACGGCAGTTACCAGCGGAACTCGCAGCGCGAACCGGCCGTGCAGGTCGCTCCGGACGAGCCAGCCGGCAGAGACGAACAACAGCAGGGCGAGGCCGAGGGGGGGGAGGCCGAGTCGAGCGCGCCACGGGGCACTCCCGACCAGGGTGTATCTGACCCCCACCAGCAGTACGCCGAGACTGCCGACGATAGTCGCGCCGGCGAGGCGGCCGAGCGACGAATCCCCCACGAATTTGATCGTTCCATCTCAGAGCGGGCAGACGGATAGCTAATGGTCGCTTACCATCGTCCCGCCGTCCACTAACGAGCGCTTACCGCCCGGTTTCGCTGCCGATAATCGGCCGAATGGGCGTCCGTCGGGTGGTATAGGAGTTATTTTAGGTCGGGGGGTCTTGAACACGGATATGGACTACGACCCGCAGGACATCGAGGAGCGCTGGCGGGAGCGCTGGGCCGAGACGGGCCGATACGAGGCCGATCCAGACGGCGGCCCGCCGGACGCCGCGGCGGCCGAGGACGAGGACGTGACGTTCATCACCGTCCCCTACCCCTACCCGAGCGGCGGGATGCATATCGGCCACGCTCGCACCTACACCGTGCCGGACGTGTACGCCCGCTACCGCCGTCAGCAGGGCGACAACGTGCTCTTCCCCATCGCGTGGCACGTCACCGGAACGCCGATCATCGGCGCCGTCGAGCGGCTGAAGAAAGGTGAGGAAGAACAGCTCTCGGTACTCCGGGACACCTACGACGTGCCCGAGAACACCCTGCAGGATCTGGAGACGCCGATGGGCTACGCCCGCTACTTCATCGAGGAGCACTACAAGAAGGGGATGCAGTCACTGGGGCTCTCTATCGACTGGCGCCGCGAGTTCACCACCAACGACGACCGCTACTCGAAGTTCATCACCTGGCAGTACGAGACGCTCCGTGACCGCGGCCGACTGGAGAAGGGGCTCCACCCCGTCAAATACTGCACGAACGAAGAGCAGCCGGTCACCACCCACGACCTGCTCGAAGGCGAAGAGGCCGAATATCAGGAGTACACCCTGATCCGCTTCGGCCTCGACGACGCGGTGGTGCCGATGGCGACGCTCCGCCCCGAGACGGTTCGCGGGGTCACGAACGCCTACGTCCATCCCGAGGGCACGTACGTCCGTGCAACCGTCGACGGCGAGACGTGGGTCGTCTCGGAGCAGGCGACCGAAAAACTCCGTCTGCAGGCCCACGACGTGACCACCGAGGAGCGGTTCGCGGGAGCGGAACTGGTCGGCGAATCCGTCACCAACCCGGTGACCGGCGACGCGGTGCCCGTCCTCCCGGCGACGTTCGTCGACCCCGACAACGCGACCGGCGTGGTCATGTCGGTGCCCGCCCACTCCCCCGACGACTACCTCGCTCTCCAGGAGGCGAAAGCCGACGACGCCCGGATGGAACGCTACGGTGTCGACCCCGCAGTCGTCGACGCCATCGAACCCGTGCCGATCCTCGACATCGAGGGGTACGGTGAGATTCCGGCGAAAGACGCCGTCGAGGAGGCAGGCATCGAATCCTCGGACGACCCCGAACTGGAGGACGTCACGAAGGAACTCTACAACCGTGAGTTCCACGCCGGACGCCTCCACGACGACTACGGCGAGTTCGGGGGCGAAGTGATCGAGGACATCCGCGAGGAGTACCGCGAGACCGGCATCGAGGCGGGGAACTTCGACACCATGTACGAGTTCTCCGAGGAGGTCGTCTGCCGGTGTGGCGGCGACGTCGAGGTGGCCGAACAGGACACCTGGTTCCTCCGGTACAACGACGAGGACTGGAAGGAGATGACGCGACGGGTGGTCGAGAATATGGAGTGTATCCCCGAGAACACCCGCGGCGAGTACTACCACACCATCGACTGGCTCAACGAGTGGCCGTGTATCCGCAACTACGGACTGGGGACGCGCCTGCCCTGGGACGACGACTTCGTCATCGAACCCCTCTCCGATTCGACCATCTACATGGCGTACTACACGCTCGCGCCGCGCCTACGCGAGATTCCGGTCGAGGATCTGGATCGTGAGTTCTTCGACGCGCTGTTCTACGGCCCCGAGGCCGTCGACGACCCCGACCCGCGAGCACTCGACCTGCGCGAGGAGTGGCTGTACTGGTACCCCGTGGACTACCGCTTCTCCGCGAACGACCTCATCTCGAACCATCTCACGTTCTACCTGTTCCACCACGCGGAACTGTTCGACGAACCCCAGTGGCCGGGGGGGATCGTCATCATGGGCATGGGTCTGCTGGAGGGGGAGAAGATGTCGTCCTCGAAGGGCCACGTCGTTCTGCCGGGCGAGGCCATCGAGCGCTACGGCGCCGACACCGTGCGCTTTTTCCTGCTCAACTCCGCCGAACCGTGGCAGGACTACGACTGGCGGGCGGGCCAGGTCGAGAGCGTCCGCAACCAACTGGAGCGGTTCTGGAACCGGGCGCAGGAACTCATCCCCGAGAAGCCGGCGTCGACGTTCGACGACGACCCCGCCGACCACCCCCTGGAACACGTCGACCGGTGGCTCCTGTCCAAGCTCCAGCGAACGATCCGAGCGGTGACCGAGGCGATGGAGGGCGCCGAGACGCGAACGGCCAGCCAGACCGCCTTCTACGGCTTCGAGGAGTCGCTCCGGTGGTACCGCCGCCGCACCGACCTGGATCGACCGGGCGCCCAGTGGACGCTCCGCCACGCCCTGGAGACGCGCCTGCGCCTCCTCGCACCCTTCGTTCCCTTCCTCGGGAACGAACTCCACGAACAGCTGACGGGGACGCCCGCCGAGGACGCCGCCTGGCCGGAGGCCGACCCCGACCTGGAGAGCACGACGGCGGAAGTGCAGGAGCGACAGATCGAACGCCTCACCGAGGACATCCACGACATCGTCGACGTGACGGGCACCGACCCCGACACGATCCGGGTGTACGTCGCCGCCGACTGGAAGCGACAGGTGTTCGACGCGGTGGCCGAGGCCGGCCCGGACGTCGGCGCCGTGATGAGCGAGGCGATGAGCGACCCGGATCTCCGGGAGCGCGGCGACGCAGTGAACGACCTCGCGGGCGAACTCGTCGAACTCGCGCGTGATCTCGACGACGAGACGATGGCCGCCATGCGTGATCTCGACGAGAGAGCCGTCTACGAGACCGCCGTGTCCTTCCTCGAACACGAGTTCGACGCCGAGGTGGCTGTCTACGCCGAGGACGCCGATCCGCCCGATCCCGGTGATCGCGCCAGCGACGCCGTCCCCTTCCGCCCGGCCATCTACCTAGAGTAGGCGGAGCGCGACCGCTCGCCGGCGACGGGGTCGCAGCAATAGTTATTACTCACCTCACCCACGTTGCGGCCAGCGTGCACGAATTAGGGGACACAGTCACGGTGGCATCGGGACGGACGCAGAACGGCCACGAGACGAACCGGGAGAGACAGGGATGACCGACGACAACGAGGCGCGCGGCCGCGCGTACGTCGAGGATCGGTTCGACCGGTGGTGGACGCGCTTTCTCGCCAAGGGCCTCGACCGCTACGACCTACAGAACCTGCGCGAGGATATCGACACGTGGGCGGAGTGGTGTGACGCCTTCGCAGCAGTCGGGGAGGAACACGCCGAACTCGGCCGCGAAGCGGCGGCGGCCGGCAACTCGACGAGTGCGGGCCAACATCTCCTCCGGGCGTCCATGTACCATCACTTCGGATCGTTCGCCTGGTTCGTCGACGAGGAGCGGCGCGAAACCGCACACCGGCGGGCCGTCGAGCTGTTCGGACAGGCCGGCCCCCACCTCGACCCGCCGGCCGAACGGATCGAGGCGCCGTGTCCGGGCGGAGACGACATTCCGGGCTACCTCCGGGTACCCGCGTCCACCCCGGACGGCCTCGACGAGTCGCCCCTCGTCTTGCTCCTGTCGGGTCTCGACTCCACGAAGGAAGAACAACACACCCGGGCGTCGGATTTCCACGCTCGCGGTATCGCTACCCTCTCCGTCGACGGCCCGGGACAGGGCGAGGCGTGGTACACCCGGCCGATGACGCCGGACTACCACGAGGCCATCTCCGCCGTCGTCGACCACGCGGAAGGACTCGCCGGCGTCGACGCCTCGCGATTGGGAGTGTACGGCGTCTCCATCGGCGGGTTCTACGCCCCCCACGTCGCCGCCCACGACGACCGATTCGACGCGTGTGTGGGCCTGGCCGGGCCGTTCAGCGTCGGCGCCGCTTCGATGTACGGATCGACCAGCATGCGCGAGGGCTTCCTCCACGCCTGCCACACGGACTCGCTGTTGGAGGCCGACGAGATTACCGAGCGGATGACGCTCCGTGACTGTATCGACGACCTGACCGCGCCGGCGCTCATGATCGCGGGCGGACACGACACCGTCATCCCGCCCGAACAGACCGAACGGATCGCCGACCGCGCTCCGAACGGCGAGTTGCTGTACTACCCCGACGGCGATCACGTCTGCAAGAACCGCGTCAACCAGTACCGCCCGCGTGCGGCCGACTGGATGCGACAGCACCTGGTCGACGCCCACTGAGCGGCCGTGCCGCGACGCCGACTACGGCGTGCCCGTCGCCGTCGACGACCCCTCCAGCGCCACGGTGAACGACCGCGAGTCGCCGGGGACGACCACCTCGAACTGGAGACGGTCGACGCTGAAGTGCTCGCCCACGTGGTAGTCGATGGACTCCTCGTAGGCCGTCGACGCCCCGGGGTCGAGCGCCACGGAGAACGTGTCGCCGCCGTACATCGGGCCAGTGTGGTTGAGAGCGCCCCGGAAGACACCGGCGCCGTCGCCCTCGTTCGTCACGTCCAGACGGAGCGGGACTGGTTCGTCGCGTCCGACGGCGTCGGGCACGTCGTACGCGACGGTGAACGCGGGCGGAGGCGACCGAAGAGGGTCGAGCGTCGCGTCCGGAATCGTCCACCGCGCCCGGACATCGGTGGCCTCCGTCCGACTGTCGGTGACGCGTGGCCCCTCGCCCAGTAACACGGCGACCGACTCGGCGTCCAGGGGTGCAGGGACGGGGAAGAGGAGGTAGCCCTCCGGATCGTCGGCGGTGTAGCGCCCCTGGCGAACGGGTGCGAGGTCACGAACCGGGCCGCGCGTCCGTTCCGACGGGACGACACGCTCGCCGTCCAGTTCCAGCGCGAACTGACGAACTGGCGGCGTGTCGTCGCCCCGAGCCGTGACGCCGACGAACACGAACTGGCCGTCGCCTGCCGATTCGACGCCGAACGCGTCGGGCGCACTGCGGTAGTGATAGGAGTGGGCGGCGGCGAGTTCCGCGACGGTCACCGTGGTGCCGTCGAGCGTCACCGTGTCGCCGAGAGTCCGGTCGGCGGGCGAACCGCTGGCCGTCGAGGTGGGCGTGGCTCGATCCGACGGCGGGGTGTCCGACCCGTTCCGATCGGTACAGCCGGCGACCCCGGCGAGAGCGAGGCCGACGCTCGCGACGACCGTGCGTCTGTCGGAGGGCATAGGACGGCCTACCGGCGTCGCCGATAAGGCCTTTGTGTCGATTCGCGGGGAGAACGACAGAGCGTGTCAGGGCGAGGTGGCACGCGCCGCGTTCGCTGGGATCGGAACTGTCGAACGCGTACCGAGCGACGGTCGCTCAGCACGCGGTTGGGACTCGTGATCCCGTGGTTACATCGCGCCGCCCATGCCACCCATGCCGCCCATGCCGCCCATGCCGCCAGCGCCGCCGGCGCCACCCTCGTCCTCGTCGCCGGAGGTCGAGAGGTCGCCGGCAGCGATGATGTCGTCGATTTTCAGGACGAGGTTCGCGGCCTCGGTGGCCGAGGAGAGCGCCTGCTCCTTGGAGTGGGCGGGTTCGACGACGCCCGCGTCGTAGGTGTCGACCACGTCGCCGGTGAACACGTTGAGACCGGCGCGCGCGTCGCCCGCCTCGTGGGCGGCACGCAGGTCGACGAGCGTGTCGATGCTGTCGAGGCCGGCGTTGCCGGCGAGCACGCGCGGGACGAGTTCGACCGCGTCGGCGAAGGCCTCGACTGCGAGCTGTTCGCGGCCGCTGACACTGTCGGCGTAGTCACGCAGGCGGCTCGCGAGTTCGACCTCGATAGCACCGCCGCCGGCGAGCACGCGCCCGTCGGCCGCCGTCGTCGATACCACGTCGAGGGCGTCCTGGATGCCCCGTTCGAGTTCGTCGACGACGTGTTCGGTGGAGCCGCGCAGGAGGAGCGTCACGCCGTGGGCCTCGTCGCCCTCGACGTAGAACAGGCCGGCGTCGGCGTCACGCGTGATCGAACCGGTGCCGAGGTTGGTCTCGGTGGCGGTGTCGAGGTCGGTGACGATGTCGGCGCCGAGGATCTCCTTCAGGAAGCCCATGTCGGACTTCTTCGTCCGCCGGACGGCGAGGACGCCCTCCTTGGCCAGCAGGTACTGCGCCAGGTCGTCGATCCCCTTCTGACAGAACACCACGTCGGCGCCCGTCGCGACGATCTGTTCGACCTTCTCGCGGAGCTGCTGTTCCTCGCTGTCGAGGAACTGCTGAAGCTGGTCGGGGTCGTCGATGCTGACCTGCGTGTCGGCGTCGGTTTCCTCGACCTCGACGGGCTCGTTCAGCAGGAGCACGTCGGCCTCGTCGAACTCGACGGGCATGTCGTCGTTGACGGGGTCTTTGTCGACAACAGCGCCGTTGAGGAGTTCAGACTCCGAGGCGGAGCGCCCCGTCTGGGTCTCGATTTCGACGAATTCGAGGTCGACCACGTGGCTTCCGTCCTCGGCCTGGACGGTGACGGCTTGCACCGCCTCGACGACGAGTTGGGCGAGCAGCTCCTTGTCGAGTTCGGAGCTCTTGCCCGTCATGGAGGTTTCGGCGACTTTCCGCAGGAGTTCGGCGTCGGTGGGATCGACGCGCTCGGCGATGTCGTCGACCTCCTCGCGGGCGCGTTCGGAGGCCATGTTGAAGCCCTTGATGATCGCCGTCGGGTGGATGTCCTGTTCGAGCAGTTCCTCCGCGTTCTTCAGGAGTTCGCCCGCGATGGCGACGGCCGTCGTCGTCCCGTCACCGGCCTCGTCTTCCTGTGTCTCGGCGACTTCGACGATCATCTCGGCCGTCGGGTTGTCGATGTCCATCTCCTGAAGGATCGTCACCCCGTCGTTGGTGATGGTGACGCTCCCCATCGAGTCGACGAGCATCTTGTCCATCCCTTTCGGGCCGAGCGTCGAGCGTACCGACTCCGCGACCGCCCGGGCCGCCGAGATGTTGTACTCCTGAGCGTCCTTGTCCTTGACGCGCTGGGCGTCCTCGCCCATGATAATCATCGGCTGACCCTGCTGCATTCGCTGACTCATGGTTCACCGGATGATTGATTGTCCTTCTATATAAAAGTGAGTGTTACGGGCGAAGGCGTAGCTCGTCTCGACAGCGCCGAGGCGGAACGAAAATCAGGGGACGTAGCCGCCCCGGAGACGCGGTTGGCAACTGTTATCACAAAACGCGATAGTGTCGAACGCCGGCCGAGCGTCTGGTTTTAAATATGTGGCTACGCGTCGTCCGGCTCCTTCCAGTGGACGGTGACGGTGCCGACGGCGAAGGCATCGGTGGAGTCGGCGTCGCGGACGATCCGGAGGTGGTTAGTCCCCTCCGTGAGGGCGACAGCGCCGCCGAAGGTGTCGACCCAGTACTGCCAGCCGTCGTTCGGCGGGATATCGAAGCCGCTCATCGGCTCGTCGTTGATCAGGATGTCGTGGCCGTAGGCACCTACGTCGAACGCCTGGATACCGACGTAGCCGTCGGTCGCATCGTCGGTTGGAACGTCGAACGTGTGGGCTTGCGTCTCGTCACCGACGTTGTCGGCCCAGTCGAGGTCGAGTTCCCGCCGTTCCGGCGCGAGTTGCGCGCCGACGTATATCGTCGCGTAGTTCGCACGGAGTGACACGGTCGACCGATTCGTCCGGGGTCGTGATAAGAGCGCCGACCCGAATCGAGCGGGTCAGCGGCCGTCAGCGGGCTCGTCGGCCACGAGGTCACCCTCACCCTCGAACTCGGGGAGATCGGCCTCTTCGTCGAGCGTTTCGAGTTCCTGCTCGTACAGGCGACGCCGCAGCTGCTCGCGCTTTTTCTTCCCGTTTTGCTCGCGGCCACTTTTCGTGTCAGGCATTGTCAAACAGGGAAACGCGCCCGCGCCACAAGAACCTTTCTCCGATTCCGTTGCCCCGAGACTGTCGAGATCAGTGACAATACGCGTGACTGGTACAAGAACGTCCATCAAGGGCCGTCGCTCCGGACGTTAGCTCACAGCTACCGGCAGGAGGTGACGCCGGGACAGGGATTTGAACCCTGGATCCCAGAGGGAACACGCTTTCCAGGCGTGCGCCTTACCACTCGGCCATCCCGGCACGCAGTTACGACTAACCGCTCGACCCTTTAACTCCTTCCGTTTCCTCGTATCCATGGCTCGATAACGTGGGTGAAACCGGCTGACAGAGCGCCGACCAGAAGCGCGACGGCGCCGACGGCGAGGGAACCGACATCGAGAGGGACGACGAGCAGACGGTAGCCCTGGACGAGCACGAGGAAGGCGAGCGCACCCACGACCCCCCACAGGAGACTCGACCGGTGCTGGGCGTTCATCGGATCTGTCGAGTCTTCACTCCACGTCGGCGATGGCTTCGATTTCGAGAGCCGCTCCCTTCGGGACGTTGCCGACTTCGACCGCGCTCCGGGCCGGCGGTTCCTCGTCGAAGTACGTCGCGTACGTCTCGTTCATCTCGCCGAAGTCCTCGATATCGTCGAGGAAGATGGTGACCTTCAGCAGGTCGCTCGCGTCGGCGCCCTCCTCCGCGAGAATGGCCATCACGTTGTCCAGCGACTGCTCGGTCTGAGTGGCAACGCTCTCGTCGTCGAGGAGTTCGCCGTCCGTCGTCAGCGGGAGTTGGCCCGCGGTAAAGAGCAACGACCCGTTGGTGGTTGCCTGACTGTACGCGCCCACTGCGGCAGGAGCATCGTCGGTGCTGATGGTTCGTTTCATATCCCTTCGGTCACGCGGAGTCCGGTTAAAAGTACATATCCACGGTGGTTCCTGCCGTGGCCGTTAGCCCGACATCGACAGCGGACGCCGCCAGACTGCGGCGTCCGGCCACGGCCTACGCTTCGTCCGCCTCCATGTCGGCCGCCGAGAGGCCGAACTCCTCGGCGCGCCGCCGCCAGAACTCCTCGTACTTCTCCTCTTCCTCACCGACGGTGGTTTCGCCCGACCGCACCCGGTCGAGTTTGATGTCGACTTCGTCGAGGAGGCGATCACCCACGTCGGCGGCGATGATCCCCGACCGAACCGCGTCCATGATGGCGCTTTTCTCCCGCTGGAGTACCTGCCGTTCACCGGTGAGCAACTCCTGCCGGCGGAGTTCGGGGTGTTCGTTCAGGAGTTCTCTGATGGCGGCGTCGAGGGCGTCCCGTTCGCGTTCGTATTCGGCGGAGAAGTCCTCGTACGTCGACAGCGAGAGCTCTCCCGTCGAGTGGAGTTCCTCGGCCGCATCGAGCGCCCCGTCGATGGCCTTCGACCGCCCGATCAGCAGTTCGTAGAGCTCCGTCGCCGGGGAGCGCGTGACGATTCCCAGGGCGTCGAGCAACCGCCCCATCGAGAGGCCCTGGACGACGAGACTGAAGGCGGCGACGCCGAACACCATCGCGCGCAACTCCTCGCGGAAGGGAAACGGCGCCCCCGACGGCAGCGTGGACGGCAGGCCCAGGACGAGTGCGATGGGGATGGACGCGTGGAGGCCGCCCCAGACCATCACGTGCTGATAGTCGCGGGACACGTCGATCGGCTGGAGTCGGTTGGCGAGCGCCGTGAGCGGGTAGACCGCGAGGGCGCGAACGCCGAGGACGAGGACGGCGGCGAGGGCGATTAGCCGTCCGTGAGTGAACAGTTGCTGGACGGGCGTCGTCGTCCCGATGGCGACGAAGATGAACGTGTTGACGATGAACGCCGCGGTCTCCCAGGTGTTGAAAATCGAAATCTTGGTGCGGGGGCTCATCGCGTACTCGGCGCCGCGATTGCCGATGAACAACCCCGCGACGACGGTGGCGATCACGCCCGAGACGCCCAGGTAATGCTCGGCGACGAGGAAACTCCCGTACGCGAGAATCGCCGTGAGGACGATTTCGGTCATGTGTTCGTCGAGGTTGACCATCACCCGGTAGACGAGGTAGCCCGCGGCGAGACCGACTGCCGTCCCCCCGGCGCTGGCGACGGCGATACCGACGCTCACCTCGGCGATCAGGTCGGGCGTGAACGCCACACGACTGCCGCCCGTCTGCTCTACGAGGGCGAGCAAGGCCGAGAAGACGACGACGCCGACGCCGTCGTTCAGTAGGCTCTCGCCCTCGACGAGGGTCGCGAGGCGGTCGGGCGCCCCCAACTCGTCGAACAGCGCGAGCACCGACACCGGATCAGTCGGCAACACCATCGCCGCGAACAGGAGCGCGACGAGGAGGGGAACGTCGAAGGCGTACTGTCCGACGTACCCCAGCACCAGAATGGCGAGGATCAGCCCCGGCACGGCCAAGACGAGGATCGGCGAGAGATTCGTCCGGAACTGTTCGAGATCGGTCGTGGCGGCGCCCTCGAACAACAACGGCGGCAACAACACGAACAGGATGATGTCGTGAGAGAGCGCGATGCCGAACTCCACGCCGAGCACCGACGCGGAGAGGCCCGCGAGCAACAGCGCGATGGTGTACGGAAAGTCCCCGACCTTGGCGACGCCGACGCCGACGCCCGCCGCGAGGATGAAGACGGCGAGGAGATCCAGCAGTTCGGCCTCGATGCCGGCGGCCATGGTCTCAGTAGAGAGCCGGAGGTGGATTAAGTCTGGGGCGGCCGGGGATCACACCGACATCTGGTAGCCGTTGACGATTTCGACCTCGTAGCCGGCGCCGCGCAGCGCGGAGAGCAGTTCGTCGACGTGTTCCGGCCCGCGGGTCTCGATCTCCAGTTCGACGCGCGCGTCGTTCATGGCTACGTCCCGCGAGGTGCGGTCGTGGTGGAACGCGGTGATGTTCGCGCGGTGTTCGGCGATGATCGTCCCGAGTTCGACCAGCGCGCCGGGCTGATCCTTGAGGATGGTGCGAAAGCGGATATAGCGACCCGTCGCGACCAGCCCCCGCATCACGACCGTCGTCAAGACGTTGAGGTCGATGTTCCCCCCGCAGAGGGCGGGGACGACCACCTCGCCCTCCTCGTACTCGACGGCACCGGAGAGGAGGGCGGCCAGCGAGATGGCACCGGCACCCTCCGCGAGCGCCTTCTCGCGTTCGAGCAGGTACGTGAGCGCGATGGCGATGGACTCGTCGTCGACGGTCACCACCTCGTCGACGCGCTCCTTGATGACCTCGAAGGTGCGGTCGCCGATCCGCCGGGTGGCGATACCGTCGGCGATGGTGTCGACGCTCTCGCGCTCGTGAATCTCTCCCTTCCGGAGCGACTCGGCGGCGCTCGAAGCGCCTTCGGCCTGCACACCGATCACGCGCACGTCGGGGTCGTGGGCCTTCACCGCCGTGGCGATGCCCGAGATCAGCCCACCCCCGCCGATGGGGACGATCACGGTATCCAGATCCGGGCAGTCCTCGGTGATTTCGAGGCCGATAGTGCCCTGGCCCGCCATCACCATCTCGTCGTCGAAGGCGTGGACGTACGTCCGGCCTTCCTCGCGTTCGATCCGGTGGGCCTCCGCCTGCGCCTCGCTGTAGTCCGCGCCGTGGAGGACGACCTCGCCGCCGTAGCGTTCGGTCGCCTTGACCTTCGAGACCGGCGCGTGTTCCGGCATGACGATCTTCGAGTCGACGCCCGCCCGCGTCGCGGCGAGCGCGACCCCCTGGGCGTGGTTGCCGGCGCTCGCGGTCACGACGCCCGCCGCCTGCTGGTCGGCCGAGAGCGTCTCGATCCGATTCATCGCGCCGCGGATCTTGAACGCGCCCGTGCGCTGGAAGTTCTCCAGTTTGAGATGTACCTCCGCGCCCGTCATCTCCGAGAAGGCGTACGAATACTCGAGGGGAGTGTGTCGCGCGACGCCCATGACCCGTTCCCGGGCGTCGAGCACGTCTTCAAACGAGATCATACCACCCATACCCGGCGGTGACTGTTAACGGTTTATGCAACACCTGCGGCTCCGGAGTGTCGTGAAAGGGGAATGCACGCGTGTGACGTGCATTCGCCTAATATCCAGGGAGGTACATAAGTGTCATGGAGGCGCAGTGAAAGTGAAAGTGGCAGACTGCGCGGGGGAGATGAAGTCGGCTGGCGCCGAACTTCAAGAGTGTTTTGGCCGGACGAGAGCGTCGCCACCGTCGAAATACCGGCGGACGCGCGCCGAAAAGGACCCCTCACCGGGCCAGTCGACGGGGTCGTCGACATCCAGGGCGTCGGGGTCGCCAACGTAGACGGCGGCCTCACCGCCGTCCGTTCGGGGTGCCGTCACGCGGACGTAGCGGCCCTCGTCGACCCCTTCGTACGCGTCGAGAGCGTCCATCTCGGGTGTCCGGAGGAGGCGCCCGGCCGTCTCGCCCCCGGGCGCGAGCGTGGGGTAGCGGCCGGCGACCGGGTGGCAACCCTCCAGTACGGCCGCGCCGACGAAGACGTACGAGTCGACGACGGCAGCGACCCGGTCGGGTTCGGTGAGCGTCCCGTAGACGAAGACGTCCATACGGGGTCGTGGGACGGCGCGGTGTTCGGCCTTTCGGCCTATCGCTGGTCGATGGGGACGAACTCGCGGTCGCGGTCGCCGACGTAGCGGGCGCGGGGACGGATGAGCCGGTTATCCTCGTACTGTTCGAGCATGTGGGCGATCCAGCCACCCACCCGCGAGAGCGAGAAGATGGGCGTGTACAGATCCATCGGAATCCCCATCTGGTAGTACATCGACGCGGAGTAGAAGTCCACGTTGGGCGCGAGACCGTTCTCCTCGGCCATGTAGTCCTCGATAGCGACGGAGTACTCGTACCACCGGGGGTCGCCCGACGCCTCGCCCAGACGCTCGGAGTATTCGGCGAGGATGTTCGCGCGGGGATCACGGACGTTGTAGACGCGGTGGCCGAACCCGGGGATCCGCTGTCCGTCGTCGACCGCCGACTCGATCCACTCGCGGGGCTCCGCGTCGCTCTCGTCGATTTCCTTCAGCATCCGCATGACGTTCTCGTTGGCGCCGCCGTGGAGCTCACCGGCGAGCGTGCCGATGGCGCTCGTGACGCCGCTGTGGAGATCCGAGAGCGTCGAGGTGGTCACCATCGCGGAGAACGTCGAGGCGTTCAGCCCGTGATCGGCGTGCAACACCAGCGCGGTGTCGAACGTCTCGGCGGCGACGTCGTCCGGCTCGTCGCCGTTCAGCATGTAGAGGAAGTTCTCGGCGTGGTGCAGATCCTCGCGCGGTGTGACCGGATCGTCGCCGTTGCGCAGGCGGTCGAACGCCGCCAGCGCCGTCGGGAGTTTGGCGGTGATCCGACAGCCCTTTGCGAGGTTGGCCTCGCGGTCGCTCGGCTCGGCGCCGGTATCCGGATCGTACGCCGAGAGTACGGACGTCACCGTCCGCATCGCGGCCATCGGATCCTCGTCGCGGTCGGCGAGTTCGGCGATGAGGTCGTAGACGGCCGGATCGAGGTCGCGTTCGGCGGCCAGTCGGGCGGCAAACTCGTCGTGTTCTGCACGGGTCGGCCACTCGCCGTTCCAGAGCAACGACAGCACCTCCTCGTAGCTGGCCTCGTGTGCGAAGTCCTCGATGGCGTACCCGCGGTAGCCAAGCTTGCCGGCATCGCCGTCGATGTAGCTCAGCCGAGACTCGAAGACAGTGACACCCTCAAGTCCCCGCTTGACCTCATCAGACATACCGTATCGGTTTCGGAGCGTCTCAAAAAAGCGTTGCCGTTTGCCTCACCGGGGTGTCACAACCCGCCATCGGCCCGGACGACCACATACGGGCCGCCGACCGGGGAGATTTTATCGTTCGGCGCCACCCCCTAGGTATGATCCTGTCGGACACCGACATCCTCGCCCGCCTCCGCGAGGGTGATCTCGTGATCGACCCGCTCGGCGACATCGATCAACAGGTTCAGCCGGCCAGCGTCGACCTCCGTCTCGGCTCGGAGTTCCTCGAATTCCAGCGGACGAACATCTCCTGTATCCATCCCACACGCGAGGGGGAGGTCAGCGAGTACATCGCCGAGACGGTCGTCGAGGACGGCGAGGAGTTCATCCTCCATCCCGGCGACTTCGTCCTCGGGACGACCAAAGAGCGCGTCGAGATGCCCGCCGACCTCGTCGCCAACGTCGAGGGACGATCCTCGCTCGGCCGTCTCGCCGTCGTCGTCCACGCCACGGCCGGGTTCGTCGACCCCGGCTACCGGGGCCAGGTGACGCTCGAACTCTCGAACCTCGGCACCGCTCCGGTCGCGCTCACGCCCGGCATGCGCGTCTCCCAACTCGTCTTCACGCGGCTCTCCTCTCCCGCCGAGCGCCCCTACGGCAGCGACCGCGGCTCGAAATACCAGGATCAGCAGGGGCCACAGGCCTCCCGCATCGGGGACGACCCCGAGTTCGAATCATGAAGTTCATCGAGGAACTCGTCGTGGAGGAGTTCCTGCCCACGATCCGGTCGATGCTCGCGGCCGACCTCCGGGAGCGCGGGTTCACCCAGCGAGAGGTAGCCGACGCCCTCGGCATCTCCCAGTCCGCCGTCTCGAAGTACGCCCACGGCGACGTGGCGACCAGCGACACCATCAGCGAGGACGACCGGGTTCGCGCCCTCGTCGAACGGATCGGATCGGGACTCGCCACCGGCGATATGAGTCGCGTGCAGGCGCTCGTCGAAATCGAGGTGCTGATCCGGCGACTGGAAGATGGCGACTTGCTCGCCGAACGACACCGCGAAGTCATGCCCGAACTCCGCTCGTACGAGGGCGCGTTCGACGTACACGACCCCGAGAGCGGCGTGCGGACGACCGAGCAGGTGCGGTCGTCCGTGCGCCGCGGCCTGCGCATCCTTCGGAACACCTCGGGCTTTGCCAATCTGGTTCCGAACGTCGGCTCCAACCTCGTCGAATGCCTGCCCGAGGCGACGGACGTGGAGGACGTGGCCGGCATCCCCGGGCGCATCTTCGACGTGCGCGGGACGGCGACGGTGCCGTCCGATCCCGAGTTCGGCGTCAGCGAACACGTCGCCTCGGTGTTGCTGTCGGCCCGCGACGCGGGCGCGCCCGTCCGTGGCGCCGTGAACGTCCGGTACGATCCGGCACTCGTCGAGGAGTTGCACGCGGCAGGCTACCCGACCGTCGAGTTCGTAGTCGACCGCGAGGGCGAGGGCGCGGGCGCAACCCGTCCCGCCGTCACCGACGCCGTGTGCGAGGCCGCCCCCGACACCCCCTTCGTCCTCTATCAGACCGGCGGGTTCGGTATCGAACCCATCACGTACGTCCTCGGGGACGACGCGCCGACGGTCGCCCGGATCGTCCGCGACCTGTCCGGATGACGACTCCAGACGCCGACCGGGCGAGGGCGGCACAGGACTTCTACTCCCAATGGGCGCGGGTCTACGACCTGCTCGCGAGCCGAGGGCCGGGCGTCCGTGGCCTCCGGGCGGCCGCCGCCGACACACTCGACCCCTCGCCGGGTGACACCGTCGTCGATATCGGCTGTGGAACGGGCGCCAACTTCCCCACCCTCCGTGACCGAGTCGGCCCCGAAGGCCGCGTCGTCGGCATCGATTTCGCGCCGGGCGCAGTCGCCCGCGCCCGCCGACGGATCGAGCGCGAAGGGTGGGCGAACGTGGCCGTCTGTCGTGGCGACGCCACGCGCCTGCCCCTCCGCTCGGTGGACGCCGTCTCCGCCACCTTCCTGATGGGGATGCTCCCCGATCCGGCGGCGACGGTGCGGGAGTGGCTGGCCGCCCTCGCACCCGACCGGATCGCCCTGCTGGATCTCGCCCGGAGCGCCCGCCTGCCCGGGCGACCCCTGAATCCGCTCTTTCGTGTCGCCGTCGCCGCGACCGCGCCGCCCGGCACCCGCAACCACCACGATGGCACGCCCGCGCGTTCGCTCGACCGGCGGGTCGCGGCCGCACACCGGGCGGTGTTGGACGACTGCACGGCGACGACACACGAGACGCGTCTGGGCGGGTTCGCCTATCTGAGCGCCGGGCGGTGGCAGTGACCCGACCGCGGGCTACCCGTACCGTTCGGCGTGCCGCTCGCAGAACGGTGGATCGCGTAACTGCGCCCGCACGACGCCCGGCTGTCGGTGAGCGTCGTACAGACGACACCGTTCGTCGTCACAGAACGCCGCCCCGGTTTCGAGCACGTCGACCGCGGCGAGGGCGTAGCCTTTCAGCGCGTCGGTCGTCCGGGGGTCGTCGGCGACGAGGAAGTCGCCCTCGATTTCGGCCTCCAGCACCTCTCGTGGCGGCGCGTCGCCCGTCAGCAGGGCGTGTTTGCTCTTGGCCTCGTAGTACGCCTCGGGCTTGGCCGGCGCCTCGTACAGCCCCGGCACCGAAATCAGGGCGGGTTGGCCCAGGACGGCCACCCGCTTGTGCCAGCGGCCGTCGTGGTGGCCCCAGGTTCCGACCACCCGGTCGAGCAGGGAAATATGCAGGTGGTCGAGACGCCGTTCGTCCGGGAGGCGGGCGTTCAGCGCCCGCTGGACGGCCTGCCCATCGTAGACGACGCCGCCCGCGCGTTCGGGCGACTCCAGCGCCCGTTCCTCGTAACGGACGATACCGAGCATCGTGTTCCCCGTCTCGCGGTCGTAGGGGTCGGTGACGCGGGCGGCCGCCAGCTCCTCGGCGAGGTCGGTCGGATCGACCTGCGCGAGCAGTCGGTCTCGCACCCGTACCTCCGCGTCGATCCGGTCGCGGAGCCACGACGCGATAGCGTCGGCGTCAGCAGCGGTCGTCGGGGCGCGATAGAGAGAGACCGTCTCGACCATGCCGGCGTTAGTCGTCGGCGGGCGCGCGCGACGTGAGTTCCACGTCGGCGGCGTCGACGCCGAGTTCGTCGATGGCGGCCTG
>JBDGTP010000030.1:0-45787 GCA_042216725.1 Haloplanus sp.
TACGACCGCGAGGGCGAACTCATCGGGAAGGAGGCGTACGAACTCGTCCGCGAGGTCAACGACGAGGCGCCGGTCGACCGGGTGCGGTTCTCCTCGATCACCGACCGCGAGGTACAGGAGGCCTTCGCCGACCCCGACGATCTCGATTTCGATCTGGCGGCCGCGGGCGAGGCACGCCAGATCATCGACCTGATGTGGGGTGCGTCGCTCACCCGCTTTCTCTCCCTGTCGGCCCGCCAACTCGGCGAGGACTTCATCTCCGTCGGCCGGGTACAGGGACCGACGCTGAAACTGATCGTCGACCGCGAACGCGAAATCGACGCGTTCGATCCCGAGGACTACTGGGAACTGTTCGCCACCCTCGCGAAAGACGACGAGACCTTCGAGGCACAGTACTTCTATATCGACGACGACGGCACCGAGGCCGACCGCGTCTGGGACGGCGAAACCGCCGAAACCGTTCACGAGATCCTCGACGGCGCATCGACGGCGACGGTCGAGGAGGTGCGCCGGCGCACCCGGACGGACGATCCTCCGGCGCCGTTCAACACCACGAAGTTCATCCGCGCCGCGAGCGGGATCGGCTACTCCGCCCAGCGCGCGATGAGCATCGCCGAGGATCTCTACACCGCCGGCTACGTCACCTATCCCCGGACGGACAACACGGTCTACCCCGAAGATCTCGATCCGCGCGAGTTGCTCGACGACCTCTCCACCGGGCGGCGGTTCGGCGACGCCGCCGCCGACCTCCTTGACGCCGCCGACCTCACCCCGACCGCTGGCGACGAGGAGACGACCGACCATCCGCCGATCCACCCGACCGGCGAACTTCCCGCGCCGAGCGACCTCACAGAAGACGAGTGGGAAGTGTACGAACTCGTCGTCCGGCGCTTCCTCGCGACCGTTGCCGACGCCGCGACCTGGGAACACCTGCGCGTCGTCGCGTCCATCGCCGCCGACGAGGAACCCGATCCCTCGCTGAAGGCCAACGGCAAGCGGTTGCTCGACCCGGGCTACCACGCCGTCTACCCCTACAGTTCCGCGAGCGAGAACGCCGTCCCCGACGTGGTCGAGGGGGAGAAACTCGCGGTGACGGAGACGCGCTTCGAAGCCAAGCAGACCCAGCCCCCACGCCGCTACGGCCAGTCGCGGCTCATCGAGACGATGGAGGAGATGGGGATCGGGACGAAGGCGACGCGCCACGACGTGATCCAGAAGCTCTACGACCGGGGATACATCGAGGGTGATCCGCCGCGGCCCACCCGACTCGCCCGCGGCGTGGTCGAGGCCTCCGAGGAGTTCGCCGACCTCATCGTCAGCGAGGAGATGACGGCCCAACTGGAGGCGGACATGCAGGCCATCGCCCGCGGCGAGGCCACACTGGAGGACGTGACCGAGGAGTCCCGTGAGATGCTCAAGCGGGTGTTCGACCGCCTCACCGACTCGCGGGAGGCGCTGGGTGACCACCTCCGCGAGTCGCTGAAAGCCGACAAGACCGTCGGCCCCTGTCCCGAGTGTGGCGACGACCTGGTGATCCGGCGGAGCCGAAACGGCTCCTACTTCGTCGGCTGTGACGGCTATCCGGACTGCGATTTCACCCTGCCGCTTCCCTCGACTGGCAAGCCGATCCTGCTGGACGAGACCTGTGGGGAACACGGCCTCCACGACGTGAAGATGCTCGCCGGGCGCAAGACGTTCGTTCACGGTTGTCCGCTCTGTGCCGCAGAAGCGGCGGAGGAGGAACCCGACCTGATCGTCGGTTCCTGTCCGGAGTGTGGCGACGAGGAGGGTGGCGAACTCGCCGTGAAGCGCCTCCGTTCGGGCGGCCGACTCGTCGGCTGTACACGCTACCCCGACTGTGACTACTCCCTGCCGATGCCCCGCCGGGGCGAGGTGGAACTCCTCGACGAGACCTGTGAGGAACACGGTCTCCCGGGACTCCGGATCACCTACGAGGACGACCGCGAGCCCTGGGATCTGGGGTGCCCCATCTGTAACTACCGGGAGTACCAGGCCCGGCAGAACGGGACGGAACTGGAGGCCATCGACGGCATCGGCGAGAAGACGGCCGAGAAACTGATCGAGGCGGGCGTCGAGGACGTAGCCGGTCTGAAAGCCGCTGAACCCGACGCGCTGGCCGACGAAATCGACGGCGTCGGCGCCGATACGGTGCGGAACTGGCAGGCCAAGGCGGATTGAGGCCGCCGCTCCGCCTCACCGCCCGCGAGTCGGATTCTTTTTATCGGCTCCGCGGAGTAGACACTCTTCATGACCACGCCGTGGGACGAGTGGGAGCACGTCCTCAAGGTCGACCCCGACAAGGAACTGGTCGCGGGGGAGACGTTCGAGGACGTCTGTGCCACCGGAACCGACGCCATCGAGATCGGCGGGACGACGGGTATGACCAAAGAGAAGATGGAGACGGTCGTCGACGCCTGTGCGAAGTACGGCGTTCCCCTGTACCAGGAGCCGTCGAACCCGGCGGTCGTCATCGACGACGACGCACTGAACGGCTATCTGATTCCGACGGTTTTCAACGCTGGCGACAGCTTCTGGGTCACCGGCGCACACAAGGAGTGGGTGCGCATCGAGAACGGCCTCGACTGGAACCGCACTCACACTGAGGCGTACATCGTCCTCAACCCCGACTCGTCGGTCGCGGAGTATACGGACGCCGACTGCGACCAGTCGCCGGACGACGTGGCCGCCTACGCCGCCGTCGCCGAGAAACTGTTCGGCCAGGAGATCGTCTACCTCGAATACTCGGGCACTCTCGGCGACCCCGAGACGGTACAGGCCGCGGCGGACGCCATCGACGAGTCGACGCTGTTCTACGGCGGCGGCGTCAGCGACTACGAATCCGCCTACGAGATGGGCCAGCACGCCGACGTGATCGTCGTCGGCGACTTGCTCCACGACGAGGGCTGTGACGCCGTCCAGGAGACGGTCGAGGGCGCGAAAGACGCCAGCGACTGAATCAGGTCGGCTCGGGATCGGTGGCGACAGCGGCCGTCCCGGTCGGATCGTCTCCGGGCGCGCAGTCGGTCGGTCGTGCCGCGTTCCAGACGCCGAGCGCGACGACGCCGCCGTAGAACCGCACGGCACCGACGAGGACGGCGCCGACCCCCGGCACCGTCGTCGCGACGCCGCCGAGGAGGAACGCGACGACGCCGGAGCCGACGACGACGAGCGACGCGAGGAGCCACGCTCGAAGCCGCCCAGTCGAGCACGCCCGGCGGCGGAGTCGTCCCGCTGCGAACGCGTCCCCGACGCTCCCGGTCGCCGCGTACGCCGTCACGGCGATCGTCGAGAGATAGCCACAGAGAGGGAGTACCGCCACCCCGGCGGCGACGGCGACGCCCCCGGAGAGCGCCGCTGGAGTGAGCGTCGCGCCGACGGCGGTCGGCCGGAGCGCCGAGCGGAGCCCGACGTACCGTAACGTCGTGAGCCCGCCCGCCCCCACGCCCAGGAGCAGCAACGGCGGGAGGTGGTAGGCGGCGACGATGCCGACGGCGCGTGTGCCCGTCTCCCCGAGTGCGCGCACACCCGCGAACGAAGGGAGCGCGTCGTCGCCAATGTCAGTGCTGAGCAGGCGCACCGCGTACCCGGCGAGTAGTACGGCCGGCACCACGAGCGGTGTGGTCGCGACCAACAGTGCGCCGACGAGAACGGTGTGGGGCCACTCCTCGGTGTCGAGCGGCCAGCGAACCAGCGAGTCGAGGTCTGCTGTCATCGGTTCGCGGCGAGGTGGCCCCGTCACTGGGCATAAACCTTCGGTCGACACCGGGTTTTTACTCGCCGCCACCGCAAGGGTCGCCGATGGAGATCACTGACGTGCGGACGGTGCGGATCGAGGTACCGCTAGATCGACCGCTGGGCGTGTCGCGCGGTCGGTCGATGGACGCCCGCGGTGCGGCGTTCGTCGTCGTCGAGACGGACGCCGGCATCACGGGCATCGGCGAGGGTGTCGGGCCGGAGTCATACATCGTCGAGCGGATCGTCGAGGAGAAGTACGCCCCTCGCCTGATCGGGGAGGATCCGCTCGATATCGAGCGCCACTGGCAGGCAATGGTGACCGACGACGTGTACGCGGATCGTAAGGGCCAGGGCATCACCGCGGCCAGCGGCGTCGACATCGCGCTGTGGGACATCGCGGGCAAACACCACGGCGTCCCGGTGTATCGCCTGCTCGGCGGCCCCGCCGCCGACGCCGCCCTGAAACCCTACGCGAGCGACCTGTTCTGGCAAGACCCCGAGGTGATGGCCGAGCGCGCCGGATCGTACGTCGACCGCGGATTCGCGGGCGTCAAGACCCACCTCGGCCGTGGATTGGACGCCGACGAGGAGCGCGTGGCCGCGATGCGCGACGCCATTGGCGACGGGGCGCTGATGGTCGACATGAACTGCGGGTACGACCGCCCGGATGCCCGTCGTGTCGGGCGGATGCTCGAAGACTACGACGTGTACTGGTACGAGGAACCGCTCTCGCCGTACGACGTGGACGGCCTCGTGGCCCTGCGGGAGCGACTCGACGTGCCCATCGCGTCGGGCGAAAACGAGTACACGAAATGGGGCTTTCACGACCTGCTGTCGGCCGATGCCGTCGACTACGCGATGCCGGACGTGATGCGGTGTGGCGGCATCACGGAGGCAAAGAAGATCTGTGCGCTCGCGGAGACGTACGGCACGACCTGTTCGCCCCACTGTTTCACGACGGGCGTGGGTCTCGCGGCGACGATGCACGTCATGGGAGCCTCGCCCGCCTGCGAATGGCTGGAGTTCGATCCGACCGACTTTCCGGTGTACGAGGCGCTGTTCGAGACGCCGCCGGAACTCGACGACGGTCGGATCGCCTTGCCCGAGGAGCCGGGCCTCGGCGTCCACCTCGACGAGAGCGTGATCGGCGAGTACCGCGTCGATTGATCGGCGTCTCCGTGGCGACCCGAAACGGTCGCGTTTAAGGCGCGGGCACCGATACGAACGGGTATGCAGAACCGAACTCACGCGGCCGATGTCGTCGCCGGCGAGACGGCCACGGTCGCCGGCTGGGTTCACGAGATCCGTGACCTCGGCGGCATCGCTTTCCTGATTCTCCGGGATCGAACCGGGAAACTCCAGGTCAAATTCGAGAAAGACGAGATGGACGACGACCTCGTCGAGACGGGTCTCGGTGTCCACCGCGAGAGCGTCGTCACGGTGACCGGCGCCGTCGAGGAGGAACCCCGCGCGCCGACGGGACTGGAACTCGTTCCCGAGTCGATCGAGGTGCTGGCGGAGGCCGACCCCGAACTCCCGCTCGACCCCTCCGGCAAGGTCGAAGCCGAACTCCCGACGCGGCTGAACAACCGGACGCTCGACCTGCGCAAGCCCGAGGTGAAGGCCATCTTCGAGATTCGGGGCGAGATCCTGCGTGCCGTACGGGACTACTTCCGGTCGGTCGGCTGTACGGAGATCAACACGCCGAAAATCGTCGCCACCGGCACCGAGGGCGGCACCGAACTCTTCCCCGTCACCTACTTCGGCGAGGAGGCGTTCATGAACCAGTCGCCACAGCTGTTCAAACAGCTGATGGTCGGCTCGGGGCTGGAGCGCGTGTTCGAAATCGGCCCCATCTTCCGCGCGGAGGAGCACAACACGCCCCGCCACCTCAACGAGGCGACGATGATCGACTTCGAGTCGGCGTTCGTCGACCACAACGAGGCGATGGACGTGTGTGAGGGGACGCTCAAGGCCGCCTACGAGGGCGTCGGCGAGAACTGCGCGGAGCAGCTCGAACTCCTCGGCTACGACGACTTCGGGGTGCCGGACGACGACTTCCCCCGGCTCACCTACGAGGAAGCCATCGAGCGGATCAACGCCACGGGTGAACTCGACACGCAACTCGTCTGGGGCGACGACCTGCCAACCGAAGCCGAGAAGGCCCTCGGTGACGACATCGGTGGCCACTACTTCATCACCGACTGGCCCTCCGAGATCAAGCCGTTCTACATTCAGGACTACGACGACGACCCGCAGTTGTCGAAGGGCTTCGACCTGATGCACCCGCGGATGGAACTCGTCTCGGGCGGGCAGCGCGAACACCGCTACGACGAACTCGTCGCCGGCTTCGAACAGCAGGGGCTCGACCCCGAGCAGTTCGACTACTACACGAAGATGTTCAAATACGGGATGCCCCCCCACGCCGGGTGGGCGTACGGAGTCGAGCGTCTGGTGATGACGATGCTCGATCTGGGGAACATCCGTGAGGCTGTCCTCTTCCCGCGAGACCGCCAGCGGCTGTCGCCGTAGGGCGACGCCGCCCCGTCGAGTGGTTGCAGGGAGTGACGCAGCGCGGAACGACCGTGTTCCCGCGAGACCGCCAGCGGCTGTCGCCGTAGGGCGACGCCGCCCCGTCGAGTGGTTGCAGGGAGTGACGCAGCGCGGAACGACCGTGTTCCCGCGAGACCGCCAGCGGCTGTCGCCGTAGGGCGATGCCGCCTTAGTTCCCCTGAATCGCGTCGATCACCATCGCGGCGGCGACGACGGCGTCTTTCGGAACGTCCCGCGTGTCGTCGATGACGATGTCGTACGTGTCCCGCAGGGAGAACTGGCCCTCGATGGCGCCGACGTGGTCGCCCGCCGGATCGGTTATCTCGTACTTGTGCGGGATGAGTTCGCCGAGGGGGAGGAGGTTTCGAGCGAGCGTCACGAGCGCCCCCCGGGACGTGATCTTCGCCAGTGTGGCCTCCGTTTTCCCGTCTCGAATCGTCCACGTGTCCCGGAAGATGGAGTAGTCGTTGTCGAGGATCGCCACCCGTTCGCCCGTGGCGGCGTCGATGATCGCGTAGTTCCCCGCTACGTCGAGAATCCCGCCCGCCTTGACGGCGAACACCTCGTTGCCGTCGGCGTCGACGAAGGGGAACTCCTCTTTCATCTTGAACATCTTCTGTTTGCCCCGGAGGACGAGTGCACCGTTCTCGTCGTACGCCGCGTACTTGTTGCGGATGAGCGACTGCTCGACCGTATACCGGTTTCCGCCCAGGGCGACAGTAGCGAACTCGTGGTGGTCGGCCGGCATACGCTACCTGGGAGCCGTGATCGCTTATGAATGGTGGTGGCGATGTGGGTCGCCGCGACCGGTTCCGACAGGGCTTAACGACTCGCCGCCCCTCGTCGGGAGTATGAGCGAGCAGTCGCGGGCCGGCGAGGACACCCGCCGGGCGACCGCGTTCGTCCCCGGACACGTCACCGGGTTTTTCAGCCCCGCTCCCGCCGACGACCCCGAGCGGGCGGGGTCGCGCGGCGCCGGTCTCACCCTCTCCGACGGCGTTCGGGTGACGGTTCGAGCGGTCGACGACGGTTCGGGGCCGACGCTGACACTCGACGGCGACCCCCTGTCGATGCCACCCGTCGAGACGGTGCTCGACGGCCTCGGCGTGGCTGACCGGGCGCGGGTCGTCGCCGAGTCGGATCTCCCCCTGGGGACGGGTTTCGGCGTCTCGGGTGCGATGGCGCTCGGCACGGCACTGGCGGCTAACGACTGCTTCAGGTGTGATCGCTCCGAGAACGACCTCGTGACGCTCGCTCATCGTGCGGAGGTGGAGGCGGGAACCGGCCTCGGCGACGTGGTGGCCCAGGCCCGCGGGGGCGTCCCGATCCGTCTCGATCCGGGTGGGCCGGCCTACGGCCGCCTCGACGGCGTGCCCGGGGCGCGACGCGTCGAGTACGCCACCTTCGGCGACCTCTCGACTGCCGAGGTGCTCGCGGGCGACGTCGAGCCAATCGTGCGAGCGGGCGAGGACGCACTCTCGCGACTTCTCGATCAGCCGACGCTTCCGGAACTGATGGCGTCGTCCCGGCGGTTCGCCCGCGACGCGGGACTGCTGACCGACCGGGTGGCCGCCGCCGTCGACGCCGTCGACGATGCGGGCGGCGAGGCGTCGATGGTGATGCTCGGCGAGACGGTGTTCGCGCTCGGTTCCGGACTCACGGCCGCGGGCATCGACGCCTCGACCTGCCGGATCTGCGACGCCGGGGCACACTTGCTCGCCGACGTGGAGCGCCCCTGATCGCGGCGTTTTTACCCACCCCAGCACACCGAACCGCATGGTCGAGGTCGAGATTCCCGAGGATCACCCGCGGCACGACTCGCTGGTGACACGCCACCGGATCGAAGCCGGCGTCGAGAAGGGCATCACTAGTAAACAGGGACTCATCGCCCAGGGACGCGGCGAGGCCTTCGACTATCTGCTCGGCGAGCGTACGCTCCCCTCGGCGGACGCGGCCGAACGCGCCGCTGCCGCCCACTTCTTGCTCGCCGACCACCCCGTCATCTCGGTGAACGGCAACGCCGCGGCGCTCGTACCGGTGGAACTGGTCGAACTCGCCGATGTCGTCGGCGCGGATCTGGAAGTGAACCTGTTCAATCGTACTGAAGAGCGGATGCAGGCCATTGCCGACCACCTCCGCGACCACGGCGCAACGGAAGTAAAGGGGCTGGCCGCCGACGCCCGCATCCCGAATCTCGACCACGAACGCGCCAAAGTCGACGCCGACGGCATCGCCGACGCCGATGTCGTCCTCGTTCCGCTGGAGGACGGCGACCGGGCGGCGGCGCTCGCTGCCCTCGGGAAAGTAGAACTCGTGATCGATCTGAATCCGCTCTCGCGGTCGGCGCAGGTGGCGGACGTGCCCATCGCCGACAACATCCTGCGGGCGATTCCGTCCATTACGGCCCACGCCCGCGACCTGTCGGACGCGCCGCGTGAGGAACTCGAACGGATCGTACGCGAGTTCGACGCGGAGGCGACGCTCGACGCGGCCGAGCGGGCGATCCGGAGCGGCGACCTCGATTAGGCCTCGGCGACCGCCCGTTCGATGCGGTCGAAGCCCTCTTCCAGTCGAGCCAGCCCGTTCGCGAAACTCAGGCGGAGGGAGCCCGCGCCCGCCTCGCCGAAGCCGTCGCCGGGCGCGAGGACGACGCCGTACTCCCGGAGGAGCCGTTCCGCCATCTCCAGGCTCGACCCCGGAAGATCCACGTCGAGGAAGGCGTAGAAGGCGCCTTCGGGCCGGGGACAGGTCACGCCGTCGATGTCGGCGACGCGGTCGACCACGTAGTCGCGGCGCTCGCGGAAGGCGTCGTACATCTCGGCTGCGGCGTCCTGCGGCCCGGTCAGCGCGGCCAGGGCGGCGTGTTGACTCACGCTCGGCGCACACGACGTGGTCGACTCACGGATCTTGGTCGCCTGGTCGACGATGTCGGTGGTGCCGGCGAGCCATCCGACGCGCCACCCGGTCATCGCGTAGCGTTTCGAACAGGAGTTGACCGTGAGGACGTGGTCGGGATGGCCGGTCACCGCCGCGACGCCCTCGGGATCACGGTCGTAGGCGAGGCCGAGGTACACCTCGTCGGCGACGACGTAGGCGTCGTGGGCGGCGGCGGCGTCGACGACGGCACGGACGGCCTCGGGGGCGAAGGTTCTCCCGGTGGGGTTGTTGGGCGAACAGAGGATCACCAGCGCGGTGTCGGGGCCGATGGCGTCGACCAGGCGGTCGGGGTCGAGCGCAAATCCCGACTCCGCGGGCATCGCCACGGGAGTGGGTACGCCGTCGGCCATCCGCGCCTGCACCCAGTAGTTGGGGAAGGCGGGTGTCGGGAAGACCACCTCGTCGCCGGGCGAGACGGTACAGAGCGCCGCGAGGTGGAGGGCCTCCATACCGCCCGTGGTGACGAGAACCTCGTCGGGATCGGCTCGGACGCCGTAGTCGGTCACCATGTGGTCGGCGATGGCGTCGCGGAGCGGCGGGATGCCGGCGTTCGAGGTGTAGCCGGTGTGGCCGGTGCGTGCCGCCTCGCAGGCCGCATCGGTGACGTGTGCGGGGGTATCGAAGTCTGGCTCGCCCACCTCGAGTCGGACGAGGTCACCGCCCACCTCCTCCGCGAGGTCGAACATGTAGCGGATGCTGGAGCGGTCGACGGCGCGAACGCGGTCGGTCGGACCGAGGGTCATAGTCGGCGGTCGCCCGGCGGGACGAAAAGGGTTCGGTCGTCGGCCCGTCAGCTACATAATACTCTGTGTCCACCTTCCCGGCGTGACCCGTCACCGCCCGAGCGTCGTGTTCGCGACTGTCTCCACATCCGACCGAACGCAGTCGTCCGGTCGGACGTGATTCGACTTGCGAACGCGGCCCTACTTCTTCGGCGTCTACCACTGGCGCGAGCGACTGCGACGGATCGTCGTCTCGCTTGTCCTCCTCGCGGCGTCGGCCGTCGCCTACCGCCGCGGGAAGCGGACGCTCCGCGCCGTCGCCGTCGGCGTCGCGGGGGGCGCCCTCTACTGCGGCGGTGACGCGGCCCGTCGTCTGCTCTCGCCGCCGCCGTGGGCGCTCGACCGCGCGAAGTACGACGCCCTCGCGAGCGTCCTGCCACTCGATGGCGTCGACCGCGTCCTCGACGTCGGGTGTGGCTCCGGACGGTCGCTGGTCGGCCTCGCCCCCCACCTCCCCGCTTCTGCCCGGGTCGTCGGCTGTGACGTGTTCGACGACCGGGTGATCCTGGGCAACGGCCCGCAGTTGGCGCGGCGGAACGGCGCCCGCGCCGGCATCGACGTATCGCCGGTCGCGGGCGACGCCTCGCGTCTCCCCTTCGCCGACGGCGCGTTCGATGTCGTCACGGCCTGTCGGGTGCTCCACGACGTGCCCGAGAAGCGGCGCGCGTCGGCGTTCGCGGAACTCCGGCGGGTGTGTGCCGACGACGGCACCGTGGGACTGCTGGAACTGCCGATCACACCCGAGGGCGTCGACGACCACGAGGCGTACTGGCGGGACTGTCTGGAGGAAGCGGGCTTGGTCGTCGACCGACTGGTGACCGTCGCGCGGCCGACCCGGGAGGGCACGTACGTCGCCATCGCGGCGTCGCCCGCCTGAACCGCCGGCGTCGAGGCACGGCGAACCGGCGGGCTTTAGGGTTCCATCCACCAGTGAACAGGTATGAGCCACGAGGAGTTCCCTACGGAGCGGCCAGCGGTGGTGACCTGTGGGTTGCCGTACGCCAACGGTGACCTCCACATCGGGCACCTGCGAACGTACGTCGGCGGCGACGTGTACGCTCGCGCCCTGCGCAAACTCGGGCAGGAGACGGCCTTCGTCTCGGGGTCGGACATGCACGGGACGCCGGTCGCGGTCAACGCCGAACAGGCAGGCGTCTCCCCCGAGGAGTTCGCCCTGGAGTGGCACGAGACCTACGAGGAGACGTTCCCCAAGTTCGGCGTCGACTTCGATAACTACGGCCACACGCACGACGCGACCAACGTCGAGACGACGACCGAAATCGTACGGACGCTGGCCGAGAACGGCCACATCTACGAGAAGGAGATCATGGTGGCCTACGACCCCGCCGAGGAGCAGTCGCTCCCGGATCGCTACGTCGAGGGCACCTGTCCCTACTGCGGGGCGAAAGCGCGTGGCGACGAGTGTGACGAGGGCTGTGGCCGCCACCTCGAACCCGGCGAAATCGAAGACCCGCGGAGCACCATCACGGGCAACCCCGCCGAATACCGCGAGCAGACCCACAAGTTCTTCCGCGTCTCGGCGTTCCAGGACTACCTCGGCGAGTTCATCGACCGCCTCGAGGGCACTGCCAACGCCCGCAACCAGCCCCGGGAGTGGATCGAGGGCGAACTCCGTGACTGGTGTATCACCCGCGACATGGACTGGGGGATCGACTATCCCGAGGGGGAGGGTGCGGACGATCTCGTCCTCTACGTCTGGGTGGACGCCCCCATCGAGTATATCTCCTCGACGAAGCAGTATACGGAGCGTGTGGGCGCCGACGAGTTCGACTGGGCGGAGGCGTGGCGCGACGACGGGATCTCCCCGAGCGAAGCGAGCGGGGGCTCGCCGGACGGGCAAAGCGAGGCCGGCGGTGAAATCGTCCACGTCATCGGCCGCGACATCATCCAGCACCACACCGTCTTCTGGCCGGCGATGCTCCACGGGGCCAACTACAACGAACCCCGTGCCGTGATGGCGAGCGGGTTCATCACGCTCAACGGGCAAGGGTTCTCCACCTCGCGCAACCGCGCCGTGTGGGCCGACGAGTACCTGGACGAAGGCTTCGATCCCGACCTCCTCCGGTACTACCTCGCCACCAACGGCGGCTTCCAGCAGGACGTGGATTTCTCGTGGGAGCGGTTCCGCGAGCGCGTCAACAACGAACTCGTCGGGACGGTGGGTAACTTCGCATACCGCTCCTTGCTCTTTGCCCACCGGGAGTTCGGCGGGACGCCCGAGGGCGACCTCTCGCCGGAGGTGCGCGACCGCATCGAAGCGGCCATCGACGAGTTCACCGCCGCGGTCAACGACTACTCGGTGCGGGAGGCGGGCGACGCCGCCGTCTCGCTGGCCGCCTTCGGCAACGAGTACATCCAGCGCAACGAACCCTGGAAGCTCACCGACCAGAACCCGGAGCGGGCGGCACAGGTGATTCGCGACTGCGTGCAGGTGGCGAAGGCCGTCGCCGTCCTCTTTGCCCCCGTCGCGCCCGGCACCTGTGAGCGCCTGTGGTCGCAGGTCGGCGGCGACGGATCGGTACACGACGTGGAAGTGGACGCCGCGCTCGAACCCCCCGCCGCCGACCTCGACGAACCCGACGAGCTCTACGAGAAGATCCCCGAGGAACGCGTCGAGGAACTCAACGCCAAACTGGCCGAGCGAGTCGAGGAGGCAGAGGCCGAGGCAGAGGCGGAGACGGAGACGGAGACGGAGACGGAGACGGAGACGGAGACGGAGACGGAGACGCAGACGGAGCAAGCCGAGGCAGAAGCAGAGGTGGAGCAAGCCGAGGCAGAAGCAGAGGTGGAGGAAGCCGAGGCAGGGGCGGACGCCGACGAGACCGCCGATCTCGAACCCCTCGCCGAGGAGCGCATCGGCTTCGAGGAGTTCCAGGAACTCGACATGCGCGTCGGCGAGATCCTGGAGGCCGAGGGTATCGAGGGCGCGGACAAACTCGCCCGGCTCGTCGTCGATATCGGCGTCGAGGAACGGCAGATCGTCGCGGGCATCAAGCAGCTTCACGACCTCGACTCCCTCCCGGGCACGCGCGTGATCGTCCTGACGAACCTAGAGAAGGCCGAACTGTTCGGCGTCGAGTCCAACGGGATGGTGCTGGCGGCCGGCGACGAGGCGGATCTGCTGACGACTCACGGCGACGCCGTCGTCGGCGAGCGGGTTCGGTAACCGTCGGCAGCGAGACGGAGCCGGGGCGACCGGCTTTTTCACCCGGCCCGTCGAAGGGGGAGTATGCGAAGGGCTAAGATCGTCTGTACGCTGGGTCCCGCCTCCGACGACCAGGCGACGATCCGCGAACTCTCGGACGCCGGGATGGCCGTCGCTCGCCTCAACGCGAGCCACGGCACCCACGAGGATCGGGCGAACGTCATCGACCGTATCCACGCCGTCGACGCCGCCACCGACGACCCCCTCTCCTCGATGCTCGACCTCCAGGGGCCGGAGGTGCGGACGGCGCCACTCGACGAGCCGATCGACCTGCAGACTGACGCGACCGTCCGGTTCGTCGAAGGCGACACCGCCACACCGGAGGAGATCGGTCTCTCGTATTCCATCACTGCAGTCGAACCCGGCGATCAGGTGCTCCTCGACGACGGCCGGATCGAGACGCGCGTCGAGGCCGTCGAGAGCGACACCGTGACCGCGCGTGTCGTCTCCGGGGGTGAACTCGGGAGTCGCAAAGGCGTGAACGTCCCCGGCGTCGATCTGGATCTCGACGTGGTCACCGACCGTGACCGCCGCGATATCGAAGTCGCGGTGGAGAAGGAGGCCGACTTCGTCGCGGCGAGTTTCGTCCGCGACGCCGACGACGTGTACGCCGTCACGGACGCCATCGAGAACGCCGGCGGCGACATTCCCGTCATCTCCAAAATCGAGCGCGCAGGTGCCGTCGATCACATCGACGACATCGTCGAGGCGTCCTACGGCGTGATGGTCGCCCGCGGTGACCTCGGCGTGGAGTGCCCGCTGGAACACGTCCCGATGATACAGAAACGGATCATCCACAGCGCACAGGACGCGGGTGTGCCCGTCATCACGGCGACGGAGATGCTGGATTCGATGGTCGAGGCACGCCGGCCGACGCGGGCGGAGGCCTCCGACGTGGCGAACGCGGTGCTCGACGGGACGGACGCGGTGATGCTCTCCGGCGAGACGGCCATCGGCGACCACCCCGTACGCGTCGTGGAGACGATGGATCGCATCGTTCGCGAGGTCGAAGGGAGCGACGAGTACGCCGAGACGACCGAGGGACGGGTGCCCGCGGCCGCGGAGGGATCCCAGACCGAGGCGCTGGCGCGGGCGGCCCGGTATCTCGCGCGTGACCTCGGCGCCGCGGCCATCGTCGCCGTCTCGGAGTCGGGGTACACCGCGCGCGCGACGGCGAAGTTCCGTCCGGGCGTCCCCGTCGTGGCGACGACGCCGCGGGATCACGTCCGTCGCCAACTCGCGCTCTCGTGGGGTGTCAACGCCCAGTACGCCGCGTACCGCGAGGACATCGACGAGATGATCGACGCCGCGGTCGACTCCGCACTGGAGGCCGGCGCCGCCGAAAGCGGTGACACTGTGGTCGTGCTCTCGGGGATGATGACCGAACTGGAAGGCACTAACACCACGAACATGCTGAAAGTGCACGTCGCGTCGGAGACGGTCGCGACGGGGCGCAACGTCGTCAGCGGGCGCATCGCCGGGCCGGTGTTCCGGTGTCCGGACGGCGACCTTTCCGACGCGCCCGGGGGCGCCGTCGTCGTCCTCCCGGCGACGTTCGACGGGGAGTTCACGGGCGACACCGACCGGATCGGCGCCATCGTCGACGCCCGCCCAGGGATGACGAGCTACGCCGCCCTCGTCGCGCGCGAACGCGGCGTGCCGATGATCAGCGGCGCCCCCCTCCCCGACGACGTGGCCGACGGGACGACGGTGACCGTACACGCCGACCGCGGCGTCGTCTACGAGGGCGACGTGACTCCCCGCGAACACCAGCGGTAAGCCGTCATCGTGCGAACCCTTTTGCCGCCAACAGCCTAAGCCCCCGATATGGCCCCCGTCGTACTCCAGTTAGGCCTCGGGTTGGGACCGCTACTCGTCGGTGTACTCGTTCTCCTCTTGGCCGTCGTCACCGTCTATCAGATGGTCGAAATCGTCGACGCCTACGAGAAGAAGGCGTTGACGGTCTTCGGCGAGTACCGCCGACTGCTCGAACCGGGGATCACGTTCATCCCGCCGTTCGTCTCTCGGACGTACGCCTTCGATATGCGCACCCAGACGCTCGACGTGCCTCGCCAGGAGGCGATCACTCGCGACAACTCCCCCGTCACCGCCGACGCCGTCGTCTACATCAAGGTGATGGACGCCAAGAAGGCGTTCCTCGAAGTCGACGACTACAAGATGGCGGTGTCGAACCTCGCTCAGACTACACTGCGTGCCGTCCTCGGCGATATGGAACTCGACGACACGCTGAACAAGCGCCAGGAGATCAACGCCCGCATCCGGAAGGAACTCGACGAACCGACCGACGAGTGGGGCGTCCGTGTCGAATCGGTCGAGGTGCGCGAGGTCAACCCCTCGAAGGACGTTCAGCAGGCGATGGAGCAACAGACCTCGGCGGAGCGTCGCCGTCGGGCGATGATCCTCGAAGCGCAGGGTGAACGTCGGAGTGCCGTCGAGACGGCCCAGGGTGAGAAGCAGTCGAACATCATCCGCGCTCAGGGGGAGAAACAGAGCCAGATCCTCGAAGCGCAGGGTGATGCCATCTCGACCGTCCTGCGTGCGAAATCGGCCGAATCGATGGGTGAACGCGCCGTCATCGACAAGGGAATGGAGACGCTCGAACGCATCGGGCAGGGCGAGTCGACGACGTTCGTCCTGCCGCAGGAACTCACGTCCCTCGTCGGCCGGTATGGCAAGCAGCTGACTGGAAGCGACGTACAGGACTCGCAGGCGCTCGATTCGCTCGACTTCGACGCCGAGACGCGCGAGTTGATCGGCCTCGACGACATCGAGGAGATCCTCGGACAGATCGACGAGGCCGCCGAGATGGACGTAGAGGAACTCGAACAGGAGGCCGAAGCGATCAAGGCGGGATCGACGCCGGACATCAAGAGCGCCGACGAGGTGTTCCAGGAAGCCGACAAGCCGCCGGAGGATCTGGTGGACGACACCGAGACCGAATCCGAGACGGAGTGATCGGTGCGACACGCTTTTGCCGCCGCGTAGCAACTACATAGACAGATGTCGGACGGGGATCGGGGGGTCGACGCCGACAAGCGGGCGACGCTACGCCGCTTCGCCGCACTGGGAGCGGCGGCGCCGCTGGCCAGTCTGGGCACGGGTGACGCGCGGGCGGCGACGGCGGGAAGCGACACTCGTGAGGCCATCCTCGGCTACGTGAGTGCGACGCCCGGGGCCCACTTCTCGAAACTCCGTGACGACCTGAAACTCGGCACCGGCGAGACCCAACACCACCTCCGGCGACTGCTCGACGAGGAGGCGCTGATCTCCCGGCGCGACGGCGACTACCGCCGCTTTTTCCTCGCCGGCCGGTTCTCGACGTTCGAGCAGGTGGCGCTCGGCTATCTGCGTCGCGAAACGCCGCGTGGGATGGTTCTGACGCTCCTCCGCCATCCGGGCGCGACGGGGAGCGACATCGCCGACGCCCTCGGTGTCTCGCGGGCGACGGTGAGCACGTACGCCACCCAACTCGACGAGGCGGGACTGCTCTCGCGGGAGGATGGCTACGCCGTCGCCCGCCCCGAGACGATCATCACGCTGCTGGTGCGGTACGCCGACTCCTTCGACGCCGAGACGGAGGCGTTCGCGTCCAACGCGGCCGAGTTGCTCAGCTACGACCCCTGAGCTACGCCTCGACTTTCCAGGTCGTCCCCGACGAGTAGCCCCACTTCTCGACGTTCACGTCGAACTCGCCGGTTCGGATGGCGGTCATATTCGCCCCGACCTCTTTCGCGGTCATGCCGAGTTCCGCCGCGATGAGGCGGGATTTGAAGTACGTCTTGGTCGCGGCGTGTTCGCGCAGGTACGACAGGATACGGCGCTGTTTCTCGTTGAGGTCGTTTCCGGCGGCGGTCGTGCTCATACCTCGCACGTGGGCCGACACGGTAATAGGGGGTTTGGTACGTGCGGTTAACAGACTCCCGTCGTGCGATTTTCCCGAAACAGCGCCTCCGATTCCCCCACGAGCGAGCGACGCGAGGTACGGTCGCCTAACAGCGTCGCAGAAACCGTCGATATCCCGCCGGAAACGAAGATACTTATTGGCGTCCCGGGTATGCGGTGGTATGGGTCTGTTCGATCGACTGCGCGGCGAGGATCATCCGCGCGTCGCGTTCGTCGGCATCGACGGGGTGCCATTCAGCCTCCTCGAGGAGCATCCCGAGGAGTTTCCGAATTTCGCCGCGCTCGCGGACGAGGGGAGTGCGGGCGCCATCGAGAGCATCGTTCCGCCGGAGTCGAGCGCCTGTTGGCCGGCGCTCACCACCGGCGTCAACCCCGGAGAGACCGGCGTCTACGGGTTCCAGGATCGCGAACCCGGGTCGTACGACACCTACGTTCCGATGGGACAGGACGTTCAGGCGCCCCGGATCTGGGATCGGTTGGACGAGGCTGACCGCGCCACGACGGTGCTGAACGTCCCCGTCACGTTTCCACCCCAGCGAAACGTCCAGCGGATGGTGTCGGGCTTTCTCTCACCGGGTGTCGACAAGGCCGCCCACCCCGACGAACTCCGCAACTACCTGCAGTCGATCGATTACGCCATCGACGTGAACGCGAAACTCGGTCACAAAGCGGACAAGAGCGACTTCATCGAGGACGCCAACGAGACGCTCGACACCCGGTTCGAGGCCTTCTCGCACTATCTGGAGCAGGACGACTGGGAACTCTTTTTCGGCGTCTTCATGACGACCGATCGGGTCAACCACTTCCTGTTCAAAGACTACGAACGCGACGGCGAGAACAAGGAGGCGTTCATGGACTTCTATCGCACCGTCGACGACTACATCGGGCGCATCCGCGAGTCCCTCTCGGACGACGTGACTCTCGTCGTCGCCAGCGATCACGGCTTCACCTCGCTGGACTACGAGGTACACTGCAACGCGTGGCTTCAGGAGGAGGGGTGGCTCTCCTTCGAGGACGACGACCACGACGACCTCACGGATATCGCCGCGGAGTCGCGAGCCTACTCGCTCATTCCCGGGCGATTCTACATCAACCTCGAAGACCGCGAACCCCGCGGATCGGTGCCCGAGGAGGAGTACGCGGAGACGCGCGCCGAACTGAAAGAGGCACTCGAAGCCCTGGAGGGGCCGGACGGCAAGAAGGTGTGTGCGCGGGTCGTCGAGAAGGAGGACGCCTTCCGGGGCGCCCACGACGACATCGCACCGGATCTGGTCGCTATCCCGAACCACGGCTTCGATCTCAAATCCGGATTCAAGGGCCACGACGAGGTGTTCGACGTCGGCCCCCGGAACGGCATGCACAGTTTCGACAACGCCACCTTGTTCGTCGACGATCCGGACGTGTCGATCACGGACGCGGATCTGTTCGACATCGCGCCGACCATCCTCGATCTGATGGAGGTCGACTACGGTCGCACCGACTTCGACGGCGGCAGCCTCGTCACGTCGAAGTAGCGACCATCAGAGCAGGCCGTCGATCCGTTCTTCCTCGAACGCCGACGACGCGTCCGCGTCTTCTTTCTGCTCTTCCTCGCGGGCGGCCTGTCGCGCCCGTTCGAGGAAGCCGTCGAGACGGTCGGAGTCGGCCACGCCGCCGAGGAGGACGAGCGAGGCGAGACGGCCATTCGTGAGGGGGAAGTCGCCGCCGCGCACCTCCATCGTGTCCAGTTCCGTCTCCAGCCACGACCGGGCGCGTTCGACGCCCTTCCGCGAGATGGTGCTTGGTTCGCCGGCGACGACCAGCAGTCCCCGCTCCGCGCTGGTGGTGTCGGGAAGGCTCAATCCCGAGCGCACCGCCCGGCGTGTAGTGCTGGTGACGACGTTGACGTTCGCGCCCGCGTCGGCGGCGGCCTCCGCGGAGGCGTACCCGAGCGTCGCCACACCTCCGCCGCGGAGCGTGTTGATCACTTCCGAGCTGTCGACGACGGATTCGCCGACGCCGTCGACGGCTTCGCCAGCGGCCAGAAGGAGTCCCACCCGGCGGGCGATGCGCTCGTTGATCGCCTCGTAGCCGGATTCGAGGCTCTCGCCCGACGACCGCCAGGCGTCGTTGTCGACGAGCAGTGTCGCGTCCGCCTCGCGGGTCAGCGTCTTCAGCGACCGGCCGGCGTTCACCTGGTAGAGCGCCCCTTCGTCCCGGCCGGGGAGGATACCCAGGCCGTAGACGGGAATCTCGTAGATACGCTTGAGTTCGCGTACGAGGTAGGGCGCGCCGCCGCTTCCGGTGCCGCCGCCGAGACCGGCGACGACGAAGATGGCTTCCGCCCGAGCGGTCACCTGGCCGTCGATGGCGCCCAACACCTCCTGCAGGTCGTCGCGCATCACTTTCGTGCCGAGTTCGTTGTCGCCGCCGACGCCGTGACCGTTCACTTCGGCCCCCCCGATCAACACGGTGTCGAGGGGGAGGGACTGGAGATCGGAACGGGCGCTGTTGACAGCGAGCGATCCGATGATCGCACCGAACCCGTTGCTCGCGTCGAAGTCGGACAGGGCGTCGACGACCTTGCCGCCGGCCTGTCCGACACCAATCAGGACGGACTTCATACGTCAGACGTGTGTCTTGCGCCCCCTTCAACGCTCCGACGCGGTGCAGGCGGTGAGATAGCCTCACGGCCAGGAACCGGATCGGTCGGGGCACCGCGAGCGAGACGAGGGTTTAGGGGCGATGCCGCGACCACCGCGCCGTATGGACGACGGACGGCCACTCGACGAACGCATCGACGCGGTCGAACGCGCGGTCACCGACGGCCACGCGGCCGACGGACTCCCCGACGCCGCCCGGATGGAATCGCGTCTGGACGACCTCGAAACGACCGTCGAGGAGATAGACGACCGACTGGCCGACCTGGAGGCTGCGGTGCAGGCCCTCCGCGGATTCGCCGGTGGTGTCCGAGCGGTCGACGAGGCGGTGGAGCGGCGGGCGAACGCCGCTATCGCGCGGGTCGAACGCCTGGAAGCGGAAGCCGATCTCGCGGCGTCCGCTCCCGCTTCGACCGACGGCCACGGCCGGCGCGGCACCGACACGGACGCCGACCGGGACGGCCGCGGCGGAACGCGACCGGACGACCGACGCGACGCCACGACGGGAACCGACGGTGACCCGTTCGAGGGATCGGCTCCCCCGACCGAGTCGCCGCCGTCGGATGCGTCGCTTGCGGAGGCGGCCGCCGCGGCCGCACGAACCGAGATGGAGCCGATAGCGACGGACGCGCGACCGGACGCCGACGAGGCCGAGAGTGACACGCTCGCTGCCCGCCTCCGCCGCCTCCTGTGATCCGGGTCGCCCTCGCGGTGTTTCTGACGGTCGCGTTGCTGGCGGCGGTCATGCCGGCTCTCGACGAGGGCCGGGCCACTCGGACGGCGATCCACCTCGACGGTGTCACCGATCGGATCGAACGGGCGGTACACGGGCTTCGCGCCCACGAAGACCCCACACCACCGGGCGTGGTCGGCGCTCGACGGATCGTGACGGTTCGGCTGCCGACCCCCTCGTGGACGGCCGTGGGTGCGACCCTCCGGATCGACGGGGCGCACGACCGGATCGGCTACCGTCTCGACGGACGCCGCCCCCATCGGACGACGATCCGGGGTGTGGATCTCCGGACACCGGACGGCCCTCTCGTCGTCGGGAGTCCGGGCCGACACCGCCTCGTGGTCTCGCTCGTCCGGGCGGACGGCGTTGGCGTCGTCGTCGGTCGGGGCTGAGGTTCAAAAGCGATGCCGCCGCTAACCGGTCGCATGAGGCTCCTGGATCGACTACGCGCCGGGGACACCGATACGGCATCGGAGATATCCGACGAGTCCGGCTCAGTCTGTCGGTGTGAGCCGTCGTTTCGGTCACCCCCCGGCAGCGACCCGGAACGGGGTATCGCGCTCGTCGTCGACGCCGACGACTGCCCCGGTGACGGGGCCCTCGCGACCGAACCGGCCTGCCGCGAGACGGTCGTCGACGCGCTCACGGATCGGGACGCTGACGCCGTGTGCGTCCGGTCGGCGGGACGGGAGCGCGTCTACGACGACGGCGCCGTCGGCTTGCTGGTCGCGGCGGGTCGGTTCGCCGCTCGCGCCGCCGTCCACGACGGGACGCTCGCCGACCGCGCGCGGCGCGATCCACTCGGTGCCGCCCGTGCCGCGACCGGCCGTGCGGGGCCAGTGGCCACCGTCGCGGCCACGACGGGGCTGGCCGCGGGCGCCGACCGGGTCGACGGCGACTACGCGGCGGCACTGAGTGCGACCGTCGGCCCAGCGATAGCGAACGCACGGCTGAACCGGCGGCCACCGTCGGAGGCGACGTTGGTCGGGCGTCGGACGCTCGACACGGGCGCGACGGTTCGCCGGTATCGCACCGGGACGGGGGGCTACTACCTGCTCGACCCGCCGGGGTGGCGACTCGATGCCGCCGAGATGCGGACGCTCGCGGCGGCGTACGGCCGACTGGCGGCGGGTGCCGATGCGGACGCGGCGACCGGCGGCCGACCGGTGGCACGCGCCGTCCGGGCGGTCGACCCGGTCGCCGACGACGTTTCGGTCGCGGCGGTCGAGCGCGTCCTTCGCAAACACACGCACGGCCACGGCGTTCTCGACGACTTTTTCGCCGATCCACAGGTGTCGGAAGTGCTGGTCACGGCGCCAGTGACCGACAATCCGGTTCGGGTGTCGGTCGACGGCGACCGACTCCCCACGAACGTCTATCTGACGCGGGAGGGGGCCGCGGCGCTCGCCTCGCGATTCCGGCGGGAGAGCGGGCGCGCCTTCTCGCGAGCGAATCCGACGCTCGACGCCACGACCGAGGGGCCACGCGGCGAGCGCATCCGCGTCGCGGGCGTCACCGACCCAGCCAGCGATGGCTACGGATTCGTCTTCCGCACCCACGGCACGGAGGCGTGGACGCTCCCGGCGCTCGTCGCCAACGGGACGCTGTCGGCCGCGGCGGCCGCCCTCTGCTCGCTGGCCGTCGAACGGGCCGCCGCTGGGCTGATCGCCGGGCCGCGCGGGGCCGGGAAGACGACGCTCCTCTCGGCGCTCCTGTGGGAACTCCCGCCGACGACCCGAACCGTCGTCGTCGAGGACACGCCGGAACTCCCGACTGCGGCACTGGGTAGCGCCGGGCGGGACGTTCAGCCAGTTCGTATCGAGACGGACGACGGTCCGGCACCCGACGCCGACGAGGCGCTCCGAACCGCGCTCCGTCTCGGGGAGGGGGCGCTCGTCGTCGGCGAGGTTCGCGGCGAGGAGGCAACGACGCTCTACGAGGCGATGCGAGTTGGTGCGGCGGGCAGCGCCGTCTTGGGAACGATCCACGGCGACGGCGCCGACGCGGTGTTCGAACGCGTCGTGACCGACCTCGATGTGCCGGCGTCGTCGTTCGCGGCGACGGATCTGCTCGTCACCCTTTCGGCCGGCGAGCAACGACGCGTCGCGTCCATCGAGGAAGTTCGTGCCACCGATGACGGCGTCACCTTCGAATCGTTGTTCGAACCTGGCGCGGACGGTGCCGAACCGACCGGTGTCGTCGACCGCGGCAATAGCCACCTCGTCGCGTCGCTCGCCCGGCCCGGGGAGACGTACGCCGACGTACTCGCTGCCCTCGGTGAACGCGAAACGCTCCTCGCCGACCTCGCCGAGACGGAGCGCACGTCGGCTACGGCTATCGACGCGATCCATCGCGAGCGGGTGACGGAATGAACCGTGGCCTCTCGGCGGCCGCCGAGCGACTGGCCGGCACGTGGCCTTGGGACACCACGTCGGATGCGGATCTCGACCGTGCACTCGCGTATCTCGGGGTCGGCGTCGACGCCGCCGCGGTCGAAGGGGCGGCCCGCGTCGTCGGGGTGGTCGTCGGGTGTGCGGGCGTCGGTGTGGGTGCGTGTCTGCTGGCGTTCGGATCGTCCGTGGCCGGCGTCATCGCCGCGTCGCTCGGCGTCGCCGCCGGGATGAGCGTGCCGACTGTCGCGACTCGCGGGAGTCGGTTTCTGGCGACGATGGCGCGGACGCGGGCGCTCGGCGCCGCGGCGGCACTGGTCGGACGGGCCGCGCTCCGCCTCCGTCTCGATCCGACGGTCGAACGGGCGGCCGCCTTCGCTGCCCGGACGGGTCGGGGGGCGCTCGCTCGGAGTCTGGATCGACACGTCCGGCAGGCGACGGGCACGGCACGGAGCGGATTCGACGGGTTCGTGGGGGAGTGGGGCGACCGATTTCCGGCACTGGAGCGTGCGGTCGCTCGTCTGGACGCCGCGGCGTCGGCGCCGGCCGCCGAGCGTGACCAGCATCTCGACCGTGCGGTTGCGGCGTCGCTCGACGGCGCCCGCGACGAACTGGCGAGTTTCACAGCCGAGATCAGAGGGCCGGTCACGGGGCTGTACGCCTTCGGTGTCCTCTTGCCACTGGCGCTCGTCGGCGTCCTCCCGGCGGCCCGGGCGACGGGTGCCCGCGTTTCGCTTCCGTTGGTCGTCGCCCTCTACGACCTCGCCCTCCCCGTCGGCGTCGTGACCGCCGGGGCGTGGCTCCTCGCCCGACGCCCCGTCGCGTTCCCGCCTCCGCGGATCGGCGGCGACCATCCGGAGACACCGGACGGGTGGCTGGGTGCGGTGGCGGCTGGCGTCGTCGCCGCCGGAGTCGGTGCCGCCGTCGCCAGTCGCGTGATCGGGGTGTGGGCGGCGCTCGTCGCCGCCGCGGGGGTCGGCCCGGGCGTCGCTCTGGTCGTCCACTTCCACCCGGCCAAGCGCGTTCGCGAGCGCGCCCTCGCGGTCGAGGCGGAACTCGACGACGCGCTCTATCTCGTCGGTCGGCGCGTCTCCGCCGGCGAAGCCGTCGAGACGGCCGTCGACGCCGTGTCTCCCCGTGTCGCGGGGGCAACCGGGGAACTCCTGGCCGAGGCTGCGAGCCGACAGCGGCGCCTCGGCGTCACCGTCACCGAGGCGTTCGAGGGTGACGGCGGCGCGCTCGCGACCCTCCCGAGTCGTCGGGCCGGCGAGATGGCGACCCTGTTCGGTCTCGCGGCGACCGAGGGGCGGTCGGCCGGCGACGCCCTCGTCGCGACGGCGGAACACGTTGCGGAACTGCGACGCGTCGAGCGAGAAGCGCGCCGGGAACTGGCGCAGGTCACCGACACGCTGGCGAACACGGCGGCCGTCTTCGGGCCCCTAGTCGGCGGCGCGACGGTGGCACTGTCGGCACGGGTCTCGCACACCGGCACCGGCGCGGGATTCGGTGCCGGCCCGCTTCCGACTGCCGAACTCGGCGTCGCCATCGGGGCGTACGTCCTCTGGCTGGCAGTCGCGCTTACTGTCCTCGCGACGGGATTGACGCGTGGCCTCGACCGGACGCTCGTTGGTTACCGCGTCGGTGTCACGCTCTGTCTCGCCGCCGCCTGCTATCTCGCCTCCTACGTCGGGGCCGGCCTGTTTCTGTGAGGATTCAAATACGGTGACGGGGGCATCCCGGGCCATGTTCGGCGTTCCAGTCGATGCGTGGTACACCTGGCTCGGCCTGTCGCTCGCGAGTATCGCACTCGTCGGGGTCGGTGCGGCGCTGCCGACGGCGCCCCCGCCTGCCGCCGCCGACGCCGCCGACACGGTCGACCGCGCGGCGGCGACGGCCCATCCGGCGACGGCGGAACAGCCCCTCGACGCCGAAGCGATCCGGATCACGCCCCGGGAACTCGGCCTCCGGAACGACGCCGGGACGACGCACGCGACGTTCGCGTTCGGGCCGGTGACGCCCGCCGGCCGCACGGCGGCGCTGACCGACGTACTCCGCGGGGCGCCGCCAGCGTCCCGGTTCGATTCGGACGCAGGGCTCTGTGACGCCGCGGCGGCGGCCCGCGCGACCCCGTCGTCCTGGCGGCCGGTCGACGGCCCGCTGATCGTCCGGCACGTCGTCTGGGGGGAGTGTGATGTCACGCTCGTCGGATAGGGGGCAGGTCGAACCAACAGCGGCGCTCGTGGTGCTCCTGGTGATCTGTGCGGCCGTCTCGACGTACGCCACGGCGCTCGACGGAGTCGTCGACGAGGGCCGCGAACTCGCATCCCCGACGCTCGACCGAGTCGTCGCGACGCTCGCGACGGGCGGTGTCGCCGATCCGACCCGGACGCGGCGAGCACACCGTGCAGGGCCGGCGGGCTACCGGCTCAATATCACCGTGGCCGCGGCCGGGCGGCGATGGCAGGCGGGAGCGACGCCACCGCGGGGGAACGCCGGCGTCGACACGGCGACCCGTACCATCGGCGTCCGTCTGGGGCCGGGACGCGTTCGCCCAGGGCGGGTGCGCGTGGAGGTGTGGCCGTGACGAGTACCGTCCTCGACGGCGTGTTCTGCCTGCTGTTGATCAGCGCCGCCGTCGTCACGGTCACGACGGCGACGCCGCAGGAACCGGCCGGTGCGGGGCGGGCCCCGGACGTGGCGTCGACGCTGACGACGTCGACGGCGTCGGTGAACTACACGCTGACGCCGCGTCCCGACACGACGGACGTCGCCTTCCAGACGCGAACGGGCGCCGCGTTCGGCCGAACCAGCCACGGGACGCTGGCCACACTCCTGGCTCGCGCCGCCGTCGGCCGCGCCGCGGTCGATGGCGAGCGTCTCTCCCACACCCACGACGGCTTCGCGCAGGCCGTCGCGCGCGCTGTCGGTGGCGTCGTCCGGTCGAACCACACACGGATCACGGCCGTCTGGCGGCCGTATCCCGACTCGTCGATTGCAGGCCGGGTCGTCGTCGGTGCTCGCCCCCCGCCCGGCGTTCCGGTACACGCGGCGACGATCACGGTGCCCAGTGGATTCCCGTCGACGCGAGCGGCGGCACGGAGCGCCGCCCGGCAAAGGGGCGTCGACGGCGTCGCCGACGCCGTTGCCACGGGGTTCGTGAACGGCCTGTTTCCGCCGACCCGAACCCGCGTCGCCGCGGGCGGTTCGCCCCCCGCCTCGGCGGTGATTCGGCACCGGTATCGGCGCGCAGAGCGCCGGTTCGGCGTGGAACGGTCGGCGACCCTCGCCGACGGCGGGGTCGGCACAGCCAACGACCGCCTTGCCGCGGCCGTCTCGGATCGGATCGCACGGGATCTCCGCCGAACGAACGCGTCGGCATCGGACGCCGCCGACTCCGTTCGTCTCGACCGCGTACACATCACCGTGAGGACGTGGCCGTGACCCGTCTCGCCGAGGATCGGCGTGCGCGCGTCCCCTTCGCCCTCGTCGGCGTCCTCCTTCTCGTCGGCGCGTCGACGTTCGCGGCGACCGTCGCTACCGACGGCCCGAGTCGAATCAACCGCGACGCCGACGTGGCGATGGAACGGGTGTCGACCGAGACGACCGCGGCTGTCCGTTCGGCCGTCGGCGAGGCGGCGCGCGCGGCGGCGGCCGAACCGGTGACGATGCCGGCCGAGACGCGCTACGGTCGCCTCCTGAGCGACGCTCACCCGTTCCGTGATGCGTTACGGCTTCGGATCTATCTGTCCGTGCGCGACCGCCTTCGAGTGACCCGGTACCGCCGGGGCGACGTGACCGCCGTCGCGTCACTGCCGAACGCGACGACGCCGGCCGGCCTTCGGCGCGGTATGGAGCGAATCCAACTCTCGGGCGTCGAAAACGGCACTGCGCTCCGTGTGACGGTTCGGAACCTGACCGTGACGGCACGTGACGCGGGACGAGTCGTCGCCCGGGAGCGCCATAGCCGGACGGTGACCGTCTCGACGCCGGTGCTCGCTCTCCACGACCGCGCGACGGCGTTCGAGACGCGGCTGAATCGCGGCCCCCTCGACGGCCCGGGACTCGGTCGGCAGCTGACCGCGCGCCTCTACCCCATCGCGTGGGCGCGGGGCTACGCCCAGTACACCGGCCTCCCCATCGCGAACGTCGTCGCTAACCGGCACGTCGAGACGACGACCAACGGTGCCCTGCTCGCGACCCAGCGGTCGGTGTTCGGGCAGAGCGACCCTGCGGCGAGGCGGGCTACCCGTCGAGCGATGGTCGAACTCGGCGTCAGAGAGATCACCGCGTCGACGCGGGCCAACGCCGCGTGGGCCGACCGCGTGCTCCCGCGTCCGAACCGGCGCAGGGACGGCACGGCGGCGTTCCCGCGTCGCCGAGGTACGTCGGCGCCGTCGCCGACCCGACGAATCGATGTCGACGTGGCGCCGATTCCCGGCCGCGCCCAGACGGGGCTCCGCACCGAGACCATCCGGTCGAACCGGTCGCTCGAGGACGTGCTCCGCGCCGCGTATCGGGTCGAGACGCGTCTCCGGACGGCGCGTCGACGGACGTACGCCGAGCCGCGTCCCGACCCCGAGGCACCGGGTGAGGGTTGGTCGCTCGCCGACCGCAGCGTCACGACCGACATCGAGGTCGGATCGAGCGTCGGATCGGCGCCCGCGGCTACCCCGGACGAACGTCGGTTCGAGAGCTTCACCCGGCGTGTGACGGTCGACCACCACGTGCGGTGGCGTTGGGAGCGCGACGACGATACGACCTCGACATCGGGCGAGTGGACGGAACGCTACCGGGTCGGCGTGACGCTCGTCGGCGAGTACGCGCCGAACGGGACGGCACCGGATCGCCCCACGAGCCCCCGGTTCGAGCGCGGCGGCCCGCTCGACGGGCCGAACCTCGCCGGTGTCGCCGCCACAGCCGAAACGCGACTCGTCGACCAGCAGGGCGGCCGCGACGCGGTGGCACGTGCCGTCGTCACCGACAACCTCGATGTGACCGAACGCGTCGTCTACGGCGACCGGCCGTCGGAGCTCCGGTCGTGGACGTACGCCGATCTGACGACCCTTCGTAACCGACTCGCGAACGTCTCCGTCGCCGTCCGTGCGGGACGGGTCGCGACGTACGCGACGAATCCGGCGGGGCAGCTGGCGGCCGAAATTCGCGGTCGGCGGTCGTCCTGGATCGACGCGCCGGAGCGGTACCGGGGCGCGGCTGATCGGGCGCGTGTCGGGGCTCGCGCGGCCCTGATCGACGAGACGCTTCGACGCCTAGAGCGCCGGGCGGCGACCTACAACGCCACCCGACGGACGTTCGACAGCGCCCTGCGTCGGGTCGGCCTCGGGTCGTCACGGACGCTCGGACGCATCCTCGACGCGCGTCACACCCCGCCGCCGTCACGGCGGGCGGCGCTTCCCGGAGCGCCGCCGGGCGGGTCGGTCGCCGTCGTCCCCGACGGTTCGCCGGCGTATCTTACGGTCGCATCGGTGAGCCACGACCGCGCCGCGGGCGTGCCGCCGTCGCGGCCGTACCACCCGCTCGCGGCGAAGAACGTCAACCTCTTCGCCGCCCCGTACGGTGACGCGGCGGATGCGGTCGCTACACCGGGCTTCGATCACCCGTCGCAGGTTCGACTGCGGACGGCGGCCCGGATTCTGATCGCGTCCGAATCGGTTACGAACGCGTCCGTTCGGGAGCCTCGCCGTGAGCTTCGGTCCTCCGTCTCGTCGTCGGTCGACGCGATTCGCGACCGCGCGTGGCTCGTCGTCCGCAACGAGACCCATCTCTCGCGTCCCGAAGCGCGCGCCGCCGTCGACGAGGGAATCGGCCGGTGGGACGACCCGGGGCGGCGGGCGCTCGCGGCCACTAACGGCTCGCTCGCCCGATCCGTCGCAGTCGCGGCCGACGCGCGGGCGAGCGGGTCGGCGCCGAACCGGGCCGACCGCCTGGAGACGGGTCTCGATGCGGCGATCACCGAGACGCTCCGAACGCCGGCGGCGACGGTCGCCCAGGCCCAGGTCAACGCCACCGTGACCCGTGTCAAAGAGCGCGTCGTCGAGACGGCGGCGTCGAAGGCCGTCGACCGGATCGACCAGAAATACCTGAAAAACACGCTCGGGATGGTGCCCGCCGGAGTGCCGGTCGCGCCTGCACCGGGCTACTGGTACGCGACGGTGAACGTCTGGGAGGTGTCGGTGCGGGGCGCCTACGCCCGATTCTCCCTCCGCACCCGTCGCGGCACGTCGGCGCCGGCGACAGCGACGCGGTACGTCCGTGACGGGTCGATCGTTCGGCTGGATGTCGACGGGGACGGCGAGCGTGAGCGCCTCGGTCGCGACGAGCGGATCACCGTCTCGACGCGAACGGTGATCGCCGTGGCGGTGCCGCCGTATCGCGACGGTGTCGGCGACGTGAACGGCAACGCCGACGAGCGGGCGGGCGCTTGGCCGCGACCGGGGTGTACGTCGTGGTCGGCGCAGGATTGCCCCGAGGAGTGAGCCTTTTGTCGGCGGGGCACACATCCTGTGTATGCTCTACGACGCCGTCGACGAACCGGAAACTCTGTCCCCGGGACAGCTCCGCGACGCCTACGAATCCGAACTCCGCGCGGTAATCGACGCGAGAGGGATCGAGACGGTCGCGACCGCGGCCGACATCTCGAGCGAGACGGCCGCCGCCCTCGCCGGCGGCGACTCGCCGACGCTGACGCTGTCGGAGGCGGCGGCCATCCTCGCCGTCGAGAACGACCGTAACCCCGAGAGCATCGTCCAGGACGTACGCGACCACCTGTTGATGGGGATGGCGACCGGCGTCCTCGACGTGGACACCATCGCCTCGAACGTCGACCTCGACCTCTCGGGTCAGGAGATCCAGCAAGCGATCGAAGGTCGCATCCCGATGACGCTGGACGAACTCGCCGCGATTCACAGCTACGTCGCGGGCCGGAACGCCACCTGATCGGCCGTGCGGGTCGCCATCCTGGGCTGTGGTTACGTTGGCATCCAACTCGGCGAGCAGTTGACGGACGCCGGACACGACGTGGTCGGTGTCCGTCGGTCGACGGCGGGAATCGACGCCATCGAGGCCGCGGGCTTCGAGGCCGTCCGGGCCGATCTGACCGACGAGCCATCGCTGTCAGCCGTCCCCGACGTCGACTGGCTCGTGTACGCGGCCAGCGCGGGGGGCCGCGGCGTCGACGCGGCGCGAACGACGTACGTCGACGGGCTGCGAACCGTCGTAGAGACATTCGAGAAACGAGCGTCGCCGCCGGATCGGCTCGTCTACACGTCGAGTACGGGCGTGTACGGCGACCACGACGGCGGGTGGGTGGACGAGTCGACGACGCCAGACCCCGCGACCGACCGCCAGCGCGTCTTGCTGGAGGCCGAACGGATCGCGTTGGCGGAGACGGACGTTCTCGACGGGGCGGTCGTCCGGTTCGGTGGGCTCTACGGTCCGGATCGCTACCGGATGGACTACTATCTCGACGGCCCGGTCACGGAGGGGTATCTCAATTCGATCCACCGCGACGACGCCGCGGGCGTCGTGGCCCACCTGCTGACGACCGACCGAGCGCGCGGCGAGGTGGTGCTCGCCGTCGACGACGACCCCGTCTCGAAGTGGGACTTCGCCGACTGGCTGGCCGACGAGTGTGGCGTCCCGCGTCCGGCAAAACGGACGGTGGCGGAGCAGGCGGCCGACGGTGACGTCAGCCGTCGTGTCCGCGCGTCCAAGCGGTGTGCCAACGACCGCCTCCACGAACTCGGCTACGAGCTCCGGTATCCGACGGTTCGCGACGGCTACCGCCCGGCAATCGAGGCATATCGGTCGAACTGACCGCAGGAATTCCGTCGCTTCAGGCACGACCTAATAGGAGAATACTCTTCCCGCTCGCCTGAGTCGGGCTGGATATGCCGGTCGCCGCCGAGGATCTCGTCCAGCGGGCGGTGGCGTTCGCCCAGTCACACCCGGAGTTACTGGCCGCCCTCCTGTTGAGTCTGCTCGTACTCGTCGGCGGTGGGTATCTTCTCCACCAGTTCACCCGCCCCTCGGGTAAACGATTCGTGTCGCTGTTGGCCGAATACGATGTCGTCTCGGTGCTGGCCCATCCGAATCCGGATCCGGACGCGATGGCGGCCGCGATGGGTGTCGTGTCACTGGCCAAACAGGTGGGTACGAAGGCGACGATCCAGTTCTCGGGACAGATCCGCCATCAGGAGAACCGTGCGTTTCGCAACGTACTGGAGGTCGAACTCGACTCAATCGAGCGGGCGAGTGACCTCGATGCGCGGGCGGTGGTTCTCGTCGATCACAACCGCCCGCGGGGATTCACCGACTCCGAGAGCGTCGAGCCGATAGCGGTCGTCGACCACCATCCCGGCGACGGACGCGGCAAAGCGTTCACCGACGTACGCACCGAGTACGGCGCGTGTTCGAGCGTGATCGCCGAGTATTTCGACGACCTCGACGCCACGCCGGTGCCACCGGACAGCCACGAGAGCGAGGTTGACGCGGCGTATACGGTTCCGTCGCGGGTGGCGACGGGGCTCTTTTTCGGCATCCTCACCGACACGAACCGACTCACGGCCGGTGTCGACGCCGCCGACTTCACCGCGAGCGGCTACCTCGCTCCCGGCGTTGACGAGGGCCTGCTGGATCGCATCGCCAACCCCCAGGTGAGCGCGGAGGTACTGGAGATCAAGGCGACGGCGATCCGCGAGCGCAACGTCGACGGCCCCTTCGCGATCAGCGACGTGGGCGAGGTGTCGAACGTGGACGCGATTCCGCAGGCAGTCGACGAACTCATCCTCCTCGAAGGCGTCACTGCTGCCGTCGTCTACGGCACCCGAAACGGCACGCTCTATCTCTCGGGGCGCTCCCGCGACGACCGGGTTCACATGGGGCGTGCCATCGAAGCCGCACTGGAAGAGGTGCCAGACGCGAGCGGCGGCGGCCACGCCCGGATGGGCGGCGGTCAGATACCGCTCGACGACGGCGACTTCGTCTGGCCGGCGCGCCGAAACGCGCTCACCGACCGCCTGCGGCGGGCGCTCGAAGGCGACGTGTAGTGCCGACCGTCACAACCGCTAAGTCGAGCCGGGCGCCAGGGAAATTGGATGACCCGTTCGGCCGGTAACGCTGATACTGACCGGCGAATCGGATCGCTTCCCGGCCGGATGTACCGGTGGCTGCTTCTCGACGGGGATCGGGCCGTCGTCGCCGGGGCGGCACTGCTCGGAGGGTTCCTCGTCGTCGGCGTCGCTGGACACACGGTCGGTCACCTCCTGTCGCTGGAGGCGCCCCACGACCAGACGACGACTCCGCTGGTCAGCACACTCCTGAGCGGCAACTTCCTCCTGTTTTCCATCGTCGTATCGGTGAACTCGCTGTTCGTCACCCAGGAGGTGTCGGCGCTCGACCGGGAGTTCGGACGTATCCAGAGCATCGTCGAATATCGCCGACAGCTGGAGGACGTCCTCGAGGTGGAACACGTCCCTGCGGAGCCAGCGCAGTTCGTTCGGCGGCTGTCGGCGGAGATACTGCGATTAGCTCAGGATATCGACGACGACCTGCACGCCGCGGATGTCGACCTGCGGGCGGATCTGGATCGCTATCTCTCGTCGCTAGCGACGGAGACGGGTGAGATGAACCAGCAACTGGTGGCTGCGGCGTCGAACGCGGATCTCGTCATCGCCATGATGGACTACAACCACGACCGGCAGATACACGACCTCCGCCAGCTCCGGTCGGCCCACAGCGATGCGCTCCCGGCACGAACCAACGAATCCGTCGACGATCTCCTGCAACTCCTGCAGTATTTCGCGACCGCCCGGTCGTATTTCAAGTCGCTCTACATCCGTCAGGAGTTCGCGAACCTCTCGCGCCACCTCGTGTTCACCTCCGTCGTCTCCGTGGCGACGACGGCGACGTTTCTACACTTTCTCGACGCGATTCCGCTGACGCATCTGCTGGTCACGACCATCGAGGCCGTCGCGCTAGCGCCGTTCATCCTCGTCGGGAGCTACGTGCTTCGGGTCGCGGCCGTGAGCCGTCGGACGCAGGCCGCCGGCCAGTTCGTCGTCAGTGACAGCGTGACGGGCGACATCGAGGGGCTCTCCTCGGACGACAAGTGAGCCCGCGGCCGGTCACGCCGCGGGCGCCTACGAAGCCATATATTACCGACGCCCGTAGCGGGGGCATGGCGACCGCACGCGCCACGTGGGGGTATCGCGACCGCTTCGGCGACGGGTTCGGCCGCACCTACTTCCGGCGGTTCGGCTCCGGCGTCGTCTCCAGCGTCGGCCTCGGCACCTACCTCGGTGATCCGACCGACGCCGTCGACGACCGCTACGAGCGGGCGCTGATCGCCGGGCTAGAGGGTGGCTGTAACGTCGTCGACACCGCGGTCAACTACCGGTGTGGCCGGAGCGAGCGCGTCGTCGGGCGGGCGGTAGAGCGCGCCGGCGTGGATCGGGACGCCGTCGTCGTCGCCACCAAGGGCGGCTTCCTTCCCTTCGACGGCGAGCGACCGACCGACCCCGCCGGCTACGTCCGTGAGCGGTTCGTCGAGGACGGCCCCGTCGACCCCGCCGACCTCGCCGCGGGCTATCACTGCATCGCACCAGACGCGGTCGAGGCGATGCTCGACCGCTCGCTGGACACCCTGGGCGTCGAGACGATCGACTGCTACTACGTCCACAACCCCGAGACACAGCTCCGCGTCCAGCCGCGCGAGGCGGTGTACGACCAACTCGAGGCCACCTTCGAGCGTCTGGAACGCCGGGTCGCCGCGGGCGACATCGATCAGTACGGTGTGGCGACCTGGGAGGCGTTTCGTGTGCCGCCCGGAGACGACGCCCACCTGTCGCTTCCGGCGGTGGTCGACCGCGCGCGCTCGGCCGCAGAAACGGTCGGCAACGAGGCGTCCGGGTTCGGCGCGATCCAACTTCCCTTCAACGTCCACATGGCCGACGCGTTCACCGTTCCGGCCCACGAGTTCGAGGGCGAACACCGATCCGCCCTGGCGGTGGCCCACGCTCTCGACCTCGACGTGTTCACCAGCGCCAGCCTCGCCCAGGGTGACCTCGCGTCGGGACTGCCGGCTGGCGTCGATGCCGAACTCTCGGGGGATACGCCGGCACAACGGGCGATCAACTTCGCGCGAAGCGCGCCGGGCGTGACCTGCGCGCTCGTCGGGGCGAGCGATCCGGAACACGTCGACGAGAACGTCGCCGCGGGGACGTTCGACCCGCTCGGTGCGCGGGGATTCGACGCCGTCTTCGAGTGAGCTATCGCAGATCCTTCCACTCGCGGCCGCATTCGGGGCAGATTCGGACGGAGAACACCTCGTCCGGTTCGTCCCGCTTTTTCAGTACCTTCTCGCATTCCGCGCAGGTGAGCCGTTCGTAGGTGTCCTTGACGAGTTCCCCGTCACGGAGACCCTTCCGCGTCGATTTCATGTCTCCCCCTTTTGCCCCCTACTTTAAAAAAGAGTCCGGCCACGATCCGCCATCCGCGGGCTTTTGTCCACCCCGTCCCCAGGGGGAGGTGATGGAGTACGTCCAGGAACGTGTGACGACGCTCCACGATCTGACCGATCCGACGCCGTCGGCACCGACGGATCGGACGGCGGTCGTCGTCCCGATGACCGAACGGGAGTACGCCGGTCTGGCGCCGGATCGCGTCCTCTCGGAACTCGAACGGGTCGATCCCGCCGAAGTCGTCGTTCCGCTTCGCGCTTCCGCCGACCGTGTCGCTCACTTCACCGACTGGCTCGACGACTTCGATCTGTCGCTGTCGGTGCTCTGGTGTAACGGCTCTCGGCTCGAAGACTTGCTCGACGACCACGGTCTCGACGGCGAGTTTGGCAAGGGCCGCGACGTGTGGCTCGGCCTCGGCCAGACGCTCGATCAGGAGTACGTCGTCGTCCACGACGCCGACACCAAAAGCTACTCCCGGGCGGACGTGGCGCGTCTCCTCTTCCCGCTCGCTCACGGCTACGACTTCTCGAAGGGGTACTACGCCCGCGTCGAGAACGACCGCCTCTACGGGCGCCTGTTCCGCCTGTTTTTCGTCCCCCTGGTTCGTGCGCTGGCCGAGCGCCGGGACGCCCCTGTGTTGCAGTATCTGTCGGCGTTTCGCTACGCGCTCGCCGGCGAGTTCGCGGCCACGACGGATCTGGCGGCGCGCCTCCGCGCCCAGCGCTCCTGGGGGCTGGAGGTGGGCACCCTCGGCGACGCCTTCCAGTACGCCGGCTTCGAGGGAAGCGCACAGGTCGACCTGGGGACGTACGAACACGACCACCGGGCGGTGAGCGGCCCGACCGGCCTCTCGGACATGAGCCGGCACGTCGCGACGGCGCTGTTCCGCGTCGTCACCGACGGCGGCGTCGACCCGGACTACGGGTCGCTCCCCGACCGGTACCGCGAGGCCGCCGAGTCGCTCGTCCGAAGCTACGAACTCGACGCGGCGTTCAACGGCCTCGTGTACGACCGCGGGGGCGAACTCGATCAGGTCGAGACGTACGTTTCGGCCATCGAACCCCCGGGGTCGGATCGCCGTCTCCCGGCGTGGACGGACGCACCGGTGTCGCCGGAACGGATCGCCGAGGCCGCGGCCGCGGATCTGGAGGGTATCCGATGAGTCCCTCCACCGCGACCGGCGACGAACTCGCGGGCGTGGTCGACCTCTTCGACGCGCTGACCCGCGACGAACTCGACCGCGCGCTCGGTGAACTCGCCTTCAAGCGAGGCGAGGGGGTCGAGGCCGAGGCGGTCGACGAGGCGGTCGACGCCGCCGTCGAACACTACTACCTCGTCGCCGTCGACCGCGACGCGGAGACCCTGCTCGCGCCGGGGCCGGCGGCCTTCCCCACGCTCCCCGACGGCGCCGAGGATCTGCCGCACATCCTCGACGTGCCCGACCGTGACCTCGACCGGACGACGCTCGTCGACGCGGCCGAGCGTCGCCTGCGCGCCGACGCCGCCCGCGCGGTCGACGACGGTGACGCCGAGCGGATCGAGCGACTGCTCGACGTGAGCTACGACCTCGAAACGTGGGGCGCGACGGACGTGAGCGACGTGCGGAGCCGTCTCGACGACGCGCTCGCGAACCACAACTGAAACCACCCCCCGGATCGTAGGATGTGGTACCGGCCGTTCGAACCGAAACCGACAGGACGCTCACCGACTCACCATGCGCATGGATCTGCAGGCGGTCTCGCGACACACGCCCCACTCCATCGACGGCGCGGAGCGCGAAGCGGCGGTCGTCGCGCCCGTGATCGACCGGGGCGACGAGGACGCCCTCCTCTTTACGAAGCGTGCCGATCACCTCGGCGAACACGCGGGACAGATGAGTTTCCCGGGCGGCGGCCACGAACCAAGCGACGCGGATCTGGAAGCGACGGCCCAGCGTGAGGCCAACGAGGAAATCGGTCTCCGCGCAGACGAAATCGAGGTCGTCGGCCGGCTCGACGACATTCCGACGGTCACCGACTACGCCGTTCGCCCGTTCGTCTCGCGCGTGCCCGACCGCGAGTACGTCCCCGACGAGCGCGAGGTGGCCGAAATCGCCGTCCTGTCGGTCGCCGACCTGACCGACCACGCGAACTACGAGTCCGAACGCCGCGATCACCCCCACTACGGCGAGATCCGACTCCATTTCTTCCACGTCGACGGCTACACCGTCTGGGGGGCGACCGGCCGGATGCTCGTCCAACTGCTCGAACTGGCGACCGACTGGGAGATGCCGCCGGAGGTCGACCGCGTCGTCGGGCCGGACGCCGACTTCCCGGTGTAGGCTTCGGGCGACGCCTACGCGTTCTCGTCGCCGTCTTCCGCCCGCACTTCGACGTCGGTACCGGTCGCGCCCTTCGGTACGCGCACCCGGAGCGTGCCGTTGTCGTTCAGCGTGGCCGACGCCTCACCGGCGTCCACGTCGGCGTCCGGCGGGAGGCGCGCACGGCCGTCGAGCGAGAGGCCGCGACCCGGGAAGCGCATCTCGAACCCCTCGTGGAAGTCACGGAAGCGGTCGAGACGCACCTGCACCTCGCCCTCGACGTACCGCACTTGCACGTCGCTCCGGGTGACGCCCGGCGCGTCGAAGACGACGAGGTAGGCGTCCTCGGACTCCAACACGTCGTAGGGCAGGGGTTTGCGCTCCTGTACCTTCCCGACGCCGCGCCCGACCCGTTCGAGGACGGCGGTCGCCGCGGACTTGCCGAACTCCCGGAAGCCGGTCATAGTTCGATCTCTTCGAGACAGTCGGTGCCGCCACAGAGCGGACAGGAGAGGTCGGCGACCGTGTGGTCGTCCGCGATGTCGTACGTGTAATGGTTCTCGAACATGTCGAGTTCGCAGTCGTCGCTGGTGCATTTGATCTCCTTCGTCGCAGGCATGACCGTGAATACGGGTGGGCGACTAATCAACATTCGGCCTTCTTTCGCTCGATACCGTTCAGATTGGGATACTGGCACTCTGGACACCTCGAAAGCCCCTGCCATCTCGACTCCCGGGGCTCGCTGTCGTTCGAAAGGGCGCTTCGCGCTCTTTCGTGATGACGAACGACGCCAACGGCGTCTTTCGACCCACGTTCCTCACTCCATTGCGGTGCTTGCGTCACCGGGAGAGCGAAGCTCTCCCGAGCACACGGCGGCTTCGCTGCCGTGAGCGTCCGGTGACGCCGAGTCGGGGCCTTTGAGATGTCCCCCCTGTCGATAGCTTCCCTGGGCACTCCCCTTTCGCTCGGACCCGGAGGCGGCCCCCGTCCGCTCGGAACAGCGAATGCCGGGTGGCTGGCTCGGCGCATCGCCATCACGTTTAATGTTGGCGCAGCAACAATTATCCGGCTCAACGCCATGCCACGCAACGACGGCGACGGGGTGACCAGACACCTCTCGACGGACGCACTCGAAACCGAAATCGCGTCGGCGACGAACCCGGGCGTCGTCAGACGGCTCTGTTTCGTCCGGAACCTGTATCAGGGAGACGACCTTGGAGCAGCGGCGGAACGCGTCGGGGTTTCCCCGTCCGTCGGTCGCGAGTGGCGCGAACGCTGGGCGGAAAACGGGGTCGACGCGCTTCGGTCGGACGCGCCGAGCATGCGGAACGTGTGTGCCGACAGCCTTCGCCGAGGGTGGTACCAGTGGCTCTTCGGCCTCGGCAAGTGGAAGACGGTCGCGCTCTACTGCCTCATCGCCGGTCTGGCCATCTACGCCTCGACTGGGCCGACGCCGCCGCTGTCGGCGGTTCCGGACGGCGACACCGACGCGCAGGGGCCCCGGAACGTGATCGTCGTGAACGCGAGCGAGGGCGTCCTTCGGGAACCGCGGGGGATGACGCTGCGGGGCGTGAACAACAGTACGGTTCGAAACGCCCGGCGGAGCACGATCCGGAACGCTCGGCGGAGCACGATCCGGAACGTCCGGCGGAGTACGATCCGGGACGCCCATGAGATCACGATCCGAAACGTGCACAACGTGTCGGCGTCGACTCCGGGGAACCGATCCAACGGGACGGTGGAGCGACTGACCGTCCGGGCCGACGGGACGGTCACCGTCCGATCCGACGGGAACGCGACGGTGCGATCCAACGGGACGGCGACCGTCCAGTCCGACGGGCGAGCGGTGATCGACTCCAACGGGACGGTGTCGATTCCGAGCGCACGGGAAGCGGGCGTCGACCGCGCGGATCGACAGACCGTCGAGACGGCCGCGAACGTCAGCTTCCAGGGGCAGCCGTTCGTCTTCACGCAGTTCGTCCACGAGGCCGTTCGAGTCAGCTGGTTCGTCTACGTCTGGGCGTTGATCGGGGCGTTGGCGTTTCTCATCTCCAGGCCGATCAAAGAGCAAAACTGGAACCCGAGCCAGATCAAACGGGAGGCGTACCACGTGCCGGCGGCGTTGCTGGTGGCGGCCATCATCTCGCTTCTGACGAACAGCGACAGCGAGGTGTTCGTCGCCACCGCTGCCGCCCTGGCCGGGTTCTCCACGAACACGGCCCTGGCGAGGCTTCGGTCGGCCGCCGATCAGACGCTCGAGGCGACCGGGAATGACGACCAGGACTAGTCGTCGACCGTCTCTGCCGGCCGGCGTCGAGCGCGGTTCGGCGACACCGTAAGCGGCCGCCTCGGCGCACACGAACACGGTTTTACGCGTCGGCCGCCAACGACCGACCATGACCGACCCCGCCGACCTCACGGTGACCCTCGTCGACGGCTACGTCGACGAACCCGCACACTTCGGGGTGCCGCCGTACGTCTCCACTTACCCCCGGTTCACTGCGGGCGCACTGGTCGACGCCGGGGTGCCGCCGTCGGGGATCACCTACCACACCATCGACGAACTCCGCGACGAGCGGATGAAGTGGCGCGACGTGGCCGACGCCGACCTCATGATCTACCTCGGTGGCATGACCGTCCCCGGGAAGTACGTCGGTGGGACGCCCGCCGAACCCGACGAGGTGCGGGAACTCGCCTGGACTGCCGACGGGACGACGCTGATGGGCGGCCCCGTCCGCTTCGGCGTCGGCGAGGAGAACGCTGGCGCCCAGGAGATGGAGCGGAAGGATCTGGACTACGACTTCGTCGCCAAAGGCGACGTGGAGGCCGCGGCTCATGACCTGGTGGCGAACGGGCTGGAAGGCTTCGGCGACCGCATGCGCGACAACGACGACCTCGACCGCTGGGCCGCGAAGGGCGCGTTCGTCGTCGAAGACCACCCCAACCACCCCGACTACCTGATCGCCGAACTCGAAACCTCGCGCGGGTGTGCCTACCGGTGTTCGTTCTGCACCGAACCGCTGTACGGCGACCCCGGGTTCCGCTCCGCCGAGTCGGTCGTCCGTGAGGTGGCGGCGCTCTACGACCGCGGCGTGCGCCATTTCCGCCTGGGTCGACAGGCCGACATCCTCGCGTTCGGCGGCGACGGCGAGGCGCCGAACCCCGACGCACTCCGCCGTCTCTACGCCGGCATCCGCGAGGTGGCGCCCGACCTGGAGACGCTCCATCTCGACAACATGAACCCCGTCACCATCGTCGACTATCCGGAGCGCTCCCGCGAGGCGATCCGGATCATCGCCGAACACAACACGGCCGGCGACACGGCCGCCTTCGGTCTCGAATCCGCCGACCCGGTCGTGAAGGAGGAGAACAACCTGCTCGTCTCGGCCGACGAGTGTCTGGACGCGGTGCGCGTCGTCAACGAGGAGGGCGGCTGGCGACCGGGCGACGATCCGGCGGACGCCCCGACGACGGGCGACGGGGCGGCGAACCGCCTCCCCAAACTCCTCCCGGGGATCAACCTCGTCCACGGCCTGCAGGGCGAACGCCGGGAGACGTTCGAGCACAACAAGCGATTCCTCCAGCGCGTGTACGACGAGGGGCTGATGCTTCGCCGGATCAACATCCGGCAGGTGATGGCCTTCGCGGGGACGGAGATGAGCGACACTGGCGCCGACATCGCCCGCGACCACAAGAAACTCTTCAAGCAGTACAAACGCGAGGTGCGCGAGGAGATCGACCGTCCCATGCTCCGCCGGGTCGTCCCGCCGGGAACGGTGCTCCCCGACGTGCACTTGGAGTACCACGAGGACGGCAAGACGTTCGGCCGACAGCTCGGCACCTACCCCCTGTTGGTCGCCATTCCCGGCGAACGCACTCTGGAGACGACCGTCGATGTCGCCGTCGTCGACCACGGGTTCCGGTCGGTGACCGGCGTCCCCTATCCCCTGGATCTCAACGCGGCGTCGATGGCCGAACTGACGGCGCTCCCGGGCGTCGGCCGCTCGACTGCTGGCGATATCGTCGTCGACCGACCCTACGGCTCGGTCGGCGAGGTGGATCTCGACGTGGATCTCACTCGGTTCGCGACGGTCGGATCGATGGGTTCGGCCGACTAGACGACGTACTCGGACACCTGCACGCTGTACCACTCGGTTTCGTAGTTCGCGTAGTCGACGCGCCGGCTCCGGGGGTCGCCCTGTCCGGTGCCCCCGAGCGTCCGCTGCAGGTCGGCGTACGCCTCGGAGTAGGGCGCACACTCGTCGTAGCCGTCGCTGATAGCCGTCTCGACGACGTCGCGTTGCTCGGTCGAGAGACCGCGTTCGTCGAGGTCGACGCCGAATCGGTCGTAGACGAGGGCGGCAAACTCGCTCGCCGCTGTCGCGACCGTCCGCACGTCGACCCGACGCGTTCCGACGGTCGTCGGAGTGGTGCCAGTGATCCGGACGCGGAACGGATCGCCGCCGATCCGGACGGTGTCGTACTCCGGGTCGGGGACGAGAACGGATCGCGACTCGGCGTCGTCGGTGGGGTAGGCGAGCGTTCCGCCGATGCTGACGGCGTGGGCGCCCTCGGACGCGTCGAGTTTGCGGAAGGTGTTGTAGCCGAGCGAGACGTAGAGCCCGGTGCGGTCGACTGCCGGCAGGTCGGCGAGGGCGACGCTCCGGCCGGGGGTGGTCGACTCGTCGGTGTCGAGTCTGACCTCGTAGCCGGTGCGCTCGGTCGACGACACTACCGACGTCGAGACGGTGACGTACGCGTCGTCGACGGCGACGTAGTCGGTGCCAGCGAACGGGGCGTCGGCTGATTCCGGGAGCCATATCGTGGGCTCGTCGCCGTGGTGTGCGGCGACGATGGTGTCGCGGTGAGGCGGTGCGAGCGTGTCGAGGGAGCCGCTGGCGGCGTCGGCGGTGTCCGCGTCAGTCACGGGGCGCAGGCGGAGCGAGGCCCCACGGGGACAGTCGCTCCCGAAGCCGAAGGCAGGGCCGAGACAGCCGGCTGTCGCACCCGTCACACCAGCCGAGAGGAGGGCACGGCGATACATAGGTAAGGCGTCGCACGGCCGCCCTGATGGATCTTGTGTCGGCCGAGAGTCAGAAGTCTTCGTCGATGATCTCACCGACGGCGAAGTTGGACTTGACCTCGGTGACCTCGATTTTGACGCGCTCGCCGATTTCGGCCCCGGGGACGATGATGACGTAGCCACGTTCGACCCGTGCGATGCCGTCGCCCTGTTTCCCGATGTCTTCGATCTCGACGTACCGAATCTCGCCGACTTCGACTGGTGGCTGCGGTTCCGACGATGGCCCCTCCGGTTCGGTGGTCTCCTCTTCGGTCTCCGCTCGTTCCCGTGAGATGAGTGCGACCCGGTAGGTTTCGTCGGGCTCGACCGACCCCGTCTCGATCTCGCGCTGGGGTACCTCGATCACGTACGTTCCATCTTCCGACCGCACACGCTCGCTGAACAGACACAGCAGTTTATCTGAGATCTCCACAGTGTAAACCTCCATGCCAACCTGTGTTGGAATCGTTAAAGGTGTATCGCCGTCAGCGCGGCCGTCCGTCGGGGGTTTTGGCGCCCTCGGAGTCGTAGACGACGACCTCGCCGGCGTCGGTGTCGACCGGGGTGTAGTTGTCCCGAACCCCGATGGCTTCCTCCAGTTCGCGGATCGCCCGTTCTTTGAGCGCCCGCGCTAGTTCCGCCGCGTCATCCCGTGAGATGTCGCGTCCGAGACCCTCACACTCGTGGGCGCGAACCATCCCCGCCTCGTCGACCGCCTCGCCCATCGGCTGACTCGTCCCGCCGAGTGCGACGCTGAAGGGATAGGTCACACAGATCAGCGGCCGGCTCTCGTGGACGGTACACCGCCCCCGGCCGTCCGACTCCTCGTAGAAGGTGCAGTCGCCACACGCGTCGGTCTGGAGCGCCCACTCGAACGTCTCGCCTTCGGGCCCCGCCTCGCCCGCCGCTAGCCCGTAGGGCATCGGCCGCGCCACGTCCCGCCAGTCGCGGTCGGTCTCGGCCCGGAGCGTTCGGATCTCGTCGGGGAACACCGTCGCCGTGTGGGGGTCGTCGTCGTCGGACTTACAACACGCCCCACAGCGCGTACACTCGAAGCCGATTGACTCGATGGCGTCGGCGAGGTCGCCCACGTCGAGTTCCCGCGCCCGGTCGAGTTCGGCCTCCAGCGACTCCATACCCCCGCTGGACGGGCGACCCCGAAAAGCCCGTCGCTGGGTCGCCGGCTATCGCGGCGCCACCCGCTCCGTCTCGCGGTCGAACCGCACCCGCCCCTCGACGGCGAGTTTGTCGAGATGGGCGCGAACGGTTCCCGCCGCGAGGTCACGGACACCGTCGAGGTTCCGGTCGTACGCTGCCGCCAGGACGGCGTCGACCGAGTCGGCCCCGTCGCTGACGGCCCGTTCGATCCGTCGCTCGCGTTCGCGGCGGTGTGCGTAGAGACGCGTCAGGGTCGCCCGGGGGTCGTCGACGACGGGGCCGTGGCCGGGGAACAGGCGAGGCGGACCGCGAGCGAGCAGGCGGCGGAGGGCGACGAGATACGCCCGCATACTCCCCTCGGGCGCGGCCACGGCGACGCTCCCCGTCGCGACGGCGAGGTCGCCTGACACCACTCCGGCGTCGGTCTCGAAGGCGACGTGATCCGGCGCGTGTCCGGGCGTGTCGAGGGCGGTCAGACCGCCGACGGTCTCTCCCTCCGCGAAGGTACGGTCGGGAGTGCGACCGGTCGCGGCTTCGAAGCGTTCCTCGCGGCCACGGCGTGCCCAGACGGTCGCGCCCGTCTCGGCGGCGTACGCCGCGACGCCCCCGACGTGGTCGGGGTGGGCGTGCGTGACCGCGACGTGTGCCACCTCGTGATCGGCAATCGCGGCGTCGAGGCGGTCGGTTCGACCGGCGGGGTCGACGAGTACCGACCCCCTCGCCCCGGCCACGAGGTAGGCGTTCGTCCGGCCGTCCGGCGCAGTCGTCTCGGTCGGAACCGGGACGCGCGTAACCGTCACTTCTCGATGATGCTCTCCTCGACCGCCTCGCCGAAGTGCCGGGCCACGTCCTCGTAGTAGACGAGTATCTCGTCACCGGGTTCGAGGTCGGTGACGGCCGTGCGGCCCTCGTGGGTGTGGACTTTGATCGTCTCGGCGTTCTGGAGCAGCGTCTCGATGCGGTCGGTGCCGTCCTCCGTCTGGACTGCCGCCTGTACGCGGAACATGGGGCGTTTCTCGATTTTGACGCGGCCGACGACCGCCTCCCGGGTGTCGCCGTCGGTGTTGACGACCTGCACCTCGTCGCCGCTGGCGAGTTCCGCGAGATACTGCGTGCCGCCGCCGGGAGAGCGGACGTAAGCGTGGACGGCGCCCGCGTTCACTCGGAAGGGACGGGAGGCGACGTAGGGCGACTCGGCCGTCTCGGCGTGGACGAAAAAGAGCCCCCGCGACATCGACCCGACGAGCATCCCCTCGTCGTGTTCCATGAGCGATCCGGTGTCGACACAGACCCGGTCGGCCATGCCGGTGCGTTCGACCGCCGTCACTTCCGCGTACTGTAGGTCGAGGTGTTCACGCTCGGCGGCGTCCCGTACCTCACAGGTCGCGCGAATCTCGTCCGGGTCGCCAGCGTCGAGGAGGACGCCATCGGCACCGATTTCCAGCGTCTCGAAGGCCGTCTGTGCTTCCTCGGCGGAGGTGACGCCCGCGATCAGTGTCGTCTCGTCGCCGATGCGAGCGATGAGGTTCTCCAGGGGGATGATCGTCCAGTCCTCGCCGACGACGATGGTGTAGTCGGCGTCGTCCGCGGCGGCCTCGGCGAAGGCCTCGTACTCCTCGTCGAGAATCCGGACGTACGCACCCCGTTCCCGGTCGTCGTCCTGATCGCGCCGGAGCGTCGTGAGGTCGGCCGACCCGGAGAAATCGGGTGGGAGGTCGACCGTGCCGTCGCCCTCGCCGTTCTTGCCGACGACGTAGGCGTCGGCCGTCGCGCCGTCGGGTTCGGCGTCCTCGACCAGGTCGGCGTCAGTCCGGAACGCCGCCACGTTCACGTCGCCGAGTTCGCGCACCCGAGACACGTCCGTCTCGTCGACGAGCACCCAGTCGACGCCCGCCTCCAGCCCGGCGGTGATGCGCTCTTTCCGCGACTCCCAGTCGCCGACGTCGGCGTCGGCCTTCAGCCACACGCTCCGTGTCATTACCCGCAACTCGGTGTGGCGTGGCTTCAACGTGGCGGATATCAGACTTGGAGCAGGCCGCCCCGCCGAAGCGCCTCGTCGACGCCCACGTCGTCGTGGATGACCGCGGCGATTGCTCGTGTGATGGCCCCGGGGTCGTCGTGCTGGAAAATCGACCGCCCCATGGAGACGCCAGCGGCGCCGCCGTCCATCGCACCGCGCACCATCTCGACAGTCTGGCGATCCGTCCCGCGACTCCCGCCGGCGATGACGACCGGCAGGCGCGTCCCCTCACAGACGGGCGTGAAGCTGTCGCCGTCGCCGCTGTAGCCCGTCTTGACCACGTCAGCCCCGAGTTCCTCGGCGAGACGGACGGCGTGGGCGAGCGCCTCGGGGTCGTCTTCCTCGATGTCGGGGCCGCGGGCGTACGCCATCGCCAGCGTCGGCATTCCGAGTTCCGTGGCTCGTTCGGTCACCTCGGCGAGTGCCGTCATCTGTTCAGGTTCGTACTCGGAGCCGACGTTGAGATGGAAGGAGACGGCGTCGGCGCCGGCGCGAAGCGCCGCTTCGACGGTGCCCGTCCGTCGCTTGTCGTCCTCGTCGGGGCCGATGTTCGTCGACCCGTTGAGATGGACGATGTAGCCCGCGCCGTTCTTGTTGGCGTGGACGCGTGGCGCGACCCCTTTCTGCGTGAGGACGGCGTCCGCGCCGCCGTCGGTCACCGCGTCGATAGTCGATTCGATGTCCACCAGTCCCTTGACCGGCCCCATCGTGACGCCGTGATCCATCGGCACGATCAGGTAGCGGTCGTCCGTCGAAATGCGCCGGAGGCGTGAGCGTGTTCCCGTATTCATGTGTTACCCTGTACCAGTGGCGCTTATGTACGTTCCGGAT
>JBDGTP010000019.1:0-6050 GCA_042216725.1 Haloplanus sp.
TCAAGGAATTTGGTGAGGTACGTATGACAGACCGGGATAAGTACTACAACAAGGCGAAACAGGAGGGCTACCGCTCCCGTTCGGCGTATAAACTCCAGCAACTCGACCGGACGGCCGACCTGTTCGCTCCGGGTGACACAGTCGTCGACCTCGGCGCGGCGCCCGGTGGGTGGCTTCAGGTCGCCGCCGAGGCGGTCGGTTCCGAGGGCACTGTCGTCGGCGTCGACCTCCAGCGCCTCCGGCCGCTAGAGGCCGACACCGTCGAGACCATCCGTGGCGATATGACCGACGAGGAGACGGTCGAGCGCCTCCACGAGGCCGTCGGCGGGGGCGGCGTCGACGTCGTCGTCTCCGACATGGCGCCGAACATGACCGGCGAGTACTCCGTCGACCACGCCCGGTCGATCCACCTGGCTCGCCAGGCGCTCGGCGTCGCGCGCGACCTCCTCGTGCCCGGCGGCGACCTCGTCGTGAAGGCCTTCGACGGGCCCGACCTCGCCGACCTCCGGGACGACATGGAGGAGGACTTCGAGTACGTCCGCTCGATCCACCCCGAGGCCTCCCGCGACTCGTCCTCGGAGGTGTATCTCGTCGCCAACGGATATCTCACCGCGCCGGTGGCCACGGGCGACGAACTCACCGTCGAGATCACCGACCGCGGCAGCGAGGGCGACGGGATCGCTCACGTCGACGACTTCACCGTGTTCGTTCCCGACGCCGAGATCGGCGAGGAAGTCACCGTCCGTATCGACGACGTGAAACCTCGGTTCGCCTTCGCCGAGCGGCGGGACTAGGACTCGAACTCCCGATCCGGCTCCGTCGCCCCTGCCGTGGCGGCGGCCTTCGCGGCGGCGTCGGCCCGCGTCCGCACCAGACCGACCACGGCGTAGACGAAGGGCGTGTCGAGGAGTGCGATGAGCAGTTTGAGGAGGTACTGGCCCAGCATCAGCGAGACGACGACCGACCACGGTGTCACGCTCCCGATAGCGACGTACTGCGGGAGGAGGTAGAAGGCGACACCGATGAAGATGACCGTGTCGAGAGCCTGGCTCGTCGCCGTCGAGACGATATTCCGGAGCCAGAGGAAGTCATCCTCGGTCGCGTCCCGGAGCCGATGGAAGACGATCACGTCCCAGTTCTGACTGACGATGTAGGCCAGCAGGCTCCCGACGACGATGTTCGTCGCCGGCGCGAGCACGCTCTCGAACTGGGCGGCGAACTCCGGGTTTCGGCCCGGTGCGAGGATCGTCGACCACACCAGCGCCAGCAGGAGGAAGTTCATCACGAAGCCCACGTTCACCATCACCTGTGCCGCACGCCGACCGTAGAGTTCGCCGTAACAGTCCGAGGCGAAGAAGGTGAGCGCGTACGCTAACGCGGCGCCGGGCAGAAAGACCGTATCCCCGATCCGCGGCAGGGTAGTGGGAAGCGGGATGGCCAACACTTTCGCCGCGGTCAACTGCGCGGTCACGAGCGCCGTGACGAACAGCCCCAGGATGGCGACGCGCCCGACCGCCCACCGGTCGTCGACGCTCATTCGTCGGTCTCCAGACGCCCGTGTCGGGCGTCGATTTCGTCGAGGAGATCCAGCGTCTTGCGGATCGACGCCCGGATCGCGTCGCTCCGGTTTACGAACTTTCCGTCGTCGCCGACGTGCTCGTCCAGATCCGCGAGCAGTTCGTCGGGAATCTCGACGCTTATCTTGGCCATGTCGGCGATATGGGCATCTACCGTTTATACGGAACGATTTCTTCCCTCGAGAATATTCGAGTCGCACTGTGGCCATATCTCTGTCGCGACCGTCGGAACTGCCTCCGCATCGGCCGGATTCCGCGCCGACCGGGCGCCGCCGTCGTCCCGACCTCCACGCCCCGACGCCGACCGCGCGCGGAGCGACACTAACTACTTGGTTCACCATGTCCGTATCCGGATACGATGGTCAGCACGTGGGAATTCGTAGCGTTCACGCTCACCTCCGGGGGCGCACTCTCGCTAGCCATCGGCTACTCGCTCCTCTCGATCCGCAGACTCGACGACCTTCGACCGCTCGCCCTGGTCGGGTTGCTGGGTCTCATGACCATCCACCAGGGGTTCGAACTGTACCAGTTCTATCGCGGGACGCTCTCAACGGCGCTCCCGGCCGAAGTCGCCGAAACGAGCGCCAACCTCCTGGCGAGTCTCGTCTCCTATTTCCTCCTCGGATTCCTGCGTGAGGAACAGCAGTTGAACGACCGACTCCGCGAGCGTGAGGCCGACCTGCGGCGGACACGGCGTGCCATCGACGCGTCGGGACACGCGGTCTACGTCACCGACGCCGACTGGCAGATCGAGTACGTCAATCCGGCGTTCGAGGAGATCACAGGCTACGCCGCCGCGGAGGTTCGTGGGGAACACCCGCACGTCCTGCATCCCGACGGGGACGACGGGACGACCGAGGATCGCTGGGCGTTCGCCGACCCGACCACGATCCGGGAAGTGGAGACGGTTTTCCGTCGCAAGGACGGCGAGCAGTATCACGCCCGGCAGACGACCGCCCCGATCACCGGCGACGACGGCGAGATCCAGGGGTTCGTCGCCATCCAGACGGACATCACCGACCGCAAGCGACTGGAGGCGGATCTGCGGGAGTCACTCCGCCAGTTACGGGTGTTCGACCGCATCCTCCGGCACAACTTCCACAACGACGTGAACGTGATCCGGGGGTACGCGGAACTCGTTCTGTCGTCTGCCGAGAGCGACACGGCCGACTACGCCGAAACGATCGTCGACAAGAGCGACGAGCTGTTGCACACGGTCGAAGGAACACGAGATCACGACGCGTCTGTCAGATCCGCCGTCGACCGGCGTCGTCGAGCTGGCGCCCGCCGTCGGCTCCGCCGTCGCCGACGTGCAGGAGCGCCACCCCACCGCGCAGCTCTCCGTCGAGCAACCGGCGGACGTGCAGGTCACCGCGACCGACGACATCCGCCGCGCGGTCGAGGAACTCGTGACCAACGCCGTGACTCACTCGGATCGGGACGCGCCGGCGGTCGAGATAACCGTCACTGTCGAGGACGGGATCGCGGCCATCAGCGTTGCAGACGACGGCCCGGGCATCCCCGAGATGGAGCGGGCGATACTGACGGGCGAGCGGGAGATCGAGCCGCTGTATCACGGGAGCGGGATCGGCCTGTGGCTCGTCAGCCTGATCGTCCGCCAGTCGGACGGCGAGTTGCGATTCGACGAGAACGAGCCCCGAGGGAGCGTGGTAACGATTCGGCTCTCGACGGTCTGACCTACCCTTCCGCTGCCCGACTCTTCGAGAGGTCGCGTCGCCCGCCGAGTGTCACCAGGAACAGCACGACCAGGCCGACGCCGTAGGCGACCATCAGCGGGATCGTGACCATGAACATCGTCGTCACGTCGGCGGGCGTGGCGACGGCGGCGAAGGCCATGATGCCGACGACCACCTCGCGCCAGCGTTCCCGCATCGTCCGATAGGAGATGCCCGCGGCGTTGAGCAGGAGCATCAACACCGGAACGTCGGCCAGGATGCCGATTCCGGCGGTGGTGAAGAAGATGAGCCAGAAGAAGTTGGTGATGCGGTAGGCGATGATCATGTTCGCCCGGACGCCGTCGGCGACGAGGTAGGAGATGACCGTCGGTGCGACGGTGGTGTAGCCGAGGGCGAAGCCCCCGAACAGACCGATCACGAGGGCGGCGGCCCACCCGAAGATGACGTTGCGGTTGCCACGGACGAAGCCCCGTTCCTTGAGCGCCGGCCACGCGTAGTACATCACGACGGGGAAGGTGACGACGGTGGCGATCAGCGTCGAGAACTTCACCTCGAAGATCAGCGCCTCCATCGGGTGGAGCGCGACCACGTTGATCTCCTCGGGCGTCACCTGACTCGGCAACTGGGAGAGGAACTGCTCGAAGACGCGACCGATGCCGCCCGTGTAGAGCCATCCGAACGTCGCCGCGAGGACGATGCCGAACACCGCGGCGATGCGGAACGCGCGGGACGTGAGGCTATCGAGGATGAAGGTGATATCGGTGTAGTAGCCGCCGATGTCGTCCTCGTCGGTTTCGCCGTCGGTGAACTCGTCGAGGAACGTGCCCCCGGCCCGACTCGCCCGGTCGCCCAGTTCCTCGCTCGTAGAGCGTTCCTCCGTCGTCCCCTCGGCCTCCCGCACTTCCTCGACTTCGTCGAACCGTTCGAGGATCGCCCGGGCTTTCTCCTTGTCGCCGGCGTCCATCGCGTCGCCCGCCATCGCCACGGCGTCGTCCTCGCTCAGATCGGCGAAAGCCTCCGGCGGCGCGGCCCGGACGCCGGCGGCGTCGAGTTCCGACAGGTCGATTGCCGTCGGTTCGCCCACATCGATTGGGTCGACTGCCGCCTCCAGTTCGGCGTAGACGTAGTACATGAAGCCGACGACTCCCGCGAGGAGGGCGCCGGCGGCCGTCCACAGCGCCAGGCCGACCGTTCGGGAGACGGGGAGCGTCGATCCGGGCCTCGCGAGGCGTCGCTCGCTCCCCATCCACGCCAGCAGGTCGTTGACCGCGGGGAGACCCCCCCGGGTGACGAACGCGTACACCAGCAACCCGCCGACGATGCCGATTCCGAGGATGACGTTCCAGTGCCGTGCGGCGGCCGTTCCGATGTCGAGGCGTTCGCTCCCGCGTTTGGCCGTGACGACGACCTTGGTGAGATAGAGGCTGAACCCGTAGAGGACGAGCATCGGCACCGCCCACATGATCTGCGTGAACGGGTCGGGCGGCGTGAACAGGGCGCCGAAGGCGAACATGGCGACGACGGCGTAGCGCCAGCGATCACGGAACGTCTCGTAGGGGACGATGTCGGCGTACGCGAGGCCGCTCATCGCCAGCGGCAACTGGGCCGCCAGACCGAAGGAGAGCGTGAGCAGGAAGATGAACTGCGCCCAGAGGACGATGGAGTACGTCGGCGTGAAGCCCGCCGAGAGGGCGTTGTTGGCGAGGAAGGCGAACATGACCGGGAAGAAGACGAGGTAGCCGTACGCGAGGCCGGCGACGAAGAGTCCGGTCGCCATGAGGCCGATGAGGCCGAGTTTCCACCGGGAGACGGGCGAGGACGGCCACAGGCCGCGGACTTCGAGGGCGTCACGCGAGAAATAGAGGAAGATGGGGATGGCCATGATGATGCCGACGACGAGACCGATCTTGGCCTGCAGGAGGATCACGTCGAACGGCGTCTGGGCGATGATCTCGAGTTGCCCGGACGTCGCGGCGTCCATCTTCGAGCGGGTGATGCTGTCGAGGAAGTCCCAGACGTAGAGGCGGAGGGCGTAGAACGAGCCGATGAATCCGACGAGGAAGACGATGAACACCTTCTGGAGATCCTTCTGGGCGGATCGAAGCATCGCCCCGGCCGTCTCCCGGCCGGTGTCCAGAGTCTCGCGGGTGTCCTCGTCGAGCGCGCTCGACATGGTTCATCGAACCCGTCTCGCTGTCATCAATCTTTTCTCTCCCCGCTCGGCCGTCGCCCACCTCGCGCCGCGATGGAAAAAGGCCTATAACAGCACGGGAGATATGTCGGGTGAATGGCTGAGGAATCGGAGTCGGAGTCGGGATCGCCGTCCGGATCGACGGCGGACGCCGACCCCACGGATGGGCCGTCCGCCCCCGCCCCCGAGTCCGATGACCGGGAGACCGTGGACGACGATTCGTCCGACGCCGAAGCCACCGACGACGACCCGGCGATCGATCCCGAGACGGACACCGTCTACACGCCGGAGGACGCCCCCGAGGCCGGCGGCTCCATCGAGAAGTACCTCGACGACGACGCGGTCGTCGCCGCCGACGAACACGCGCCCGCCGGCGCCACCGGGACGCCCGATCCGTTCGACGAGGATGAACGCCGGAGCGTCTCCGACGCCGTCGGCGCTCCCGTCTCCGACGACGAACTCGACGACGACCCGGATCTCGAACTCGATCCGAGCGCGGTGGCGGCTCCGGGCGACGGAGACGACGACTCCGCGACGCAGGCGAGTGAGGGTGCGCCGACATCCGACGAGTCCACGGAGCCGGTC
>JBDGTP010000019.1:6150-45346 GCA_042216725.1 Haloplanus sp.
GTGGAGAGGAGCGGAGAGTCAGTCGTGGAGAGGAGCGGAGAGTCAGTCGTGGAGAGGAGCGGAGAGTCAGTCGTGGAGACCGAGGCGGAATCGGAGTCGGCGCCGACCGTCGGTGCCGAGGCCGAGACCCCACCACAACCCGACCTCACGGCGGCCGACGAGTCGCCCAGCGATCTGGACGACGGCCTCGTCGGCGAGGGACCGGCCTCGGACGAGGAGATGCCGCTGGCGGCTCACATCGAGGAGATGGTGCGCCGACTCGCAGTCGTCCTCGTCCTCGGCGGTATCGTCACGCTCGCCGTCTTCCCGGTCGCCGACCAGATCATCAACTATCTCTGGAACTCCCACATTCCCGGCGCGGAGACCATCACGGATCGCCGGCCGCGGCTGTACGGCCCGCTCGAACTCCTCGTCACCGAACTCAAGGTCGCCGCGCTCGCGGGGTTCGTCGTCGGCCTTCCCGTCGCCGTGTACGAAACGTACCTGTTCATGCGCCCCGGCCTCTTTCCCCGCGAACGCCGCTACTACCTCGCCGCCGTCCCCACCAGTCTCGTGTTGGCGCTGATCGGCGTCGCCTTCGCCCACTTCGTCGTCCTCCCCGCTATCTTCGCGTACTTCACCGCCTACACCACGGGCACCGCCGTCGTCGCCTTCGGCCTCAAAGAGACGTTCAGCCTCATTCTCGTCCTCATGGGCTACATGGCGCTCGTCTTCCAGATTCCGCTGTTCATCATGCTCGCGATCATGATGAACCTCACCACGCGGGAGTGGCTGGAGGGGCGCCGCCTGCTGTTCTGGGGTGGCTTCCTCGGCGTCGCCTTCCTCGTCAGCCCCGATCCGACGGGGATGGCACCCATCATCGTCGCCGCGACGATGATCACGCTGTTCGAGGGGACGCTCGCCCTCCTCCAGTGGACCGGCAACTGATCGACCCGGTCGGCTACCGCTTCCGTGTGCATCTGTGCCACACGTACCGCTCCCGAGGAACGTTCTTGTAAGGGACGTTCGTAGCGGGCGCCATGACGACCGTCCTGCTCGCCCGTCACGGCGAGACGACGTGGAACCGCGACGGCCGCCTCCAGGGCTGGGCGCCGACTCCGCTGACCGACCGCGGCCACGACCAGGCCCGGGCGCTCGCCGCCGCCGTCGCCGCCGACTACGACGTGGATCACCTGCTGGCCTCCGACCTCCGGCGCGCCCGTCAGACCGCCTCCTATCTCGCCGACAGCGTGGGGTGTGAGCCGACGTTCGAGTCGGCGTGGCGCGAACGTGACTTCGGCCGCTATCAGGGCCTCCCCCGCGAGGCCGTCTTCGAGGAGCACGACCGCCTGTCGCTCGACCGCGCGGGCCGGGCAGCCGTGGACGCCCGTCCGGAGAGCGGCGAGAGCCTCCGTGATCTCAACGAACGCGTCCTCGCCCGCTGGGAACGGGTGTGTGCCGAGAGCGCCCCCGACGAGACCATCGCTGTGGTGTGTCACGGTGGCCCGCTCTATCTCCTCATGGGTGCGCTCGCCGACCGTGACATCGTCTCCGCCGTCGTCGACGGGGAACAGCACAACTGCGCGCTGAACGAGGTTCGAGTGACCGGGGAGGCGGCCACCATCGTCGCCGAGAACCGGACGGAGTTTCTGGACGCCACGGCCGACGCGCGGGCGCCGTAGCGCGGTCGGCGGCGGTCAGTCTTCGCCCGTGGGGTACTCCTGTTCGAACACGTCCGCGACGGCGGGGTCGTCGCTCTCGGGACTCACGCTCCCCGTCCGGTAGCCGTGCAGATCGAGCGTGACGTGGTCGAAGCCCGCGTCGGTGAGATGTTCCCGTGCCGCACGGACGAACTCGCGGTCGAGTGCAGCGTCGAGTTCGTCCGTGGCAACCTCGATACGCGCGAGGCCGTCGTGGTCGCGGACGCGGAACTGCGAGAACCCCCACGTCCGCAGGAGGCGTTCGGCCTTCTCGACCCGCGTGAGTTTCTCCTCGGTGACTTCGAGTCCCGTCGGAATGCGCGAGGAGAGACACGCCATCGAGGGCTTGTCCGCCACGGAGAGCCCGTAGCGCTCGGCGGCCGCCCGCACCTCCTCTTTGGTGAGGTCGTGGGCCAGGAGCGGCGAGAACACGTCGAGTTCCTCGACGGCGCGCAGGCCGGGACGGTGGCCGCCACCGGGGTCGGAGGCGTTCGTCCCGTCGCACACCGTCCCGACGCCCAGGTCGCGGGCCACGTCGTACATCCGCCCCAGGCGCATCGTCCGGCAGTGATAACACCGGTCGTCGTCGTTGGCGACGAAGTCGGGGTTGTCGAGTTCCGAGAAGGTGACCGTCTCGTGGCGGATGCCGATTTCCTCGGCCACGCGGGCCGCATCGTCGAGTTCTTCGGCGGGGAGCGTCTCGCTTCTGGCCGTACACGCTACGGCGTCGTCGCCGAGGGCGTCGTGGGCGAGGGCGGCGACGACGCTCGAATCGACGCCGCCGGAGAAAGCGACAACGACGCCGTCTCGCGACGCGAGGGCGTCACGGGCGGCGTCGAGTTTCGCGTCGAGGGCAGTCATTGCCCGTCCGTACCGCGCCGACGGGCAAAAGCGCGTTGTCTGGATAGCGTCGAGACCCGCAACGTTTTGCCGGATGGGGCGATACACCACGCCGCATGGAGTTCACGGCCATCCCGGGCGTCGGCGAGAAGACGGCGGCCGCACTCGCCGAACTCGACGACGCCGAGCGGGCGCTCCGGGAGGGTGACGTGGCGGCGCTCTCGCGGGCACCGGGAATCTCCGCCGGTCGCGCGGCGGCCATCGCCCGCGCCGCCGTCAGACACGAACACGGCGTCGACGGCGACTTCCTCGCGACCGACCGCGCCCGCGACATCTACGAGGACGTCCTCGCCCTCCTCGAGGAGCGGACGGTCACCGACTACGCCGCGCGACGGATGGAGACGTTCGTCCCCACCGGTGCCGCCTCGCGGATCGCGGAGGTTCGCGCCCTCGTCGACCGGGCGCGGAGTCGGGCGGTCGATCCCACGACCCTCGACGCTCTGGCCGACGTGGAACCCCTCACCGATCCGCCGCCGACGCGAGTACGCGACCGCTGTCTCGCCACGGCCGACGCCGAGCGATACGCCGCCGCCAAGGACGCCATCCCCGAACTCTCCGTCGAAGTGGTCGACGACGCCCGCGACCTGGCGGAACTCGCTCGGTCGTACGCGACGGTGATCGCCCTGGACGAGACGTTCGCGGGCGTCGACGTGACCGGCGACGTGCGGGTGCGGTCCGACGCCCTCGACCATCCGACCGAGGTGGTGCCCGAGCGACGCCTCGGCTTTTTCGCCGCCAACCGTACGTCCCTGCTCGCGGCCGCCCGGGTACACGAGACGGCGGGCATGGAACCCCCCTGTGATCTCGACGCGCTCCGGGACGCCCTCTCCCGTCTCGACGACGACGGCACGCCGGTCGGTGACGACGAACTCGACCGCCTCACGACCGCTGTCGACGACCTGGACGCCGCAGTGGGTACCGCGGAGTCGGTCGCCAACGACCACCTCCGCACCGCTATCCGCGAACGTGACGTGACCATCGAGGGGACGGACTTCCTCTCGCTGGTCGAACAGGGTGCCCGCGTCGACGCTCTGCTCTCGCGGGAACTCGCCGACGAGTTCGACCGCGCCGTCGAGAAGGCGCGCGACCACCTCGTCGACAGCCTCGACCTGGCTGACGAGGCGGATCTGGCCGGCCGCGTCTTCCGGGGCGACCCCACGTTCCCGGTCGAACACGACGAGGAGGCAGTCTCCCGTCTCCGGACGGAACTGACGGCCGCGCGCGACCGCCGGGCCACACGACTCAAGGCCGACCTGGCCGACGACCTCGGCGCCCTCCGTGACGCCGCCGACGCGTTGGTCAGAAACGCCCTCGAACGCGATGTGGAACTCGCGCTCGCCCGCTTTGCCGACGACTTCGACTGCACGATGCCCACCGTCGACGACGAGGTGTCCGGCGTCGCCGTCGAAGGCGGGCGCTCACCCCTCCTCGACGTGGCCTTCGACGACGTGGAACCCGTCGACTACGCCGTCTCCGGCGTAACGCTGCTCTCGGGGGTCAACAGCGGCGGCAAGACGTCGACGCTCGATCTCTTGGCGCTGACGGCTATCCTCGCACACATGGGTCTGCCGGTGCCCGCCGAGTCGGCACGGGTCGAACGCGTCTCGGAACTCCACTACTACGCCAAGAGTCAGGGGACACTCGACGCCGGCGCGTTCGAGGCGACACTCCGGGACTTCGCCGACCTCACCCGCGGCGGGGACTCCCGGCTCGTCCTCGTTGACGAACTGGAGAGCATCACGGAACCGGGGGCGAGCGCGAAGATCATCGCCGGCATCCTCGAAGCCCTCGACGGACAGGCGGTCACCGCCGTCTTCGTCTCCCACCTCGCGGGCGAGATTCGTGACGCCGCCGCCATCGACGTGGCCGTCGACGGCATCGAGGCCGTCGGCCTCGTCGACGGCGAACTCCGGGTGGATCGCTCGCCGGTGACCGACCACCTGGCGCGGTCGACGCCCGAACTCATCGTCGAGAAACTGGCGACGGAGGACGACGGGGCTGCGGACGGCGCCGACGGTGAACGGAGCGAGGACTTCTACACCCGGCTGCTGGAGAAGTTCTGATGCTCGACGCCCGTCTGCTGGAGCAGTTCCGATGCTCGACGCCCGTCTGCTGGAGCAGTTCCACTACCCCACAGCTATACGGTCGCACCCGGTGAGGAACCCACTATGCCCACGACGTTCGAGGTGTACGAGGACGCGGCAGGGGAGTGGCGGTGGCGACTCGTGGCCGGGAACGGCGAAATCGTGGCGGACAGCGGCGAGGGGTACGCCTCGCGGCGCAACGCCCGTGAGGCGGCCGAACGGGTGCGGTCGTACGCTCCCGACGCCGACGTACTCGACGTGGACGACGCGGCCTTCGAGGTGTACGAGGACGCGGCGGGGGAGTGGCGGTGGCGACTCCGCCACCGCAACGGCGAAATCGTGGCGGACAGCGGCGAGGGGTACGCCTCGCGGAGCGGCGTCCGCGACGCGGTACAGCGAGTCAAGCGGCGCGTCTTCGACGCGGCCATCGAGGAATCGACGTAGCCGTCGGACGGCCGTCGTACGGCCTCGCGACAAGCATTAAGTAGTCACGCGAGCGAGGTGAAACTGATGACAGACGACCCCGACGAGGGGATGCTGTCGTGGGACGAGTCCGTCTTTCGGGACGAACACGTCTTCGAAATCGACTACGTACCCGAGACGTTCGACCACCGCGAGACGCAACTGGAGAACCTGAAGTACGCTCTCCGCCCCGCGGTTCGGGGCTCCCGCCCGCTCAACACAATGGTTCGGGGGCCGCCGGGCACGGGCAAGACGACGGCGGTGTTGAAACTGTTCGGCGAACTCTCGGGCCAACACGGCGTGCGAACCGTCCGGGTGAACTGTCAACTCGACTCGACGCGCTATGCCGTCTTCTCCCGTGTGTTCGAACACGTCTTCGACTACGAACCCCCCTCGTCGGGCATCTCGTTCAAGAAACTGTTCGGGCAGATCACCGACCGTCTCGTCGACGACGACGAGGTGCTGGTGGTCGCGCTCGACGACGTGAACTACCTGTTCTACGAGAACGAGGCGTCGGACACCCTCTACTCCCTGTTGCGCGCCCACGAGGGGTCGGCGGGCGCTCGCATCGGCGTCATCGTCGTCTCCTCCGACCTGGGGCTGGACATCATGGACGAACTCGACGGCCGGGTGCAGAGCGTCTTCCGACCCGAGGAGGTGTACTTCCCCGTCTACGACGCCGACGAAATCGCCGACATCCTCCAGGAGCGGATCGACCGCGGCTTCCACGACGGCGTGATCGGCACACAGGAACTCGACCGGGTGGCCGAACTCACCGCCGAGAGCGGCGACCTCCGGGTCGGTATCGACCTGTTGCGACGGGCGGGGCTCAACGCCGAGATGCGCGCCAGTCGAACGATCAGCATCGAGGACGTCGAGGAGGCCTACGACAAGTCGAAGTACGTCCACCTCTCGCGGTGCCTGCGCGAACTCTCCGACTCGGAGCGGGCCCTGGTCGAAACCATCGCCGAACACGACGGCCAGCAGGCCGGGACGGTGTACGAGGCGTTCCACGAGGCGACGGATCTGGGATACACCCGCTACTCCGAAATCGTCAACAAACTCGACCAGTTGGGCGTCATCGAGGCCGACTACGCCGACGTGGACGGGCGCGGCCGGTCGCGGTCGCTCACGCTCTCCTACGACGCCGAGGCGGTTCTCGACCGCCTTTGAGATCCGGACGAACGGCCGGGTGTGCGGCCCGTTTCGGACGCGGGTGATTTGGCGGAACATCTATACTCACGGAATCCTCCAGGCAAGGTAACGCATGCCACGACAACTCTTCACGCGCCGTCGGTGGCTCGCGGTGGTCGTCGGCGGGCTGACGGCGGGCTGTGGTAGCCGGGCCGACGCCCCGTCGTCGGCGACGCCGACGGAGACGCCTCCGCCACCGACGACGCGGCGACGCGTTACGGCGACGGCGACGGCGAAGTCGTCGCCGGCCACCGAGGAGATGGCTACCGAGTCCGACGGCTCGTTCGAACGCGGATCGAGCGACTGTACGCTCGATCCGGCGGCCATCCCCGACGGCACGTGGCCGATGGCTCACCACGATCCCTCGGGGACGAACGCCGCGCCCGCCAGCAACGGGCCGACGAGCTTCCCGCTCAACGAGCGCTGGACGATGTCGGCACTCGAAGCGAAGGTGACGTTCCCCGTCGCCGACGGTGACTTCGTCTATCTCGTCGCGGCCGACCCCGACACTGCACCGAGCGTGCCGATAGCGGCCGTGCTGTGCCACGATCCGCGGCGAAACGGGGAGATCCAGTGGCGACATCGGATCGACGCCATGCCTATCGGCCCTCCGGTCGTGACCGACAGCACGGTGTACGTCCCCTTCGGGAGTCGGGAGGACGCCCGCGTCGTGGCCATCGACCGCAGCACCGGGAAGTTGCTGAACGCCTACGACCTCCCCGGCCGGTTCGTTGGGGGGATGGCGACTGCGGGGCCGAGCCTGGTGGTTCCGACCCAGCGAGCCTACCGCGTCGTCGACGCGCGAACCGGTGAACACTGCTGGTCGTTCACCCCGAACGAAGTTCGGACGGCGGATCGGCAGGATCGACAGATCCGCGCCGCTGCCGTCGGCGACGGCGTAGCCTACATCGGAACGGGCTACCCCAGCAGTTCTCCGACGACCGAGATCGGTCACCTCTACGCCGTCGATCCGTCGAAAGGGGAGATCGAGTGGCACGTCTCGCTGAACGGGCCGGTTGGCCGCCTCGCCGTCGCCGACGGCGCCGTCGTCGCCACGACCGGGAACGCAGTCGTCGGATTCGACGCCGCTTCCGGCCGCCACCTGTGGGGAACCGACAGCGGGACATCCATCCGACCGGCCACGCTCGCGGTGGCGAACGGCACCGCCGTCTACGGCACCCGGCGGACGCTCCACGGCCTCGACGCGAAGACGGGCACGGAACGCTGGTCGCTCCCGTTCGGCGTCCGGGGCGACGTGATCTTCGCCGGCGATATCCTCTTTGCCGTCGGTCGCGCCGATCCGACGGCACAGCGCATCTCGCTGGCCGCCGTCGACGCGCACTCCGGGAACCGCCGGTGGCGCCAGGAACTCTACGATCCAGTCGTCGACGTGATGGCCGCGAACGGCTATCTCTACGCCACCACGACCGACGGCCGCCTGTTCGCGTTCAGCAGCGTCTAGACGAACTCGATGGCGCCGCTCGGCCCGTTCGTGAGGTGGATTTCGAACGGCATGGTAGACGGTTCGGCCTCGACCAGATCCCAGTACGTCGTGGCGATGGCGTCCGGATCGAGGTCGGTCGACGGGTCGTCGGCGTCGGCGTCCGGCCGGCGGATCGTCCCGTCGAGGACGACGTGGGCGACGTGAACCCCGTCCGGGCCGAGTTCCCGGGCCAGGGACTGCGCCACGCCACGGACGCCGAACTTGGCGGCCGAGAACCCGAGTGCACCCTCCCGGCCGCGAACCGACGTGGTGGCGCCGGTGAACACAATCGTGCCGCCGCCCGCCGCCCGCATGTCCGCGGCGGCCGCCCGCGCACACAGGAACGCCCCCCGCGGCCCGGTCGCCAGGGCGTCGTCGAACTCGTCGAGGTCGATGTCGGTCACGCCCTTCCACGCCGCGTCGCTCGCGTTGTAGGCGAGGACGTCCACCGCGCCGAACGCCTCGTGGACGGTGTCGAACGCCCGCTCGACCGACTCGGCGTCGGTGAGATCCGTCGGCACTGCCAGCGTCTCCCCGGCGACGGCGTCGCTCTCATCGAGGTCGGCGGCGAGCGTCGACAGGAACGATTCGCTGCGTGCGAGCAGTGCGACTTGGCAGCCTTCGGTCGCGAACCGGCAAGCGATTGCGGCGCCCAGCCCCGGCCCGACGCCCGCGACGACGGCCGTGCGTGTCATGCCCGTGCCGACGGGCGGCGCCGGCAAAACGGTTCGGCCGGCTCACTCCCCGAGTCCCGCGAGGCGGTGCCCTGCGCGGACGATCAGCAGGTCGACGACGGCGAATCCGGCGCCGGCGAGCGCCCCGATCAGCGCCGCGACCGGCGTGCCGACGAGCGCCAGGACAGCCAGAAAGCCGAGTTCGGGGAGGTTGACCGCGACGACGACGAGCAGGACGGCGAAAAAGCCGACGCCCGTGACGGCACCCCACGTCGCCCCCAGTCCGAGTACCCCGCGCATCCCTCGGAGGGTCGCCGCCGCCAGCCACCGCCGGTTCGTCCACCAGGTGATCCCCCAGAGCGCGACGTAGAGGCCGAGCCCCGCCGCCGTACTCACCCCCTGCAGGAGCGATCCGAGCGCGCCGACCGCATGAAGGGGCAGGAGAGGGGCGACGAGCAACGCCGCGGCGTGAAACGACGACAGCGCCCACACGAGCGGTGGGTCGTCGTCGAGAACCGTGGTCGGGGATTCGGCGGGAGCCGAGGGTTCGTCGTGGGTCGGGGATTCGCCCTCGGGCGCCCGTTCGTCGTCGCCCGCGTCAGCCATGCGCCAGTACCTCCGCGAGGCCGACGATGGCGACCAGCGCGACGGCAGTGAGCGCGTAGCCGCGGTCGAGCGCCGGCAGCGTCTCCGCCTGGCGGGCCGCCCGAACCGTCGCCGTCCGCACCGCCGATCCGACGAGGACGACGAGTACGAGGCCGAGTTTGAGCAGCAGGATGGCGCCCCACTGGTCGCGTGGGATGGCCGGGGCGAGGGCGCCGAGATTGCCGATACCCGTCGCCACGAGGACGCCGAACGCCCCCCAGAACGCGGCCTCGAAGGTCGTCGCAGTGGCGATGGCCGTCTCCGCGTCGGCGGTGTAGCTCACCCCCCACGCGAGAGCCGTGCCGCCGAGGGCGACGGCCATCGCCAGGACGTGGAGCCAGCGAACCAGCAGATGGGCGTGGGCGGTCGAGAGGGGGACCATGCCGGTGCCGACGGCCGGAGGAGACATATAGCTACGGCCGTCGCCGACCGGGTCGTTTTTGCCACCGGCCCGCCCAGCGGTGGGCATGAAGACGCCCGGGGGATCGGACGCGGCGAAGCGTCGCGCGGGCGAACACGCCGCCGGACTCGTGACCGACGGCGACACGGTCGGCCTCGGAACGGGGAGCACCGCCGCCCACGCCATTCGTGCGCTGGGGCGGGCGGTCGACGACGGCCTCGACGTGCGCGGGGTCGCCACCTCCTACGCCTCCCGTGACCTCGCTCGCGCGGTCGGGGTTCCGCTGGTCGCGCTCGACTCGGTCGAACGGATCGACATCGCCATCGACGGCGCCGATCAGGTGAGCGACGATCTGGCGCTGATCAAGGGTGGTGGCGCGGCCCACGCCCGCGAGAAGGTGGTCGCTGCCGCCGCCGACCGGTTCGTCGTCGTCGTCGACCCCAGCAAAGAGACGGCGGTGCTCGACCGCTCGATTCCGGTCGAGGTGCTGCCGGATGCGCGAGCGACCGCCGCCCGGGCGATCCGCGACCTGGGCGGGACGCCCACGCTTCGGGACGCCGAGCGCAAGGACGGTCCCGTCGTGACTGACAACGGCAACCTCGTTCTCGACTGTGCGTTCGGTGCTGTGACGGAACCAGACGCCCTCGCGACGGATCTCGCGACGATGCCGGGCGTCGTCGCTCACGGCCTGTTCGTCGGCCTCGCCGACGAGGTACACGTCGGCGACGACGACGGCGTAACGGTTCGCACGGCGTAGGCCGAGTACGGCTGTAGCAGTCGCTCCGGGAGCGAAAAAACGGGAGAAGTTGAGACCGATCTACAGGTCGCGCGGCTGGACGGTCTTGCGGTCGTTCTGCTCGGCACGCCGTGCGGCGTCAGCGAGCAGTTCCTCGACTTCCTCGTCGAGGGCATCGTAGAAGTCCGAAGCGACGTTCTTGTCCTGGAGCGCTTCCTTGACGGCGGCTTTGACGATGAGGTCTGCCATACGACCTACACATGCCCACCCTTATTAATAAGATTTCCCAAATCGGCCGTACGTACCGCCACAGGAGCCGTTCTCGCGCATTTTGTCCCAGATATATAAATACTGGGGCGAAGAGACCCCGTATCCGGCCGGAACACCGGCGATTCAGCCCTGAGTTCGTCGTCAGCGCGCGGGCGTCTGCGTCCTCGCATATCCCGGACGGCGATTCGCCGGCGCTCCGACCGCCGGCCAGCCGTCGACCGATGCCGAAAACCGACACCTACGAGTATCTCACGGCCGGATCACGGATATGCGCGACATTCTCGACGCGGTGGCGGCGGGTGAGCTCTCGCCGGCGGAAGCGGAGGCCCGACTCGTCGGATACGCCACGACCGACGCCGGGCGCTTCGACGCCGCACGCGAGCGCCGCCGGGGGATTCCGGAGGCGGTGCTCGCCGAGGGCAAGACGCCCGCCGAGGTGGCGTCGATGGCCGAGACGGCGCTGGAGACGACCGGTCGCGTGCTGGTCACCCGTGCCGAGGACGCCCACGTCGCGGCCGTCACCGACGGGTTGTCGGCGGACGCGACGGTCGACCACGACGAACGCGCCCGGACGCTCGTCGTCCACGAGCCGGATTTCGACCCGCCGTCGGTCGACGCGACGGTCGCCGTCGTCACCGCGGGCACCTCCGACGCGGCGGCGGCGGGCGAGGCGGCCATTCTCGCCCGTTCCGTGGGTGCGACGGTGGAACGCATCGACGACGTGGGCGTGGCCCACCTGGGCCGGATCGTCGACCATCTGGACGCGCTCCGGGCGGCCGACGTCGCCGTCGTCGCCGCCGGGCGGGAGGGGGCGCTCCCGACGGTGGTCGCGGGCCTCGTCGACACGCCGGTGATCGGATTGCCGGTGTCGACCGGCTACGGCTTCGGCCGCGATGGCGAGTCGGCACTCGCCAGTATGCTCCAGTCGTGTACGGTGCTCTCGGTCGTCAACATCGACGACGGGTTCACCGCCGGCGCGCAGGCGGGGTTGATCGCTCGGGCGGTTGGCGGCACCCGTGACGCGTAACGGCGGTGGTCGCCCCGGGACACGGGACGATTGGCGCTGAGCGCGGTCATTTTTGGACGAACGGCGACTCACACGCGTGCGCGCGGTAGCCATTTAGGTGTGGGTTCCCAACCCAGGGATGCCGGCACCGGTGGTAGCCGGTTCAACCATGGCACGTTGCGATCACTGCGGGTCACACGTCTCGGAACGCTTCGCACGGGTGTTCGCCGACGCAAGTGGGCGCATCCTCGCCTGTCCAAGCTGTTCGGCCAACGCCGGTATCGCCGAAGCGTCGAGGCGTCGAACCCCAAACGCGTAACCACTGTAGCGACGTTGACCACCACGCGAAGCCCCTTCGGCTGGGGACGCGGACACTTATGAGCGCCGCGGCGTATCGATCCGACCGATGCATTACGTCTACGTCGTCGAATGCGCCGACGGAACGTACTACACGGGCTACACGACCGACGTGGAGCGGCGCGTGGCCGAACACGACGCGGGGGAGGGGGCGAAATACACCCGCGGACGGACGCCCGTCGAACTCGTTCACACCGAGGGCTACGACACGCGTTCGGCGGCGATGCGCCGCGAACACGAGATCAAGTCCCTCTCGCGCCCGCAGAAAGAACGGTTGCTCGCCGACGCCGACACTGACGGCCCGTAAGCCGCCCTCTCACCCGTGTCGACGCCCGCGAACCGTCAGATGCGGTTGATTTGCCGTACCTCGGCGGCTCCACACGCCGTACACGACGGGTCGTCGACGGACGCCCCCACGTCGAACGTCTCCCCACACGCATCGCACTGGTAGACGATGCGTTCGTCGGACGTGAACGCCTGTTTCAGGGTTTCGACGAGTGTCATACTGTCTCCCCCCGTTCGGAGGTACTGTGGCATCAATTAACACGGTTTCGGGGTCTGCCGAGAAGTGGACAGTCGTACACCGCCCGCATATCGACGGACTGCGGGGCTGTTGGTGGCCGACGCCCACCTTTTTGCCCTCTGCCCGGGAGGGACACGTATGGACGCCATCTCCTTCGGCACCGACGGGTGGCGCGCCCGCCTCGACACCTTCACCGACGCGCGGGTGCGGATGGTCGGCCAGGCAGTCGCTGACTACCTCGACGAGACGGGCCACGACGCTCCGGTCGCGGTCGGCTACGACGCGCGGGAGACGTCGGAGGGGTTCGCCGAGTCTCTGGCCGACGTGCTCGCGGCCAACGGCTTCGACGCCATCCTGCCCGGGCGGGACTGCCCGACGCCCGTGGTCGCGTGGGCAGTCGTCGACCGTGATCTCGCCGGCGCGCTGATGGTGACCGCCTCGCACAACCCGCCCGACTACAACGGCGTGAAGTTCATCCCGTCGGACGGCGCACCGGCGCTCCCCGTGGTGACCGACGCCATCGAGGCCCGCCTCGCCGAACCGACGACCGACGGCCCCCGCGGGTCGGTCGACCGGGTCGACCTCGTCGCCGCCCACGCCACGCAGGCCCGGGAACTACTCGACCCCGACTGTTCGGGGCTGACCGTCGTCTACGACGCCATGCACGGCAGTGGCCGTGGGGTCACCGACGCCCTCCTCGAATCCGCGGGCGCGACGGTGATCCGCCGGCGGTGCGACCGCGACCCGACCTTCGGCGGCACGCCCCCCGAACCGAGCGCCGACAACCTCGCGGGTCTCGTCGACGCCGTCGACGCCCACGACGCCGACCTCGGTATCGCGAACGACGGCGACGCCGACCGCCTCGCCGTCGTCACGCCCGACCGTGGGTTCCTCGACGAGAACCTGTTTTTCGCCGCCATCTACGACGCCCTCCTCGACGCCGACGCGGGGCCGGCGGTGCGCACCGTCTCCACCACGTTCCTGATCGACCGGGTGGCAGCCGCCCACGGCGAGGAAGTGATCGAGACGCCGGTCGGCTTCAAGTGGGTCGCGGAGTCGATGGTCGAACACGACGCCCTGATGGGGGGCGAGGAGTCCGGCGGCTTCTCGATCCGCGGCCACGTCCCCGAGAAGGACGGCGTGTTGATGGCGGTGCTCGCCGCCGACGCCGCGTCCACCGAGTCGCTGGATCACCGCGTCGACCGCCTGCTCGACACCCACGGCGACATCGTCGCCGACAAGGTGAGCATCGACTGCCCGGACGACCGGAAGGCGGCCGTGATCGACGCCCTCGGCGACGCCATCCCCGAGCAGGTCGCCGGCGAAGCGGTCGAGGACGTGGTTACCCTCGACGGATTCAAACTCCTCCTCGCCGACGGGTCGTGGCTCCTGGTGCGTCCCAGTGGAACGGAACCGAAGATGCGTGTCTACGCCGAGGCCGGGCGCCGCGAGCGGGTCGATCGGCTGCTCGACGCCGGGCGGGATCTGGTCGCGGCACAGCTCTGAACGGGCAGTCGAAGCGTCCAAGGCGTTGCGGCCGGTGGACTCGGATATGCTCGGGACTCGTCCGGCGCTCACACTCCGTCCCTCCTCGGGCGCCGAGGGGCGACGCCCCGTCCGGGAGGTGATCGCGTGAGCGGCGCCTACCGCCCGCTGGCGCGGGTTCGCCGCCTCCTCGTCACGAAGACGGCCGCCATCCGCTGGTGGTCTCTCGTCGTCGCCGCCGAACTCGCCGTCGTCACGGCCTACCTCGCGGTCACGGACGTAATCGTCACCGAACCCCGCTACGTCGTCTACCCGTTCGTCTGGATCAACGTCGGCGTCTGGGCCGTCGTCCGGACGGAGCACCCCGACGCCGGCCGTCGGCAGTGGGCGGTCGCCGCCGCGATGGCCGGGGGGTATCTCCTCCTCTTGTTGTGGGCGGGTGGCATCCTCCAGCTCGGCCTCGACGGGCCGCTTCGGGGCGGTGCCGTCGCCTCGGTACACTGGAACATCCCCGGTTGGGGGCCGACGATCATCTACGGGACGCCCCGCGTTCGTCTCTCGATCATCCCGTTCAAACTCGTGGGCTACGTCGCGATGACCTACCTCGTCTACGTTCGCCTGCTCGATGCGACCCGGGCGGTGCTCTCGGGTGCACTCGGCCTCGTCTCCTGTGTCGGCTGTACGTTCTCCATCCTGCTGCCCTTCCTCGGGGCGACCACGCTGTTCGGGTCGACGCTCACCGGTCTCGCCTGGGATCTCTCCACGCTCGTGTTCCTCCTCACGGTCGCCTTGCTCTACTGGGCCGACGAGGTGGGCGTCGCCGTCTCACGTCGCCTCGGGCGCTAACTGCCCCCGGAGGCGGCCGTCGACCGGTTCGATATCGAACCCCAGCGATTCGTAGAACGGTCGCACGTCGGGGTCGAAGGTCGCGGTGAGTCGCCCCGTTTCGTCGGCCGCCGTCTCCACGAGGGCGGTGCCGACGCCCCGGTCGCGCCAGCGACGGCGCACCGCTACGGCGGTCACGTGGTCACCCGCACGGACGAGCGCTCCCACCACTCGGTCGTCGACCGTCGCCACCAGCACCTCGCCGCGGCCGATCCGCTCACTGACGGCCGTCGCGTCGGCGGTCAGCACCGCGCCGTCGACGACGCGCATCACGTCGAGGTGGTCGGCGGCGGCGGCGGTTCGAACCTGGACGCGGTCGTCGACCGCTGCGCCGCCTTTGACCAGGCGGAGGACGCGAACCCGTTCGATCTCCGGATCGACCGCCCGATCCTCGGGCACCGGCGCGTCGTCGACGAGGACGGTCGCCTCGTGGGGGCTGAACGACAGGGCCGCGAGCAGGTCGCCGTACGTCGCCCCCGCGTCGAGGGCGACCTCCTGGCGCCTCTCGCCCACCACCTCGGCGATCACCGTCGGCATGGGCGGAGGGAGTCGGCCGACGACCCTGAACGTTCGGGTTCGGGTTCGGTCTCGGGGAGTTTATGTGCCGACCGGCCCCTTCCTTCGGTATGAGCGAGGCCGAGGGGTCGTCCACAGGACGGGAGATCTGGATCGAGAAATACCGCCCGGAGACCCTCGACGACGTGAAAGGACAGGACGACATCGTCGACCGCCTGCGGAGCTACATCGCCCGCGACGACCTGCCCCACCTCCTCTTCTCGGGGCCGGCCGGCGTCGGCAAGACAACCTGCGCCACGGCCATCGCCCGTCAGGTGTACGGCGACGACTGGCGGGGCAACTTCCTCGAACTCAACGCCTCGGACGAACGCGGCATCGACGTGGTGCGCGACCGGATCAAGAACTTCGCCCGCTCCTCGTTCGGCGGGTTCGACTACCGCATCATCTTCCTCGACGAAGCCGACTCCCTCACCTCCGACGCTCAGTCGGCGCTCCGCCGGACGATGGAGCAGTTCGCCGACAACACCCGATTTATCCTCTCGTGTAACTACTCGAGTCGGATCATCGACCCGATCCAGTCCCGGTGTGCCGTCTTCCGCTTCTCCCCGCTCCCGGACGAGGCCGTCGCGGCACAGGCCCGCGAAATCGCCGACGCCGAGGGGATCGAGCTGACCGACGAGGGCCTCGACGCCCTGGTGTACGCTGCCGGCGGCGACATGCGCCGCGCGATCAACACGCTCCAGGCGGCGGCGACGACCGGCGAAACGGTGGACGAGGAGGCGGTCTACACGGTCACCAGTACCGCCCGCCCCGAGGAAATCGAGTCGATGGTCGAGGCGGCCATCGACGGCGACTTCGCGCGGGCGCGGTCGACACTGGAGACACTCTTGGTCGATTCGGGGATGGCCGGCGGCGACGTGATCGATCAGCTCCACCGGTCGGCCTGGGAGTTCGACCTCGACGACCGCCGGACGGTTCGCCTGATGGAACGGCTCGGCGAAGCCGACTACCGCATCACCGAGGGGGCCAACGAGCGGGTGCAACTCGAAGCGATGCTGGCCGCACTGGCGCTCGACGACTGAGCGTCCCACACCGGTTCCTGCCCGTCACCGGCCGCGAAACCCGCTCCCGGAACTGTTTTAGGCGGAGACGGGCCAAGAGGGGATAATGAGCGAACTCGAAGACGCCTACCGCCTCGACTACTTCGAGGAGGAGGGGTTCGTTCGTCTGGAGTGTGCGTCGTGTGGCGTGCATTTCTGGACGCGCGACGAGGAGCGTGACACCTGCGGCGAGCCACCCTGTGACGACTACACGTTCATCGGCAACCCCGGTTTCGACGAGGCGTACACGCTCGAGGAGATGCGCGAGGCCTTCCTCTCTTTTTTCGAGGAGCACGACCACGAGCGCATCGATCCGTACCCCGTTGCGGCGAACCGCTGGCGTGACGACGTGCTTCTGACGCAGGCGTCCATCTACGACTTTCAACCGCTGGTCACCTCCGGCGAGACGCCGCCGCCCGCCAACCCGCTGACCATCTCCCAGCCCTGTATCCGGATGCAGGACATCGACAACGTGGGCAAGACGGGCCGGCACACGATGGCCTTCGAGATGATGGCCCACCACGCGTTCAACGCCCGGGAGGACGCCGCCGGCGAGTACGCCTACGAGGGTGAAGTTTACTGGAAGGATCAGACCGTCAAGTACTGCGATCAGTTCTTCGAGCACATGGGCGCCGACCCCGTCGAGATCACGTACATCGAAGACCCGTGGGTCGGCGGCGGCAACGCCGGCCCGGCGTTCGAGGTCATCTACCGCGGCGCGGAACTCGCCACGCTCGTCTTCATGTCGATGGAGCAAGACCCCGACGGCGAGTACGAGATGAAAGACGGCAACCGCTACAGCCCGATGGACACCTACATCGTCGACACGGGCTACGGGCTGGAGCGGTGGACGTGGATGAGTCAGGGGACGCCCACGGTGTACGAGGCCGTCTACCCCGAGATGATCGACTTCCTCTGTGCGCACGCCGGCATCGATCACACCGAGGAGGAAGAGCAACTCATCCGCGAGGCCGCCCGCCTCTCGGGCTATCTCGACATCGACGAGGTCGAGGATCTGGCCTCCGCTCGCGCCGAGGTGGCCGACGAACTCGGCGTCGCCGCCGCCGACCTGGCGGCTCTGCTCGAACCCCTCGAAGACGTGTACGCCATCGCCGATCACTGTCGGACGCTGGCGTATATGCTCGGCGACGGCATCGTCCCCTCGAACGTCGGCACCGGCTACCTCGCGCGGATGGTGCTCCGGCGCACCAAGCGACTCGTCGACGGCCTCGGAATCGACGCGCCCCTCGACGAACTCGTGGACATGCAGGCCGAGCGACTCGGCTACACCAACCGCGACACCATCCGCGATATGGTGCGCACCGAGGAGCGCAAGTACCGGGAGACGCTCGAACGCGGCACCCGCAAGGTCGAGGGCATCGCCGAGGAGTACGCCGACCGCGGCGAGCCCATCCCCCGCGAAACGCTGATCGAACTGTACGACTCCCACGGCATTCAGCCGGATATGGTCGAGGAGATTGCCCACGAACACGGTGCCGCGGTCGACGTACCCGACGACTTCTACGGCCTCGTCGCGGCCCGGCACGAGGGCGAGGGGGCGACCGAGGCGGCAGCGGAGCGTGACGAGCGACTCGGCGACTTGCCCGAGACCGACCGCCTCTTCTACGACGATCAGGAGCGCACCGAGTTCGAAGCCGTCGTCCTCGACGTGTTCGAACGCGAGGATGGCTACGACGTGGTACTCGACCAGACGATGTTCTACCCCGAGGGCGGGGGCCAACCGGCCGACACGGGGACGCTCTCGACCGACGAGACGGTCGTCGAGGTGACGGACGTCCAACGACGAGACGGGGTGGTTCTCCACCGGACGGACGGCAACCCCGGCAAAGGCGAGTTCGTCCGTGGGCAGGTCGACGCCGAGCGCCGCTTCCGACTGATGCGGCACCACACCGCCACGCACGTCATCGGCTACGCCGCCCGGGAGGTACTCGGCGACCACGTCAGGCAGGCGGGCGCCCAGAAGGGCACGGAGCAGTCTCGCCTCGACGTGCGGCATTTCCGCCGCATCACTCGCGAGGAGATCAAGGAGATCGAACGCGTCGCCAACGACCTCGTGACGGACAACCGCGCCGTCTCTCAGGAGTGGCCGGATCGCCACGAAGCGGAGGCCGAACACGGGTTCGATCTCTATCAGGGTGGCGTCCCGCCGGGCCAGCAGATCCGCCTCGTCCACGTCGGCGAGGACGTCCAAGCGTGTGCCGGCACCCACGTCTCCCGGACGGGCGACATCGGCGCGATCAAGATCCTCAAGACCGAGCCGATCCAGGACGGCGTCGAGCGCATCGTCTTCGCGGCGGGTGAGGCCGCCATCGAGGCGACTCAGCGCACCGAGGACGCCCTCTACGACGCCGCGGACGTGCTGGATGTCTCCCCCGACGAGGTTCCCGAGACGGCCGAACGGTTCTTCGAGGAGTGGAAAGAGCGGGGGAAGGAGATCGACCGACTGACGGAGGAACTCGCGGAGGCGCGTGCGGCCGCGACCGAGGTCGACGAGACCGAGGTCGCGGAAGACGTCTCCGCCGTGATCCGACGGATGGACACCGACGCCGACGAACTGCGGGCGACGGCTAACGCCATCGTCGACGAGGGCGCGGTGGCGGTGCTCGGGAGCGCCGAGGGCGGCAGCGCCCAGTTCGTCGTCGGCGTCCCCGACGGTGTCGACATCAATGCCGGGGAGGTCGTGGGTCGACTCGCGGCCCAGGTCGGCGGCGGCGGCGGCGGTCCCCCCGACTTCGCGCAGGGCGGCGGCCCCGACGTGGACGCCCTCGACGACGCTCTCGCCGAGGCGCCGGATGTCCTCCGGGCGATCCGCAACGCCTGACCGGGTAGGGTTCCCCTTCTTTTCTTCAGGCTGATCGTTCACGACCGGTATCGGGCGGATATTTATCCCCGATACCGGGGGAGTAGCAGGTATGAACTCACGCGCCCCGCCACGCGGGTTGTCGGTGTACGGCCTGCTCGCGGTGGGGGTCGTGACGCTCTGGAGCGTCTCACTTCCGAGTGGGTCGCTGTTCCGAGAGGTGACGCCGACGGATCTCGTGATGGGGGTGTCCCCGCTCGATCCACCGTCGCTGGCCGTCGGCGGCGGCCTGTTTCTCGTCGGCCTCGCCGCCATTACCCTGGGCCTGTCGCTCCTGTTTGCGCGGGTCGCGTGACTCGACGGCGGTGATGCAAGGTAAGTGTCCCGGGTGCGTACGGCCGCCCATGCCGACCGCATCGAACGGCCCCGTATCGCTCTACTACGAAGTCGACGGCGACGGTTCGGAGACGGTCGTCTTCCTCGGCGATGTCGGCTACGGCGCCTGGCAGTGGGGGTGGCAACACGCCGGCCTGGCAGGCCCCTTCGAGACGCTGGTGACCGACCTCCGGGGCGCCGGCCGGTCGGACGCCCCGTCCGGCCCCTACGCTGTCGACGACTTCGTAGCCGACGTACAGGCGGTACTCGAAGACCACGGCCGCCGGGCGGTTCACGTCGTTGGCCTCGGCCTCGGCGGGATGGTCGCGCTCGAACTCGCGCGGATTTCGACGCGGCCGCGGTCGCTCGCTCTCCTCGGCACCGCCGCCGTCGGCGCCGATCTCTCGCTCGACCCGCTGTTCGGCCCGCCCGACGATTCCGACGCCCTGGAGTCGTCGCTCGCCGCCGCTCTCTCCCGGGAGTTTCTGGACGCCAACCCCGACGCGGTCGAACGCATCGTCGACTGGCGGGCCGCCGAGGACGCGACTCGCGAAGCCTGGGAGGCCCAGGCCGCTGCCGTCGAGGCGTTCGACATCTCGGATCGGCTGTACGAAGTCGACTGCCCGGCGCTGGTCGTCCACGGCCGCGACGACGCCGTCTGGCCGGTCGAACACGGCCGTCGACTCGCGGAGAACCTCCCGCGCGGCGAGTTCGTTCCGCTCGATGGCGGCCACCTGATCGGTATCGAGCAGTCGCAGGCGGTGAACGACCGCCTGTTCGGCTTCTTCGAGGGAGCGTAAGCGACTAACGGCTCGACCGACTGGATACGGTCGATGAGTCGACTGCGGTTCGCGCTCCTCGATGCCTCACACGGCACGGATCACACGCGCCGGAACTTCCGGCGGGAACTCGATGCCGACCTCGCGGAGTTCGACGTGACTGCGGGTTCTTTCCCCGCAGACTTCGACTACGACGCCGCCGTCGTGACGGGGTCGCGATCCTCGGTCTACTGGGACGAGCCCTGGATCGACGACCTGCTCGACTGGCTCGAACGGGCGGCCGACCGCAGTCTGCCGATCCTCGGCGTCTGTTACGGCCACCAGGCGCTCGCCGAGGCTCTCGGCGGCCGGGTCGAATCGATGGACGACATCGAACTCGGCTACCGCGAGATCAGCCACGAGGGCGATCCGCTCTTTGCGGGGATCGAGTCTCCATTCGTCGCCTTCGAGACGCATTCGGATCGGGTGGTCGACCTTCCGCCGGGGGCGACGCTCCTCGCCGAGAACGACTGCGGCGTCCAGGCGTTCCGCCGGGGCGACTGCTGGGGCGTCCAGTTCCACCCCGAGTACGACCGGTCGAGCGCCGCGACGATCACCCGAGGGAAGGAACTCCCCGACGACCGCATCCAGTCGGTTCTCGACGGCATCGACGCCGACGCCTACGCCGCCGCCTGCCGCACCAAGCGCCTGTTCGACAACTTCACCGGCTACGTCCGTCAGCGGCGGGACGCGACGCCGGGATGTTCCGAGGCGTAGCGACCGAGCCCACCAACCGTTTTGAGTGCCGCCCTCGGAGTTGCGGTATGGATCACGATCTGACCATCGACGAGAAGCGCGTCTACGGCGACCGGACGGGCGCCGTCGAGGTGCTGATCGCCGCCGAGCAGGGGGTCGTCGCCGCGTCGCTCGCCGACGACCGGGTCGGTGAGTTCGGCCTCGACCACCGGGCCACCGCCCGCGACGTGGCCCTACACGGGAACCAGCGGCTCGTCGCCACCGCCGACGACGTGCTGGTCGGCGACTACGACGCCACCGATTTCGGCCCTGCCGTCGCCGTCGGGTTCGACGGCGCGGGCACGCCCCTCGCGGCCGCCCCCGACGGACGGATCGCCCGTCTCGACGACGGGTGGGCGACGGTGGGGCACGTCGACGACCCCCGGGCCATCGACGCCGGGATGGTCGCGGCCGCCGACGGCGTCCACCAGGTCGTCGACGGCGGTCTGCGCAACGTCGGCCTCGACGGCGTTCGCGACGTACACGGCCGGGGGATGCCGCTCGCGGCGACCGACGGCGGCCTCTATCGCCTGGGTAACGGCTGGATGGACGAACTCGACGGCGCGTTCGCGGTCGTGAGCGCCGACAGCACGAACGCCCCTTCCGCGAGTAGTCGGACGCAGTCCGGCGGCGCCGCCGAACGCGCCCACGCCGCCGGCGGGGACGGCCTGTTCGCCCGCGACGCCATCGCCGAGTGGTCGCCGGTCGACTACCCCGGCGACGGCCGAATCGCCGACGTGGGCTACACCGAGGCGGCAACCGTCGCGGTCACGGAGACGGGACGACTGCTGGCCGACGCGGGTGAGGGCTGGCGCACCCGAGAACTGGGCGTCAGCGGCGTGGGACGGCTGGCGATCCGGCAGTAACGGAAACGGTTTTCGGGGCGGCCGCCGACCCACTCCACATGATCGTCCCCGGTTCAGCCTCGCAGGCACTCGGCGCGGCGCTGTCCGCCGAGACGGGCCGCCCGCTCGCCGACGTGCAGTACGAGCGGTTTCCCGACGGCGAACGCATGGCTTCGGTGACCGTCCCCGACGATGTCGACCGGGCGGTCATCGTCGCCGCGACGACCACCGACGCCGCACACATCGAACTGCTCCAGTTGCAGGACGCCGTCCGCGAGGCGGGTGTCGACGAGGTGGTGACTGTCATTCCCTATCTGGGCTACGGGCGGCAGGAGCGGGCTTTCGAGCCGGGACAGCCCGTCTCGGCCCGGGCCGTCGCCCGCGCCATCGCCACGGGCACCGACCGGGTGGTGCTCGTCGATCCGCACGAGCCGTCGGTGGCGGAGTTCTTCGACGTGCCCTGTGACGTAGTCGGGGCGGCGGCGCGTCTCGCCGGCCCTCTCCCCGCCGACCTGACCGATCCGCTTTTCCTCTCGCCCGACGCGGGCGCCATCACGCTCGCCGAGTCGGCACGCGACGCCTACGGCCGGGGCGACGTGGACTACTTCGAGAAGGTGCGCCACTCGGGAACCGAGGTGGAGATTACGCCGAGCGACGCCGACGTAGCGGGACGGGACGTGGTCGTCGTCGACGACATCGTCGCCACGGGGTCGACGATGAGCGAGTCCATCGCCGTCCTGAACGACAGTATGGCCGCCGAGGTGTACGTCGCCTGTGTGCACCCGCTGTTCGCCCGGAACGCGCGGACGAAACTCGAACGCGCGGGTGTGACAGCCATCTACGCCACCGACACCATCGAACACGACGTGACCGCCACCACCGTCGCACCCGTCGTCGCCGACGCCCTGTAGGATGGCCACCCTCGATCCGCCCGACTCCGACGACGCCCTCGTTCTCGACTCCGACTGTCGGCGGTGCCCCGCCCTGGTCGACGCCCGCGACCGGATCGCGTGGGGGAACGGCCCGACGGACGCCGACGTGATGGTGGTGGGCGAGGCGCCGGCCGCGGGCGACCCCGACGCCCCCGATTGGCCCGGCGGCAATCGGTCGGGGCTGGCGTACACCTCGAGATACTCCGGGCGTCGGATTCGGTCGCTCATGGCGAACGTCGGCGTCGACGGCGCGGAACCACGTTCCGCGAGCAGTCGGTCGGCTGCCGGGGACGCCGACGCGTTCTACACGAACGCGGTGAAATGTTATCCGCCGGATGGCGAGGGGTCGAACCGGGAGCCGACGCCCGCGGAGCGGTCGAACTGCCGTGCCCACCTCCGGGCCGAACTCGACGCTGTCGACCCCGTCGTCGTCCTCCCGACCGGGAAACACGCCACGGTCAGCCTCCTCGCCCTGGCGGGGCGGGAACTCGACGGCTTCCTGGAGTACGTCCTCGAACCGCTCGACTGCCCGGAACTGGGCACGACGGTCGTCCCTCTCCTGCATCCCTCCTACGCCGACGTGTGGCGGTCGCGGCTGGGATACGACCGGGAGTCGTACCGCGAAGAGCTACGCGAGACCCTGCGGTCGTGCGGTGTCGACGCGTCGGGTTCGCCGGCTCCGGGACGCTTTTGAGATCGGACAACCATCACACACGTATGGCCGACTGCATCTTCTGTTCCATCGTCGACGGCGACATTCCCAGTTACACCGTGTACGAAGACGACACCGTGATGGCGTTTCTGGACGCCAACCCGCTGGCCCGCGGGCACACGCTCGTCATCCCGAAGGCCCACCACGAACGCGTGAACGACCTGCCCGCCGATCTGGCGTCGGACGTGTTCGCCGCGGTGCACGACCTGACCGAGAGCGTCGAGAACGCCGTCGACGCCGAGGCGACGACTATCGCGGTCAACAACGGCACCGCCGCGGGGCAGGAGGTCCCCCACGTCCATACCCACATCGTCCCGCGCTCCGAGAGCGACGGCGGGCGACCGATCCACGCCCTGATCGAGGAGCGCCCCGACGTGAGCGACGACGAACTCGACGACGTGGCGGACGCCATCCGCTCGGCCTGATCGGGTATCGGGCGTACGTCGAAATAAAGCGCAAAATAGGAGTCGGATAGCGCATGAAATATGTGGAATTGTACTAGGACATCTAAATTAACGCATTTATGCTGGTAGTACGTCCGTCGTGGTAAGCGAGGTGATCGACGTACAAACACGCACACCCACGACACGTCGGTTCGATTCACCGCGTCGTCACTGCCACCTGAGACCGGTCAGTCTCCCGGGTGTTTCGACTGGGAATCCGACCCGCTTTCGTTCGTGGCCTGCGTTCCCGCCCGCTCCCGGTGGGGACGCTCACCCTGTTGTAACTCGCCATACGCACCGCTCCGCTCGTCGACCGCGAGCGGAGCCACTCGCTACCCTGCCGAGCCGTCTTCCCGCAGGAGGTTCCGTTCGTGTCGCCGACGGGGCGGCGTGCCTGTGAACGCTCGGGGCGAAAGAAGTCGCGAGTCCCGGCACGGGCATTTGGGGTTTCGTTCGACAGCATCGGGGTCGACGACCCCGAGCGTACCGTTTTCGTCGGCCGCCGTCTGCGCGCCGATCAGGACGCAGTGGGGACGTACGCCGCACCGTCGCGGGTGATCATGTCCCGGTCGGACAACGTCTCCAGCACCGGGAAGAGGTTGATCTTCCGGATGTCCAGTGCCTCGTGGAGTTCGTCGACCGTCGCCTCGCCCGCCGCGGCGACGAACAGGTAGACGAGTTTCGACTCCGGGCCGGTCAGCGTGTCGGGTACGTCGATTTCGGTGGCGATGCCGTCGATGCCGGGCGTGTCGGAACGAGTCGCGCTCATCTCACCCGTATCTGTAATCGCCACAACCATAAATGTTTCTGCAAAGTGATATGTTGTGATCGACCAGGACAGACCGTGGGAACCGTTTTCACGGGGTACCACTATTGTGCCGAATATAGCGTTACAGGCTCTGTTTTCGGCGTACCTGACTTAGTCGTCGGTTTGATTGTCATGATCTATGGCGACTGACTGACCGGGAGTTCACACAATTATGATATTTATTTCGAGGATCGACGGGCAGTTCGACCACTGTCGCGGAAGCGGCGCTCCCGTCAGCCGTCGGGCGGGCGTTGCCCCGTCGCGTCGACGGCGTGCGTATACCAGTCGGGTCGCTCGACCGTCGTCGCCCCGGTGTCGGTGAATTCGACGATGCGGGTGATCTCCCGCTTTCCCGACCGGTACTGTACCGTCTGGGTCGTCTCCAGGCGCCGTACCACGCCGTTCGCGTCCACGAGCAGCGTCATGGATGCGTTCGTCGTCACGGCGGTGTCGTTCAACGGCGCCGTGACGCGATACAGCCGCGTTCCGTCCCGCGTTATCGACTCGACCGTCGCGTTGCGCCGGGTGTTCAGCCGGTAGACTGCCTGCCGCTGGATCGCCGCGCTCAGTTTCACAGACGAGTTGAACAGCGCCACCCGACGGTACGTGGTCTCGCCGTTCCGCTCCACGCGCCGATAGGTGGTGGGCCCCGCTCGCCAGGCCGCGACCGTTTCCGGTCGCCGCGCGTATCGTGCCGGGGCGTCGCCGATGATCGTCGAGGTACTCACGACGGCCCCTCGCACCGTGCCGGTCGGATCGATACGCCACGTCCGATTGTTGACGACGCGGTAGTTACCGTCCGGGCCGTGCATCGTGGTCGTCGACCGGACGGTGAACGACTGCGACTGGAGGGCGTCCGTGTGCGCCCGCACCAGTGCGTTCGCGTCCGTCACGGCGCCGTCGCTGATCCCCGGCGGCGAGGCGGGCCGATCCGTCGGCGCCGCACACCCGGAGCCGACGAGCAACAGACTCAGTACGAGCACGAGGTGGGATCGGGTGTTCATTGCGGCACCACCCCCGGAAAGCCGTAGAAGTAGTAGTAGATCTCGCTGAGACCGGATAGAGCGAGCAGACCGCCGGCCGTGCGGTAGATGCGTTCCGTGTAATCGCTCAGCACCGAGACGGCCGACGAACTCCCGACCGCCGACACGGCCGTCAGTACGACCAGCACTGCGCTCGTTCCGAGCGCGTAGGCGATGGCGATACCGAACCCGCGCAGCGGCCCCGCGGCGAGGCCCTTGGCCACGACGGCGACGAACAGCGGTGCCGTACACCCCGCGGCGGCCCCGGCGTACAGCACACCGAACAGGAAGAAGCCGAAGACCGACCGCCGACGCTTCGGTAATCGGACGTGCGACCCGGAGACGGTTCGGCCGGTCGCCATCGCGCCGCCGGCGAGCAGGAACAGGACGCCCACGACGACTTCGAGCACCGCGATATCCGCCAGCGCCTCGGCACCGAGTGCGACCGTCGTCCCCGCCAGACCGACGTAGACCAGCGTGATGCCGAGGCTCGCCGCGACGCCGATCAGGCCTGCCCGGAGGAGCGGGCGTCGCACCCGACCGACGAGCGTCCCCGTCGCGCCCGACGGCGTGCCGCCCGTCGTCGCTGGCTCCCTCGACACCGTCTCGCCCAGAAAGTAGGAGAGATAGCCCGGAACCAGGGGGAACGCACACGGCGCGAAAAACGTCGCCGTGCCCGCCGAGAACGCGAGCGCGAGAAGCGCGGGGAACGGACTCCCGGCCATCGTCACGCTCCGTCCACCAGCGGCTCGATCAGCGCGTCGAACTCCTCGAAGGTACGCGCCCGCACTGTTGGGCCGTCATCGACGGGGATGCCGTCCGCGTCGAACACGAGGTTCGTTGGATAGCTGTTGGCGTTCCACCGGTCGGTGGCCTTCAACGCGGGATCCGTGACGACCGGCCACGTTCCCTCGTACTCCGTCCAGAACGTCCGGATGAGCGTCTCGTCGACTTCCGGCGTGATCGACACCATGTGGAGCGCGTCGGCGTCGTATTCGGCCCGGAGCTTCCGAAAATCCGGCATCTCGCGCTGACACGGCTTGCACCACGTCGCGAAGAAGTTCAGCAGCGTGACCGTTCCCGGCGCTTTGAGCCGCACCTCGCCGTCCGGCAGGTCACCGCGCGTGACCACCGATGGGAGCCGGAGCGGCTGATTCGCCGATGTCGGCGAGCCGTTCGACGACGGCGCGTCGCTCGACGGCCGGTTCGTACAGCCGGCGAAACCGATACTCATCGCCGTACCGAGGGCTCCAAGGAGGAGCCGACGCTGTCTGGAGGGCATGCAGTCGGGGGCGTTTCGACTCCGGGGATATAGCTTGGTGTGATGACTCGCGGCGTCTGCGACGGTGGTGGCTCCGCCCGTATCGTGACCGGCCCCGACGGCGACTGGATCGGTCGTCCACGGCCCCGATCCAGGGCAGCGTTTCGGTGACCTTCCCGAGGGCGGTGTCGCCGTTCGAGAGTAGGTTTCGATGCTCGCTACTCTAAAACGTTCCATAAATATTAATTGATTGACGTGTGTAGCGATAACGTACCCCACGATACGGAGGGGTATCCATGACCAGTGAGAACGTCGACCGACTTGCGTCGTGGCGACACACACTAACGAGAGGGGCGTTCACGCCTAGCACGTCCGACGTGCCCAAGATAACAGGAACCGAGAGGTGATCGAAGATGGCCCTTTCGACCGATGATATCGGCGAAATCAGCGTAACAGAGCGGGCTCCCATCGGGGAACTTGGCAACGCTCTCGATTCGACGAAAGTCCGGAATCTGTTGGAGTATCTCGACGACCCGGATCTGAAATTGGGCCCGATGAAACGAGGTCGTCCGGTTTATCACACCGAGTCGGATTCGCAGGAGCTGGCTCAGATCGGGGATCGAATCTTCACCACCACGTATTTCGAAACCGAGTTCGGCGGGCTCTTATACACACGAACGGACGACGGGCACGACTCGGCTATCGCCAATATCGACGAGGAGTCGGCGCAGATTCGGTTACTGTGCGACGACCACGCGCCGCACTCCGGGTTGATCGTCCCACAGACCAGTCCGGGACTCATCGGTTCGGACGATGGCGTCACCGCTCACCGCGCCGCTACGTCGAGCGAATTGACCGCAATTGCGGACTTCATCGGGGGTGACCCCGAGAGCGTCGACGCCGCGTACATAGCCGACAGGGAGGGGTTTACCGTTGTTCGAGAGACCGCGGACGGTTCCGATTTCTACGACGTGACGTTCTCGAATCCAGCACAACTAGAACGGGAGGCAGCGCGACCCGATCTCACTGCCGACCTCACCTCGGACAACATCACTGTCGAATCCGTAACGCCGCAAGATAGCTGTAAAGTGACCTGCTTGAGTTGTGCCGCGTCGCTCGGGCGGTGTGGCTGGTGTTCCAGCACCTGCCTCGCCGCGACAACCGTCGTCGGTGCCCTCGCTTGTATCGGCTGTTTCACGTTCTGGTGCGGATGGTCTCTGCCGATCACGTGTAAAGAATGCCAGGAGTGTGCCACCTAGGCGGCCCACTCCTCGACGGCTGGGAGTGCGGCGCTGCCGGGCGATGACGTGACTGCTGTCACGCACCGGGTTCGACCCGTCACCGGATGCGCTTTCCCGAACCAACCCGGAACGGTGTCGGTACGTGGTCTGGGCGCTCAGCCACCCGCTCCTGGTGGCACTGGGCGTCGTCGTCCTGGCGCCGTCGGCACCGGCGCTCGGGCACTTCGAGTGCACATCGCCGACCGCTCGCCGACGGGCCGTGCCACTGTCGCATCAGTCGGGCAGACCGACGGGCAGTAAGCCGCCGCTCGCCCGGTTCGAGCGGCTCCGGTTTCCCCGTCGCCCCATCCTTTTAATCCGAGGCCGTGACCACCGCATCGTATGACGGACGTTGCTGGCGGCGTGGCGGCGCTGGTCGGAGCGACCGGTGGCGCGGGCACCACGCGGCTGACGGTCGAACTCGGTGCGATGCTCGCGAACGATGGGCGTGACGTGGCGGTGGTCGACGCCGCCTTCGCGACCCAGGGGCTCGCGGACTACCTCGACGGCCGGATCGACCCCGATCTGACGGCGCTCCTGACGGACGACCGGGACGCCCCCCTCGACGCGGCTCTGGTCGAGTTCCCACTCGATACGGAGACCGGCCGGCTGGCCTGCTGTCCCGTCGCCGCCCCGTTCGAACGACTTGCCCGCGCGAAATCGGCGGATGCCGCCCGAATCTTCGAGTCCCGAATCGACGAGGCGGCGACGGCGTTCGACCACGTCCTCGTCGACACTCCGCCCGTGGCGGCGAACCAGTCGGTCGCCGCGGTGAACGCCGCCGACCGAACCGTCGTGGTCGCACCGGCGTCGACCCGGGGACGAGACGCCGTCCAGCGGATGCAGGCCCGACTCGACGATATCGGCGCCGGCGTCGACGCCGTCGTGGCGACACGCGGTGACCTGTCGGTTGCCGATGCCGTGCTCCCGGAGACGACGGCGGCCGTGACGGCCGCGCCGACGTGTCTGGAAGAGCGGTCGGTCGCGGCCGCCGTCGCCGACATCGCCAGCGTCGTCTTCGATGTCGACCCGTCCTCCGCCGACGGTCACGGACTGCTCGACTCCGTCGGCGACTTCGTCTCGCGGTAGCGACTTACCTCCGTGGGTCGGTAGCCGAACCCCCCACGGAGGAATCCTCGCGCTTTAGCGCGGGGAGGATGTCAATGCAGATCCCCGACGGAACTCATCGTCTCGGCCAGCGCCTCCCGTTTGGCGACCGTCGCCGTCGAATCGGGTTCGAGTACGCCCTCGACGGCGTCGGCCAGGTCGGGAACCGGTTCGTGCGTTTCGAGATACGTCGCCAGCGCGAAATCCGCCTCGTCGGCGCCGACGAGTTCGACCGCCTCCGAACGGGGGAGGTTCCCGTCGAGCCAGTCCCGGACGATCCGACGGGCGGTCGGGGCGAGCGGTGACAGCCCCGTGACGCCACATCGATGCAGGAGTTTGGCGGCGGTCATCGGTGTGAGACCCGCTTTCCGGGCGCAGTCGCCGACGCTCGTCCCGGCGGCGTACGCGTCGAGTACGGTCGCGGCCGCTTCCGGCGTACACGGAAGCCTGTCCGCGTACTCGTCGAGGCGGCCGACCAGGTCGTCCTCCGTGGCATCCACCGTCGGCACCCCGCGCTCGCGCTGACGGTCGTGTACTTCGATCCCCGCGGCGATGTCCGACAGAGCCATCGACACACAGTGGCGACCGCCTCCGTATAAAATCCTCCGCCGAACGCGGGGCCACGGCAGCAAACGTATCGGTTACCGGTACGCTCTCCCGTGCGATTCCGGCCGTGACACCCCGCTCGCGCCCCTGTTTAAATACTCCATCGCGACCAACTTTCGACTGTGATGAGTCAGGCACGCGAGGCGGAATGTCCGGAGTGTAGTGGTCGACTGAACACCGAGGGAACCGAAACCGTCTGCGGACAGTGTGGACTCGTCGTCGACGAGTACCGGATCGATCACGGCCCCGAATGGCGGTCGTTTGCCGACGACGACACGTCACCCGAACGGACGGGCGCGCCGCTGACCCAGTCGCGTCACGACCGCGGTCTCTCGACCGACATCGGCCGGTCGACGCGGGTGAAGGGACGGAAACGCCGGCGGCTCTCGCGGATGCGAACCCAGCACAACCGGGCGCAGATTTCGACCAAACGCGAGCGCAATCAGGTGTACGCGTTCACGGAGATTCGGCGGCTGGTCGGCGCGCTGTCGCTTCCCACGCACGTCCGGGAGTCGGCGTGCTCGCTGTTCCGGTCGGTTCAGAAGGCCGATCTGCTCCGCGGGCGCTCGCTGGAGGGCTTTGCTTCCGCGACGGTGTACGCCACCTGCCGGGTGTGTTCGGTGTCACGCACCGTCGAGGAAGTCGTCGACGCCGCGAAGGCAACCGCCGGCGAACACCGGGCGGCCTACCGCGCGCTGAACCGGGAACTCGACATCGCGACCGGCCCGATCCACCCCGTCGAGTACATCCCGCGCTACGCCAGCGAACTCGACGTGTGCGAGTCCGTCCGTCGGCGTGCCGAAACGTACGCGCGTCGCCTCCGCGAGGACGGCGACGCCGCCGGGCGCAACCCGAGCGGTGTCGCGGCGGCCTGCCTCTACACGGCCGCCCACGAGGCCGGCGCGTCGCTCACCCAGCAATCCGCGGCGGAGGTAGCCGGCGTCACACCCGTCACCGTCCGAAACACCTACACGCTTTTACAGGATTGAATCGCGGCCGCGAGCGAGTGGAGAGCGTCGGCGGCGACCGACTCCGGCGCCGCCGCGACCACTGGGCGTTCTTCGTCGACCGACCGACCGACACGCGGATCGGCCGGTATCGTCGCGACCGGCGCGCCGAGAACGCGTCTCAGGACGCCGTCGGGTGGATCGTCCGCGTCCGTCGTCCGGTTGCACACCACTCCGACCAGTCCGGCGTCGAGTTCACGCGCCAGTTCCCGCGTCCGCACCGCGTCGGCGAGCGCGAACCGGCGGGGCGCCGCGACGAGTACGCAGGCGTCCGCGACCGCTAAGGGGACGCCGACATCCGCACGCAGACCCGCGGGACAGTCCACCACCACGTCGCCGTACTCGGCGGCGACCGTTCGGAGCGTCGCGCCCAACTCACGGACATCCGCGGCGCGGGCGCCCGCCAGGGATCGGCCACAGGGGAAGAGCGACACAGCCCCCCCGCGAACGGCCTCGTCGACGGTGGCTCGATCCGCGAGTACGTCGTGGAGATCCGGCCCTCGACCGGGGGGCAGATCGGCCATTCCGAGGTCGGCGTCGACGACGACGGCGTCGAGGGCGGCGCCCAAGTTGTAGGCCACCGTCGTCTTCCCGACGCCGCCTTTCCCACCGGCGACGGCGACGATCACGCCAGCCTCCGGAGCGCCGCCACGGGTACGTCGACCGCTTCCGCCCGATCCGCGAGCGCCGCCGTCCGTTCGGCGACTCTGCGGAGTTCGTTCGCGTCGGTCGCCAGGCGCGAATCGAGGTCGGTCACGTCCCAATCGGCCGTTTCGAGCACCGTCGACGTTTCCGCGACCGACGCGTCGGTCAATCGCTCGCCGCAGTCGAGTCGCCGTTCGACCGCCGTCAGCCAGGCCTCGACTGCGGGCGGCACGGAACCGCTTCCGTCGTCTCCGGTGTCGTCCCCACCGTCCTCACCCTCGTCGACGATGGTCGCCGGCACCGCATCGGCCGGTGGCCGCGGATCTCCGAGTTCGCGAACCGCCGTCGCCGCGGGGTCGGGCGCTCCGCCGCGGGCGCGTCCCTCGTCGACGACGTCCACCGGCGGCCGCTTTGGCGGGGCCGGGCAGGCGTAGCCGATGCCGAGGCGACCCGTCGCCGGGACGACGCCCGTAAACCCCTCCTCGTCCCAGCCCGGATCGGGAACCCCGGCCTGTCGCGGCGGAAGTACGAGTTCGTCGAGACGGTTGTCCACCCTGACGCGCCGATCCACGGACGAGGGGTTCCGCAGTTCGACCGTCACGAGCGTCACGTCGTTGCGGCCGTCGAGCGTCGTGGTCGCCCAGTCCACATCCATACTCCGGGTGGCCGCGTCACCGCGTATAAATCACGGGCGCATCCAGGGTCGTGGCCGCCGCGTCCGCACCCCGAACCCGATCTCCCCCGTCGACGACGATCGGTGCGTCGAGGGGGGCGAGTCGCGCCACCGCCAGCGCGGCCGTCGTCGGATCGCCGTCGTACTCGCCGGGCGACGCACCTGCCGTGGCTCGCCCCGGGACGGCACGGAGCGCCGACCGAAACTCGTCCCACACCGCGCCCGCCAGATCGGCACGGACGGCGCGTTCGAGGTTGGCGACCCGGTCAGCCAGTTCGAGACGCCGCTCCCGTCGGTCGCGGGCCTCGCGGGCCGCCTCCTCCGCGCGGTCGAGCGCCTGTTCGGCCGCGATCCGCTCGGTTTCGGCCTCGGAGAGGTGACGCACTGCTTCGTCGAGTTGGGCTTCGACGGCCGTCGTGTCCGCTGCCATCTCGCGACGCGCCTGGAGACGACCACGGAGTTCTGCGACGCGTTCGCGGAGACGCTCCTCTTCCGCGCCGGTTTCGGCGACCCGCCGCCGTGCCGCCCGCACGTCCACCGACGGTGGCGATACCGACCGCAGTTCGGCTCGCGCCTCGTCGAGTTCGGACTGTGCTGGCGATGCGTGTCCCAGCGCCCGCGCCGCGTCGGCGAGTGCTGCCCGACGGTCGAACGCCGTCGGCGGGAGGCGCGCGACGTGTCCGTGTACCGGCCTCGGATCGGGACAGTCGATCCGAATGGGGCCGTCCCCATCGACGCCGGTGACCGCCCGGACGACCGCCTCGGCAGGCGTATCGACGCCCGAGAGATCGATCACACGGCCCTCGTACGTCCGTCCGTCGACGCACACTCGCATCTCGTCGTCCTCCGATCACCCCTCCAGGTCGGCGTCGCGCATCTCCTCGGTTTCCGGATGCTCCGTCCCCGTGGCGAACTTGGCGTAGGGCGTACTCGGCGTCTCGCGTTCCTCGTAGGCCGCGGCCGCCTCGCGAACCGAGGCGGGGACGGCCGCGAACTCGTTGAGCGGTCGCGTCCGCTCGATCTGTGTGTCGTCGCCGTGTTTCTCGCGGAGACGCAGGGCCAGAAACGCTCCCAGTTCCGTCTCCTCGAACAGCGCTGCGCGGCCGAGCCGTCGGATCACCGTCGGCTCGTGGCTCCGACAGACGTTCCGGAGCGTCGTGCGTGCGGCCTGCGAGTACGTGACGACGAGCAGCAACGTGTTCGCGTGCCGTCACCCGATTACCTAATCCTATCGGTACCGGCAGACTCACCCGAGGCGGTCGATCTCGAACCCCGTCGGATCGCCTGCCGCGTGGTCGGCGACGCGTTCCCGCGCCTCGGCACGCGACGACGCGATCACCACCACGCCCTCGACGGCGTCGGCGCCTCGGCCGACATACGCCGCCCGCGCCGTTTCGTCGTCGAACTCCGTGGCGTACGTTCGCAGCGCAGCCAACACGCGCTCTTCCGTCGCCGCGAGATCAGCCTCGCCCGCTTCGAACGCCCGAAGCGCCTCCTCGACGTTTCGGATCGTAGAGATGCGATCCATGCTATGTGACCTCCACATAGGACTTATGTATTTCGCCTACTTGACATATCATATGGGTGGAATGAATGTCAGGCGAGCACCAGACGACCCTGCTCATTAGTGAGCAACAGAGAACGGATTGGGAAGAGTATGTCGGTGAAAATCCCGAATACAACAGTAAGGCCGACCTGATACGCCGAGCCGTACAGAAAGAAATCGAGGCCGAAACCCAGCCCGATGCACAGGTATCGAACGCCGAGGACTTCGAGGAAATCAAAGAGGAACTCCGGCAACTTCGAACGCTGGTTGAGGACCTCGGGACCACGGTTGAGGCCATCGAAGCCCGGACCCGCGAACCGGCCCAGAACATCCGTGAACTCGCTAACGAGGTGTTTGCTGCCCTACCTCCGGACGAGGACCACATCTGGAAATGGGAACGCGGGGAAATTCGACCGGAGACCGAACACGAAACCGACCCGACTGCTCACGCCGGGACGCTAACGGCTATTGCCAATACAGTCGGTGCTGAGGAGCATTCGGTCGTACAGGCAATCGAACATCTGCAGGATGACTCACACCGGATACAGACAGCCGAAATCGACGGCGAACTCCGGTGGTACAAGGAGGTGTAGGTCGGATGGACGAATGTATTCAGCGGTATCTCGACCGTGTGAAGGGGCTGAAAGCGCAGGGAACGTACAATAAGCGGAAAACCGACCTGCGACAGTTCAGTGAGTGGGCGGAGGAGGTTAGCCTGAACATCCCAGAGATGGACCCGTTAGAGGTTGAGCAGTATTTCCTGCACCTGAAAGAGCAGGGATACGCTCCGAACACGATTGCCGGGAAATACGACTCCATCTACAACTTCTACGATATGCTCTCGGGGAAGCTCGGCTACATAGAGGACAATCCTCTGGAGGAGTTGACGCGGAGCGACTACGTGGAGAAAAACACGAAGAAGCACGACGAGACCGATATTACCTACATCACACCGGACGAGATGGAAGCCCTTGCAGAGCACGTTCCCGCACCCAAAGTTCGGAACGAACTGATGGTACGGTTGCTCTGGCAAACCGGAATCAGGGCCTGCGAATTGGTCGAGATGGAACTGGACGATATCGACCGAGAGGAACGGAGTATCGACATCTGGTCGCCGAAGACCAAGGAGAGCCGCACCGTATTCTACCAGCCCTCGCTCGACTTGCTCATGGACCAGTGGCTCGACATGGGCTACCGTTCTTCACACACCTACGCGGCAGAATCCGACTACGTGTTTGTCACCCGGCAGTCGGGGCAATTCCGGCCTGAAAACGTGAATGACATGATACTGGAGGCCGCGGAGAATGCCGGAATTCAGGAAGTAATGTACCGAGATCAAGCGGGACAGAAACGCCATCGCGTTACTGCTCACGCGCTTCGGCATGGTCATGCTGTTCACGCCCTCCGGTGTGACATCGACGTGCGAACGGTCCAGAAACACCTCGGTCACGCTGACCTCGACATGACCATGAAATACCTCCAGTTGGTGAAAAAGGACGTACAGGAGAAGTACCACCAACGGTTCGGTATCGAGCAGGAGTAACCGGCTGATTCCTGACTGACCGCACGACCTCGCTATCAGTCGCAACGCTCGCGTTCCGCGGTAGCTTCGCACGGCCTGTTTCTGCGTCCGGTGACTCGTTGCGACTCTGGCGTCTGCTGGATGGCCTACGCCGTGCCGTAGTTATCATCTACATGAGGTATTTGTAGCAAGAGGGCATCGCGGTCTGGCGGAGGTGACCGGAATCACGGACGAAAATCCGCCAGACAACGACGACCCAAAACAGTGAGCGGCACACAACCAACCCCAGCAACCCAACGAAAACATGAGCGAAAGCGACACCGAACCCGCGGAAGAGTACGAAAGCAAAGATGCGTTTTTCGAGGCCGTGCGCGACAGCGGTGCGGTCCTCGGAGAGCACGAATACTTCACCGAAGGCAGTGGCTCGGCTACGAGCTACAAGGTCCGCACGGACGACGGCGAGGTCGAGGACGTGAAGAAGGCTGACGTCGAGGCCGCGTGGGAGGATGCCCATAACGGCGACAGCGAGGAAGCGGAAGAGGAGGAAGAGACGGACGACGAACCGGAGGAAGTCCACCTCGGCACGTTCTACTACGCGAGCAGTTGGGACACCGAGGACGACCGGGAGACGCTGGAAGACCTCCTCGAAGAAGCTGGTTGGTACATCGACGGTGAGGTGGACTCCGGTGGCTACCGCATCAAGACCGAGCGGTAGGTAGACTACTTCTCACTCCTTCTCCCCATGTCAGATTTGACAGACGGTGAGTCGCAGGTATCAGCAGACGGCGGTATCCCTGACCGCTGTCCACACTGCGGAGATACGCGGCTCATCCACCGGAGGCACGTTAAGCAGGTCTACCGTGACGCGACGGACGAACTCCTACGTGCGGTCAAGGTGGCCGAGATGAAGGGCGCGCCGTGGGTCTGTCCTAACTGCTGTTCGTCGGTCGACCGGCAGTAACGGGCGGCCCCTCCTTTCTTTGCTGACCTCGTGGCGACAGGCTGGCCGCTCTCCGGTCGAATGGACTCTCCATGTGTTTGGACGGCCATTCATGTATCCGCTGACTCCGCCGGACTGCGGAGGTCGGGTGAATACTTATGACAGGCTTGACTGATTCAAAAGTGTGTCAACACAACCGCAGGCCGGTGAAATGCTGGTCGGAGCCTACCTCAAGTGGGTTGAAGAGTGCGACATAATTGCTTATGGAGAACACTCTCGGAAAAACAAGCAGGGTGAGGTGGATGTTATCGGAATTCAACCCAAAGCAGGTCAAAAAATCATCGCATGTGAAGTAGCAACCCATATCGGAGACAGTGGCCTTGGATACGGGAACGCACAACAGAACCGCGACACAGTGGAGAGAAAGGTCCGGAATGCAGAGGAACACGTAACCCAAGTGTTTCCATCCGCTGAGTCTTACAGCTTCCAGTTCTGGAGCCCGAAGGTGGGTAACAAATCCGCCAATCTGTTGGAAGAGGCCGCTACGGAGTTTAAGGATGACACAGGTCACGAGCTGAAGTTGGTCATGAACGAGAAATATACGAAGAATATCAGCGACTTACAGGATAAAGCGAAGACGAACACCTCCCAACAGAGTGAACTCGCGTTTCGACTCCTTCAGATACTGGAGAATCTTCAGGAGTAGGAATTGAGGGCGGGCGAGGGCATGCGTGAATTGTTGTTCATCAGTTCAACGAGGGTAGTGAGCGGACGTTTTTACATCACTGATTTTCGACGGATTCAGATGATAGAGCCGCATGAGCGCTAAGTAGACCCTCACACAAATTTCGGATATGAGTCCGAAACCGCGGAAGAACGGGCACACCAAGAACGGGGAAAGCAAGGGCAAATCACGGAACAGGAGCCGTCCGCCCAGCAGACCGAGAGGTGGTGGTGATACGCTTCGTTCCGGTCTCAGCAATCCACGAGCACCGGACATCATCGACTCGCTCACCGAAACGAGTGACCTGCCTGAACAGGTGCGTATGCTCCTGAAAACGGAGTTCAACAAGCATCATGCACTCGGCAACTATACGGAGCGAGACCTTCTGTATCGGCGATACCAACTCAAGAACACGCAGGAGTTCGTGGAGTCGCATTTTCCTCCGAGAGAAAGCATTTGGCAGGGACAGCTACGTGAGGAGGCCGGTCTTGGAGATGGTCGGACCGCGCTAACCCCTGAGCAACGCCAGCAATTACGTGATTCCATCGAACTCGCGTATTCGATTTCGACAAGAAGTGGCCCGAAGAAAGGTTTTTCACAACAAACTCTCCTTGCGAATCAAACCTCAGAGAAGCGTATTATCGAGGAACGAGAGGCCGACCAGCAAAATAAGAGTTGGCTAGAGAAGTTAATCGGTTAGGCTCACACGCGGTCGAAGTGGTCATACACTTGCTCGGTCGTTTCGAGCCGCCGATGCCGCAGTCGGTTCCGAACATCGTACAGCGTGTTCCCATCCTCGCAGTTTAACATCCGATACGCCACTGAGTGCCGCAGAGTATGCGGCGTCACGTCCGTTGGCTCGCCGCGCCCCGCAGTGGTGTAGGGACGGACTTCAGCGGCCTCTGCCGCCTGACTAACCACGTTCCTCACGGATTCTGTGGCCATCCGGTCGGAGCGGAGCGACGGGAACAGAGCCGGGGAGTCTCGCCATCTGCTACTGAGGTACTGGTCGAGCAGGCGCGAGGTCTCCTCGGCCAACCCAATCCGTGTGAACTTCGGCGAGTTGTCGTTGGGATAGTCTTTCTGCACGTTCGCCGGCAGGCCCAGCACTCCCTCCTCCAAATCCAGATGTTCGACGTCAACCTGCACGGCTTCACCGACTCGCAACCCCGTGTCATAGAGGAATTGGAGGAGGGTGTCGTTCCGCTGTTTCAGTACGGCCCGTGATTCTCTGACGATGCTATTCCGCATGGCCTCGACCTGCTCGGGCTTCAGCCAGACTGTCGCTGGTTCTTTGGAATCCGTTGAAGCGGCCATTTGGTCAATATACCTACATAAAGAGCCGTCGCCTCTCCCTGCTTATACTTTGGAGTCCGTATATGGAGTCCCATCAACAGAGACACCCCGCGATAGCGAGCCGCTTACCGAGCAGTCCATCCGCACACGACGCGCCGTGTGGAGGCCGTGATAGCACGACCACGGAGCGACAGCGGCCCGTGTCGCCAGTTGAGTACGCAGGTCGGTAGTTGCGGACGGGCCATCCCTGCCTCCGCTGACTCGGCGGCTGTCGTACGAGTCATATTTCGCTAATTCTGTTGCCTGAGAAAGGCGCGTCAGATTGAAGATGCAAACGCCGAAACGGATGCTCAAGGAGGTGACGAACACGAGAGGAAACAGTTCGCCCGGTTGGACTTTGGAAGGGTCACCGGGCGAGCGCTCACTGTTTACGGCGGATAACCCGCCGCAGCTTCCTCTACGTCCTCACGGGCGTTATGTGCTGTGGTGAACCAAAGAGCGGTAGCAATCGAAACATTGAGCCGAAGCACACACAGCGGCGGAAGCAAGGATAGAGAGTCAATTACGTTCAAGGGCGATGGCCGGTCGGTGGTTTCGAAACTGCGAGATGCGGTCCTACAGCCCGACGACCGATACATCCCTATCGCCAATGAGGTCGGCATCTGGGTTTACGAAAGCA
>JBDGTP010000017.1:0-45220 GCA_042216725.1 Haloplanus sp.
GTCCAGACGGCCGGCCAGAAGAAATCGGTAAAAACTTTTAGCAATCCTTATATGATCACGCGCCCAACGCCAGAATCGACGAACAGCGCTACAATCAGCGCTCTATGACCGAAACCGTGAACTCGGCTGTGAAGCGCTCGCTCGGCTTCGCCGTGCGAGCGCGTTCGTGGTTCCGTGAGTTCCGAGAAATCGCGCTGATGTGTGTCGTCTATAACATCAAGCGGGCTGTGAAACAGTGAATTCCACCGCGGTATGGCGATTCAACACAGCCGAGTGTTTCAATACCGGCCATCGTGTTGGTTACACCGGGACACGCATGCCGATTTATTATACTTTTCCGCTATGGCTAGAATGTTGAATAATTGAACGGATGGGTGGCAAACCATGGAACGATACGCCCTTAGATTTAATTATCCACTCTCTGAAACGCGTCCCGCACACAGAAACGCCCACTGAAGAACTGCGCGCCCTCTATCCTCACGTGCCATTCAGCCCATCCCCTGTGGGTAAGGCAACTGATCATGCTGACTGTACTGGCCGAATCAGACAACTCCAGTTCGCGGTGTGTCACGTGGTGCACACAGAGGAACGCTGTATCGCGGCGAGCGTGACTTATCCGGTACCTGTCAGGCGGGCCGTGCGAGATACAGAGAGTAAAGTCATCAGTTGTGACGTACCAGCCATATGCGCTCGGTGGTCTGTGAGAGCCTTCACCGAGTGCGACTCCTATCTCGGAAACAACCTCGTGGAACTCGCCCGATTGTCATAGGGTTGTATGGAGGGGTAAGAGACAGCGGAATAGCACGGGGTTCAGTTGCGACCCAGCACGATTGGTGTCCGTATCTTGAGTTCGTACTCGGACCAGTAGAATTCTAATGGTGGCCAAATCAGTAAAACTCCTATTATAGCGAGGGATGCACCGATATGATAGAATCCCATCCATACTGGTTTGACAAATACTATAGCATTAATAACTGCATTTGGGATTATTGATTTTATCATACCTTTGATACTCATCTCATCGACCTGTCTATCATCAACTGTCCGAGATTCTAATCCAAGACGGGTCGCGCTCTCCCCTCCTTGGCTTTCATCTCCGGTATCCAATCGTTCCGCCTCATAGGGGTTATCAGCAGTTACCCTCCAGATGATTTCTCCTTTTTGATTAATCTCAAAAACTCGATTTGAGCCGGAGTCGGTTATTAATGTATTACCATTAGGAAGTCTATCAGCATCTCGTGGCCAGTTCATTTGGCTATCTTGCCAAACCCACGATTGTTCCCAACTGCCGTTTACTCTCTGGTATTCAGCGATACGGTTATTCCGCGAATCGGCGACAATCACAGCAGGCCCACCTTGAGATTCGGGGATGTAGTCGGGATTATGCTGTCCATTAAGAATCTCATAGTTATCGTCCTCTCCGAGAGTCCATTCTTCTTGTAAACCCGTATCGGGGTCAAGGAAAATGACTACATCCTGATTACGGAGGTCAGCCATAATCCTCCCATCTGGCAATAATTCTACATCGTTTATATGTGTCCAATCTTGGGTGTATTCTCCACCACTGGCTGGTGAAAAGGCCCTTTCGGCTCTCCACTGCCATTCCACCATTCCAGACGTAGTATTTACAATAATGACACTATCTGTCTCAATATCCGCGATAAGAATACTGTCCTCATCATATCGGTCAACATCGTGCCAACGACCAGCGTTACCGTTGGCAGGTCCTGATACTTTGCTGGTGTAGATAGTTCGAATCTCACCCGTAGTCAGGTTTGCTATTTCTATATGTCTGATATAGCAAGGATATTTCGTCTCACATTCATTTTTAGGTACATATTCGTGAGCAACGTACAGTACGTTGGAAGTAGTGTTCGGTACAGGGTCAACATCAAAGTACGCGTGATATGTAGTATTCCTATAAATTAGAGTTCCAGACGAATTGATTGCATAGATAGCCCCATTCGGTTCGGTAATTGCACTACGAGGTAACTCAACCGATGGGATTGAGCCTTGAGTAGTAATAATCGTTGTTCCGTTACTTACCCCGGCGATTCTATCACCAACATCCGTGTTTGTAGTCGGTCCATCCACGGATTCGTGGCGACTGAGATACGCTGAACCAACAAATGATGTACTTATAACAAGTGTCAGCACCAACACAAGACGAATGATAATTTTTGTTCGATGATTCGAAATGAGTTCTCGGATATTCACGTTTGTTATCATAGTCTCACACAGCGGGAGTATAATCCTTTATAAATAGTGTCAGGCCTGCCCGATTGTCATAGCGTTGTATGGAGGGGTTGAACGAGATATGCCGTATATGGGAAACACCCCGTGTACCTCGGTTGATGACCGGCGGGATAGCACAGGTAGGGGGTGACGTAACCACACTCTCAAACACCTATCCTCTCTCCACGTATCTCCCTCCCAAGGTGTCGCTGTTGGTTCGACAGACTTTCCGTATGGGCATCTCCCCATATGTGGCTCCGTCAGAGGAGTGTACCTCATCCCACTTCGGACGCATCCGACCAGAGGCTCGGAAACATTCGTCCATCAACTACTGAATATGCGCCCTGCGTGCAGCGGTACCTTCACCAACTGCTTGGTCACTGTCAGAATACCGGTGACCGATGCAGAGGATTGGGTCAGCATAACCATCAGTACGAGATAGAAAGAGTGTTGCAACTCGACGGTACGGTGAGTCTGTCGAGGCTGGAGTGTCCGGGCGCAGGGTCTCGTCGTCGGTGATTCAGTTTTCCAGTCCGGGCTCTTGAGAGGGGAAAGGACAGGTCCCGTGGTTAGGCGTTGAATGCCCACTCGCCGCGTCCTGTCGCGCTGCCGTAGTGCCGGTCGGTGTCGAGAAGGCCGTCGCGCTTCCACTGGAAACTCGTGCGATGGTCGTAGGCGAGTCCACCCTCTGTTTGAAGGCCTCCACAGCCAGTGAGCGCACTGCGGGCCCGCGGACTTGCTGGTGTGACCTCGATGGCGAACGTGCTTCGGATGGTGTCTGAAACGTTTGCGACCTGGACTCCGCTTTTTGTGTGTGAGTTCGGGTAGACCTCATCGAGTCGCTGGTCGTCTGGAAAGTCCGCTTCCCGAACGGCTTTCTCGACGGCGAACCCACCGTTCGCTGCGGCATGTAGTCTGGTCTGGAGTCGAACGAAAAGCCCCGCGTCCTGCCGACTGGTTGATGCCTCCGACCGCGCGACGTACGTCTCGTCAGTCGGGAGGCGGCCGACGATGTGCGCAGCGCCAGCGTACTGGAACATATCATCCATAGACGACTCCGGGACGAACGTATCACATTCGGGGACATGACCAACGAGCGCCCATCCGAACGGGTCGAGAATTGGATCCTCCCATCCGCCCTCGATCCGAGCAGAACGGATCGCCCCGCGTTGCTCGATACCAGGTTCACCGAATCACTCACCGATCTCCGCCCGAGCGACGGCTGGATCAAGACGGTCGCAGTCGGCGGATTGCCGACGCTCCTCGGCGTTCTCGTCGTCCCGACGGTGCTGGTCGCGGGCTACCTGGTTCGCGTCCTGCGGGCGACGATGCACGGCGACGGGGAGACGGGCACGGAGCGACCGGTGGTCTGAGCGGTCGCGTCGAGTTTCGTCCCGAATAACAAGGCATGAGTCGCTGGACGGCGAGGTGTGAGTATGCGAATCCAGAGCCGTGGTCGCGGCGAGGAGGGACGCACCCGGCTGACGGTCGTCCCCGAGAACGTCGACGACCTCTGGCACCTGTCTCACGTCCTCGAACCCGGCGACAACGTGGAGGGAGACACGAGCCGACGCATCCAGCGCGACGACGACCAGATGCGCGACACCGGCGGCGAGCGCGAACACATCCACGTCACGCTGGAAGTCGAGGACGTGGAGTTCGCCCGCTTCGCCAACCGCCTGCGCGTGAGCGGCGTCATCGTCGACGCGTCCCGCGAAGACCAACTCGGTCACCACCACACCATCAACGTCGAGGAGCACGACGAGCTGACGATAGAGAAACACTTCAAGCCGGATCAGATGGAGCGCATCGAGGAAGCCGAGGAAGCCGCCGAGAATCCAGACGTGGCCATCGCCACCGTCGAGGAGGGGGAAGCACACGTCCACACCGTCGCCCAGTACGGCACCGAGGAGTACGCTTCCTTCACGCGGCCGACGGGCAAGGGCGAGTACGCCCGCCCACGAACGGAACTGTTCGCGGAACTGGGGGAGGCGCTCGCCCACCTCGACCCCGACGCGATCATTCTCGCCGGCCCCGGCTTCACCAAGGGGGACGCGCTGGATCACCTGGAAGACGAGTCCCCCGACATCGCCGCGAAGACGACCACCGTCGACACGGCGGGCGTGGGTGACCGCGGCGTCCACGAGGTGCTCAAACGCGGCGCACTCGACGAGGTACAGACCGAGACGCGCATCGCTCGCGAAGCGGAACTCATCGACGAGTTGACCGAGGAGATAGCGACCGGCGAGAAGGCGACCTACGGCGCCGAGGCGGTGGCTGAAGCCGCCGAGTACGGCGCCGTCGAGACGCTCCTCGTCCTCGACGACCGTCTGCGCGAGGAACGGCAGGGCGAAGGCGACTGGGATGTCGACGTCGACGATATCGTCACGTCGGTCGAACGGCAGGGCGGCGACGTAGTCGTCTTCTCGGGGGAGTTCGAACCCGGCCAGCGCCTGAAGAACCTCGGCGGCATCGCGGCGCTGTTGCGCTACCGCCTGGAGTGAGCGTGCGGCGTACCCGCCTCGCAGGGCAGGCGTTGCTCGCCCTCGCCAGTTGTCTGTTCGTCGGCGGCGCGATAGCGATGACTGTCGGCATCGTCGCCGTCGGCGATCTGATGCCGCTCGCCGGTGTCGCGGTGGCCTGTCTCGTCGTGGGCGGCGCGCTCGCCCGACCGTAGCCGCCTAGTCCCGCCCGGTCAGCGCCTCGCTCGCCGGAGCGAACGAGACGGACTGACCCAGTCCGGCCTCACGGGCGTTCTCGTAAACCAGCGCGGCGCCGGCAGTCGTCTCGATACCCGTCCCGCCGCTATCGAAGACGGTGATTTCGTCGGGATCGGTTCGTCCCGTCGCTCCGCCGGCGACCACCTCGCCGAGTTCGGCGTGACAGTGTTCCTCGTCGACCGCGCCGGCGTCGACGGCGTGCATGAAGGCGCCGGCGTCCTGCGTGAGTCGGTCGCGAAGGTCGATGACGTACCTCGACCGTTCGATGGTTCGGTCGTCGAGTTCGCGCTTCTCCGGATGGTACTGCCCCATAGCAGTGACGTGCGTCCCCGGTTCGAGCAGGTCGCCGTCGAAAACCGGCTCGGGGGAGTCCGTAGCTGTGACGACCACGTCGGCGCCTTCGACGGCGGCGGCACTGGAGGAGACGGCCGCGACGCTCGCGTCGAGGCGGCGATCCATCTCGCCGGCGAAGGACTCGCGGCTGGATTTGGTCGGCGAGTAGACCCAGACGGTCTCCACGTCGCGAACGGTCGCGATGGCGCGGAGTTGGCCCCGGGCCTGGGCGCCCGATCCGAAGATGGCGACTGCCGACGCGTCGGGGCGCGCGAGGGCATCGACGCCGACGGCGCCCGCCGCCCCCGTCTTGAAGGGGTTCATGCTCGCGCCGTCGACCAGTGCCAGGGGTTCGCCGGAGTCGGCGTCGAACAGCGGCGTGACGAACCAGGCGTCGCGCTCGCCGAACCCCGCGGCGTACATGTAGCCGCCCATCACGCCCGTCTCGGGGAGGACGGCCGCGTAGGACGTAAACAGCCCCGGCGGGTCGTCGTTGTAGAGCGCCGTCCGGGGTTCGGCGGGTGCGCCCTCGCCGCGCTGTCGGTATCCCTCGCGAACGGCGTCGACGTACTCTGCGGGCGTCGCGAGGCCGGCGACGTCGTCGCTCGTCAGAAACAGTGTCTCGGTCATAGTTCCCTCTGCGGGCGGCGGGCAGTTATACTATCTGGCGGGGCGGCGGCTCACTCCAAAAAGAGGTGGTCGGAGTCACAGGTCGGGCAGAGCCGGGTGATCTCGCCGGGACGTTCGGTGAAGGCGTCGCCACAGCGGATGCACGTTCGCTCGCGCCGCCGGTCGACGACCGTCCCGTCGGCGATGTCGCCGCCGACGCCGCGCCGCCGACACCGGTCACAGATGCGTGTGACTGTGCCGGTGGGTTCGGTGAACTGCTGTCGGCATCTGAGGCAGGTTCGCTCTCGCGGCACGTCGACGGGTGAGGACATGGGCTCCGACTACCGGTGCTCCTCGGTATCCGGGCGCGAGCGTGCGGCAGTCGCACGTCGCTGCCGCCGGTCGGTACGGTACAGGCGAAGGAGCTCTTCGAGGAGGATGGCGTGTCGGTCGCCGGCCGCGTACTGGTGGTCGATGAAGTCCTCCGCGTCGTTGAACTTCCCCCGGAGCGCGAGTTTCCGCACGAACGACACCGACTCCAGGAACGGCGGTTGGTCGGTCTCTTCGTCGGTTCCGAGCGTTCGCTCCGCCTCCGGCATCACCTCGGCTTTGATGTCCTCGTAGTCGATGGTCTCCGGTTCGTACTCGTCGAGCACCTGATTCAGGACGTAGTCGGTGGAGAAGCGATAGAACTCGGACTTGCTCTCGAAACGCTCGTCCTCGACCAGCGACTCGATTTCGCCGACGACGGATTCGGGAAACCGGACGGTACTCTTTACCATATGTTGTCACGACTTTCCGAGGGGTATTATAAGTTTGTCAGACGCGCCGCCGGATACCGATTCGACGGGCACGCGGGCCGTCAGTCGGCGTTGAGCGGCGGGCTATCGGCCGCCGACTGTACCGACGACCCACCACGCGCCGACGACACCGAGGAGTCGTCGGCCGGCCGACGGATCGGTCCATTGACGAACAGCGCGTGACCCACGACGAGACTCGCGACGGTCGCACCGACGGGCACCGCCGTCAGGAAATCGACGCCAGCGGCGACGAGTGCGCCAGGAAGACCGACGAGGGCGAACGGAACCAAGCCGAGAACGTAGTCGTAATACCCAATCATACGTACGATCCGTGTGATAGTATCACACGGTTAGCCATAATTCTTTCTATAGGAATCAGAAATTTGTAACAGCACATACCGAACACCAATCCATAAGTTTTGAATCATCGATCATGATATTCAAACGGCATCGACGATGATGATGTTTCAGCCACTACCCAAGCAGGAATTACGTTCGTCGGTATCGTGAAGGCGGATGTGAACGGGAACGACCGGTCGATAGCTGGCCTGGTGATGCTGGCACACGGGATGGTACACACCTACGAGCTATCGATTCCGATTTTCGTCTCCATCTGGCTGACCGAGTTCGACGTGCTGCGGATCGCGGGGATGGAGGTGGCCGTCACGCAGGCGACGCTGGGGCTGATCGTCACGGCGGGGTACGGCCTGTTCGGTCTCGGCGCCCTTCCGGGTGGCGTCCTCGTCGACCGGATCGGCTCGCGCCGCCTCATCGGCGCCTGTCTGTTCGGTATGGGCGGTTCCTTCCTCCTGCTCGGGGTGGCGCCCGACCTCGCCGTGGTGACGCTCGCGTTGCTGGTGTGGGGGACGGCGGCCAGCGTCTACCACCCCGCGGGACTGACGCTCATCAGCAAGGGGATGACGGAGCGGGGCACCGGCTTCGCGTACCACGGCATCGCCGGGAACCTCGGAATCGGACTCGGTCCGCTCGTCACCGCGACGCTACTACTCGTACTGGACTGGTCGACGGTGGCGGTGGCGCTCGCAGTGCCCGCCGCCGGTGCGGGGCTGTACGCCCTCCGCGCCGAGTTTGACGAGACGGCCGCCATCGACGCCGACGACGGCACGCCTGGCGACGCCCGGGCGGAGAGCGGGGTCGACTCGCTCGGCGAGTTCTTCACGGCGTCCAGACATCTGTTCGCCGGCGCGTTCGTCGTCGTCTTCGTGATCGTCATGTGCAACGGCCTGTACTACCGCGGGGTGTTGACCTTCCTGCCGAACCTGCTGGAAGGGCTGCCGGGATTCGAGCCAATCCCCCTCTCGGCGCTCGTGCCCGGGCTAGACGCGGGCAAGGGAAGGACGCTCAACCCCGAGCGGTACTTCTACGCCGGCCTGTTGCTCGTCGGCGTCGCCGGGCAGTATATCGGCGGCAAACTCACCGACCGGTTCCCACCGGAGTACGGCATCGCCGCCGCCTTCACCGCGCTCTCGCTTCTCGCCGTCGCCTTTCTCCCCGTCGCGGGGTTGGGACTCGGCCCCTTGCTCGTCTTCGGCGCGGTGTTCGGGGTGACGCTGTTCACCGCCCAACCGCTCTACCAGGCGACCGTCGCGGATTACACGCCCGCCGGCACCCGGGGACTCTCTTACGGCTACACCTACCTCGGCGGGTTCGGCATCGGGGCGCTCGGGGGCGCCCTCGCGGGCGGCATCCTCACCTACGCCGACGCGGGGGTGCTGTTCGCGACGCTCGCCGGCCTCGCTGCCGTCGCGTCGGCGTTCGCACTCCTCCTGATCCGCCGGTATCCGTCGTGAGCCCTACCGGAGTTTGAAAAAGAGGGTGCGCCAGAGCGCGAGGCCGACGAGTCCGACGCCGAGCGAGACGGCGACGAACGACAGTTCGACCCCCCCGTGGACGAACGGCATCGCCCGGATCCCCAGCGCGATGGCGTCGGCGACTAGCCACGACCGGAGCGCCAGCGGCACGGCGGATTTGGCCGACTCCGCCGCGCCGGGCGCGTATGCACCCAGTAGCGGCGCGGCGACGACCCACCCGATCAGGAACGGAGCGATGGTACCCGCGAGGTAGCCGGGATTGGCGGCGACGTAGTCGAGCCCGTTGTGGTGAACCGTGCCCGCACTGAACAGGAGGGCGACGACGAGCAGGTCGCCCATCGCCATCGGCGTCGCACGGCCGTCGAGACGACGGTCGAAGAAAGCGGCGACTGCATTGGCCATATCCGCGCTTTCGCCCGGGGCCTAATGGCTTCCCCGCTTTCTTCCGAGGACAGTGTACGCGAACCCACGGTCGAGCACCGTCGCCGTCAGGCCGGCGTCGTCGACGGCGGCCGCCGTCACGTCCGGCCCCCGGAACGTCGAGTCGAAACCGACGAGACGCTCCGACGCGGCCAGCGCCCGTCCCCGGAGCGTCTCGGGGTCGAACTCCCGGATCACGAGCACACCCCCCGGTCGCAGAACGCGTTCGGCCTCCGCGAGGGCCGCCTCGGGTGCGGGCAGGTGGTGGAGGGCATCGAGGACGACGACGGCGTCGACGACGGCGTCACGGAGTGGGAGACGCCCGGCGTCGCCCTGTACCGCCGCCGATCCGCGATCCGCTGCCCGCCGGAGCATGGCTCGGGCGGCGTCGACGGTGACGGCTTCGGGGGCGCGACCGGAGCGTCCGGGGCCGGGATCGGTGACCGCGCGGGCAGCCCGCCCCGTCCCACCCGCGAGATCCAGTACTCGCTCGACGGGACGGTCGGCGCGAGCGAGGGCGGCCCAGATGGGTTCGGGGTCGGTCGCGGGCGCGACGCTGTCGTAGAGGCGCGCGACGCGGTCGAAAAAGCGAACGTCGCCGGGGCCGTGCATAGCGGGGGTACTCCGCCGAGCGCCAAAGGTTTCGGGGCCGACGGCGTAGTCCGTCCTATGGAGTTCGTCCTGCTCGGATGGCCGCCGGACGGCCCGACGCTCCGCCTCGACTACCGGCGGTTCGCCTACGCCGGCAAGTTCGTCGTCGGGTCGACGGGCAAGGCGGTCGTCCGCGACCCCGAAGGCGACTCCGACTCCGAGTACGACGACGCCGTCCGTGCGGCCGCGTCGTTCAGCCCCGACCGCACCGACGCCGACCGCCTGTGTATCCGCTATGTGACCGTCCGTGACGACCACCGAGGCGCGGGACTCGGCTCCCGACTGCTCGCCTTCGTCGCCGACCGGGCCGAGGCACGGGGCTACGAGCGCGTCCGGATCGCCGTCAACAACCCCGTCGCCTACGGGGCCGCGTACCGCGCCGGCTTCGGGTTCACCGGCGAGGAGACGGGGCTGGCCGAACTCGTCTGCGAGCGGCCAGGGCCACGCGACGCCGAAACGTACCGGGCGGGACTCGATCAGTATCGGGAGCGTGACCTCGACGACGACACGATGGCACGCCTCGACGAGAAACGGGACGGCGACCCGCCGGCGGTCGTCGATCCGCCTTCCGGCACCGGTGACGACGCGGAACCCGGGTGTTGAAAGCCCACGCACGCGTACGAGCCGATAATGGGTAACGCAGATCTCCGACAGCTCGCCGCCCTCTCCGACGTGCAGTGGGAGGAGGTGGCAGGAAGTGTCGTCGCCATCGACGCGCACAACTGGCTGTATCGCTACCTCACGACGACGGTCAAATGGACCCGCGACGACGTGTACACCACCGACGCGGGCGAGGAGGTGGCAAACCTCGTCGGCGTCGTGCAGGGTCTCCCGAAGTTCTTCGAACACGACCTGACGCCCGTGTTCGTCTTCGACGGCGGCGTGACGGAACTCAAAGGCGAGGAGGTGGCGGCGCGGCGCGAACAGCGCGAACGCGCCGAGGAACGGCTCGCCGAGGCCGAGGAACGCGGCGACACGGTCGAAGCCGCCCGCCTCAAAGCACGAACCCAGCGGCTCACCGACGTGATTCTGGAGACGACCCGGGGACTGCTCGCACGCCTCGACGTGCCGGTCGTCGACGCCCCCGCCGAGGGCGAGGCCCAGGCGGCGCACATGGCCCGCCGGGGCGACGCCGACTACGCCGGGAGCGAGGACTACGACACCCTGCTGTTCGGCGCGCCGCGCACCCTCCGCCAACTGACGAGCAAGGGGTCGCCGGAGCTGATGGATCTGGACGCCACGCTCGACCGCCACGACATCAGTCTCGAACAGTTGATCGACGTGGCGATCCTCTGTGGAACGGACTTCAATCCCGGCGTCGAGGGCGTCGGTCCGAAGACGGCGCTCCGGGCGATCACGGAACACGGTGATCTGTGGGCGGCGCTCGACGCCGAGGGGTGGCAGGTGGCGAACGCCGACCGGGTGCGCGACCTGTTTCGTGACCCGCCGGTGACCGACGACTACGACCTCGATCTCGACATCGACCCCGACATGGCCGCCGCCCGCACGTACGTGACCGAGGAGTGGGAGGTCGACGCCGACGAGGTGGAACGCGGCTTCGAGCGCATCGAGGAGTCACTGGTACAGACGGGACTGGATCGCTGGACCTAGGGCCAACGCGACGCGTCGGGGCGAAATCGGGCGACGCGCCGCCGCGCGGCAGGTTTTTTCACCCGGCCCGCGTGTGTCGTCACCATGCCGGCGTTCCAACCGTCCCGCGCCCGGATCGGATGGTGGTCTCTGGGACTCGTCCTCGGCGCCGCGTTGACGTACGTGATCTACGCCTTCGTCGGCACGTTCGTCTTCGGGGTGTTCATCTACTACGCCACCCGGCCCATCTATCGGCGGTTGCGGCGGGTGGTTCGGCCGCCGAGTCTCGCCGCCGCCATCTCGCTGTTCGCGCTGGCTCTCCCCGCGCTCTTTCTGGTAGCGTACGCCTTCAGCATCGCGCTCAACGAACTCCTGAAATACGTCAACAGCGGGACGCTCGACCCGTCGCGGTGGCCACTCGTCGACCAGGAGACGCTCGACATGATCGCCGATCCGGCGACGCTCATCCAACTCGATCCGCAGCAGTATCTCACCACCGAGGGCGTCCGGTCGGTGTTCGCCTCCCTCAGCTCGGCCGCCGACACGCTAGCGTTCGTCGGCGTCGGCGCCGTCCACCTGTTCGTGATGCTCGCGCTCGCGTTCTACTTGCTCCGTGACGGGAGCCGGCTCTCGCGGTGGGCGATCAACCAGTTCGGCGACGACCGCGGGGTGCTCGGGGCGTACGGCCGCGCCGTCGACCGCGACTTCAAGGCGATTTTCTTCGGGAACATCCTCAACGCCGTGCTGACCGGAACGATCGGCGTGCTCGCGTACTCGATCCTGAACGTCTACGCACCCCCCGGCGTGCGGATTCCCGCCGCCCCGCTCGTGGGACTGCTCGCCGGCGTGGCGAGCCTGATCCCAATCGTCGGGATGAAACTCGTCTACGTCCCGGTGGTCATCTACCTCGTCGTGGCGAGCGCCCTCACCGATCCGCAGACGCTCTGGTTCGTCGCCGTCTTCGCCGCCGTCTCGTTCGTCGTCGTCGACGCGATTCCCGACCTCGTCCTCCGGCCGTACGTCTCCGGGCGGAACCTCCACGTCGGGAGCCTGATGATCGCTTACACCTTCGGCCCCCTGCTCTTTGGCTGGTACGGCATCTTCCTCGCACCGATGCTCCTGGTGTTGATCGTCCATTTCGCACGGCTGGTGCTCCCCGAACTCCTGAACGCCGAACCCCTCCAGCCGTACGCGGTCGACCCCGGTGCCGTGACCGCACCCGCGCCCGACGAGTCCCCGCCGCCCGACGCCGTGGCCGACGACGCTGCGCGGCAGGGCTAGCGCCCCGATTCCGCTAGTCGCCAGCGTAGGTCGACTCCCAGTCCCGCCGGGCTTCGAGTTCGCGCCGTCCCCGCCGCGTCGTCGAGTAGACGTTGGTGCGCCGGTCGCGCTCCCCCTTGTCAGCCAGTCCCTTCTCGACCAACGTATCGAGGTTCGGATACAACCGCCCGTGGTGGATCTCGTTCGCGTAGTACTCTTCGAGTTCCTCTTTGATGGCGAGACCGTGCGGGTCGTCGAGCCCGGCGACGACGTACAGCAGGTCGCGCTGGAACCCTGTCAGATCGTGCATCTATCTACGATCCTATGGCGGGTCTCTATCAAATAAACATGATGGATGGGGCGGTTTTACCGCTCGTGGCGACGAACACCGTCGCTCACCACGTTGTTCCAAAAGGAAGCAAGCCACGCGAAAATCGCGTGGATGCTTGCCGCCCTGAATTGGTCCCCGCTGACGCTTCGGCCCTCCAGACGAAGCGTCACCAGACACTGGGACAGCCCCCCTGATAAAGGTACCGTCTCTCTGTTCACAGCGGCGTCAGCGTCCGCACGGCGTCGACCAGAAAGACGAGGCCGAAGCCGACGAGGACGAGTGCGCTGACGCCAGCGACGACGGGCGCGAAGGTGGCGACCCGGCGTTGTGCCGCCCGTAGCGCCGTCGGAAAGCCGGTAATCCAGAGGCAGATACCGAGGAAAAAGCCGACGATGAGCGCCGGACTCCCGGTGCGAACCACCAGCAGGCCCGCGAGGTCGGCGCCGACGTAGGGCGTGTAGGCGAGGACATCCAACCGGCCGGGTTCGAGCAGGCCCACGCCGATAGTCAACCAGAACAGGATCTGATAGGGGTTCGTGAGCGCGAGGACGAACGCCTTCCGGAACCCAGTCGTCGCCCGGGCGGCGGCGTCCGTCGCCGTCGTGGTCGTGGCACCGCGTCGCGCATCCGACGCGGCGCCGTACGCGAAGTAGAGCATGAGGAGGCCGCCGACGCCGACCATCACCGCCCGGACGGTCGGGAAGCGTTCGACGAAGGTGACGACGCCCAGCAGCGAGCAGACGAAGAAGACGGCGTCGGCGCTCATGGCTCCCAGTCCGGCCCGGATGCCGGCCGACAGCCCGTTGTTGACCGACTCCTCCGCGATGATGGCGTTCATCGGCCCGGGCGGGGCCGCGAGCGCGAGGCCGAACACGGCGCCAGCCAGTAGCGAGGGGACGAGACTCGGCACACTTCCCCCTCATCGGCCGCGAGAAAAATTCTTCCGTTAGAGCGCCCCCATTACGGCCGCCGTCGCGATGCCGACGAGCGCCTCCCAGACGGAGAAGCCGGTGACGATGCTTAAGACGGTGTCGAGTGCGAAGAAGGCAAAGAGCGTCGCGGAGAAGAAATGCGCTTTCCGGAGGTCGAGCCGGTGGGAGAACCGGTAGAAGAAGAAGGCGTTCGCGAGGCTCACGGGGATGATCGCGAGCATCTCGCCGGCCCAGATGGCGGGATGGGCACCGTACTGGGCGGCCAGCCCAATCGTCACCAGCTGTGTCTTGTCGCCGAACTCGCCCGCCGCCATCATCGTGAAGATGGAGAAGAAACCCCCGAACACCTCGGGTATCTCGCGGCCGAACACCGTCGGTTCGAAGTCAGCCGTCGGCGAAGTCGTGCCGCCGTCTGTCGTCGCGGTGTCGACACGTTCGGGCTCGCCACGAGACGGCGCCGAGCGATAGAGCAGGATGGCGAACACGAAAAACAGCCCGGCGGTGAACGCATCCAGCACGATTGGGGGGAGGGCTCGCTGGAGCGCCTCGCCGAACAGGATTTCGAGCGCCGTCCAGCCAGCGAACGCCGATCCTGCGGCGCTAACGACCACGAGCGGGTTGTAGCGAGTCGAGAGCCCCGCGATGATGAACTGCACCTTCTCGCCCGGAAGCACCATGAGTTGGGCGACGAAGGCGACGGTGAGGATTTCGACCCAGCCCGTCACGCGTCGCGCACCTCCTGGGCGGTGGTCGCGGGGCGGACGCGGATCGTCCGTGCGACCGCCTCCGGGAGACTCTGTTCCGCGTCGCCGATCCGGACGGTCACCATACCGAAGGGCGCGACGTCGAGGATTTCGAGTTCCGTCCCCGGGCGGATGCCCGCGTCGTCGAGATAGGCGAGTTCCTCCTCGTCGCGGTCGCGCACCCGGCTGACGACGACCCGCTCACCCGCGCTGTGTTCGCTCAGGGGTGTCGTTTCGTCGCTCTCCAGCGGCCGCAGATCCGCGTCCGGGATCGGATCGCCGTGTGGGTCGACCTTCGGATCGCCGAGTACCTCCGCGACCCGCCGCTCGAACTCCTCGGAGATGTGGTGTTCGAGCGCGTCGGCCTCCTCGTGTACGTCGACCCACGAGTAGTCGAGGTGTTCGGCGAGATATGCCTCCAGCAAGCGGTGGTGGCGAAGCACTTCCAGCGCGACCGTCTCCCCTTCGGGCGTGAGTTCGACCCCCTTGTACTTCTCGCGCTCCAAGAGCCCCTGATCAGCGAGCTTCTGCACCATGCTCGTCACCGTTGGGGCCGTCTTTCCCACCTCGTCGGCGATGGCCGAGGTCGACACCGGCGCGCCTCCCTCCGACTGGAGGCGGTAGATTGCCTTGAGGTAGTCCTCCATAGCGTCGCTCAGCATCAGTCACCTGTTTTTGATGCGTCTAATCTATAAACCTGTTGCGACAAAATCGAGGAGATCAGTCGGCGAAGCCGTCAGACGCCCTGGCTCATCAGGTGACTCCGGAGGATGTCGGCGGTCTTCACGCCGGCGTCGGCGTTGACCACGACGACGGACTCGTCCGCACCGAGCGTCCCGTGGTCGGCGAGCGTCCACGCCCCGGCGGCCGCGGCACCGCCCGTCGCGCCCACTTCCGTCCCGAGTCGCTGCGTGAGGGCTACCGCGCTCTCCAGAAGGTCGTCGTCGGAGACGGCCACGGCGTCGCCGTCCGTCGCGTCGAGGGCGTCGAGCGCCAGCGATCCGCCCGCCGGCGCCGGCACTTCGAGTTCGCCACAGATGGTGTCGGGGTGGTCAACCGAGTCGACCGCATCGGTGCCGCGGTCGTGGGCGTCGACGACGGGCGCACACCCCTCGGCCTGGACGGCGTAACACCGCGGAACCCGCTCGGTCAGACCCAGGTCGACGAGATCACGGAAGCCCCGGACGACCCCGACGAGCGTTTCGCCGGTGCCCACGGCGAGGACGACGGCATCGGGCGCCGTCCAGTCGCGGGCGGCGGCCACCTCGTAGGCCAGCGTCTTGTACCCGTCGTGGCGATAGGGCGTCGTGAACTCCTGGAGGGAGTACCAGTCTCGCGCCAGGTCGGATTCGAGTGCGTCGAGCGCGTCGGGGTATCGCCCGCCTATCACGCGCATGTCGGCGCCGTGGACGTTCACCATCGCCTTGTTCGGGAACGGTGCCCGCGAGGGGAGGTAGGCGTAACAGTCCGTCCCCAGCCGCTGGGCGTAGGCGGCCGCCGACTGCCCGGCGTTACCCGGCGCCGCCAGCGCCAGCAACTCGGCCCCGTGTACCCCGGCCATCGTCACCGCGACCGATAGCCCTCGGTCGAGCACCGTCCCCGTCGGGTTGCGTCCCTCGTCTTTGATCCGGAGGTCGCCCACGTCCAGATCGGCCGCGAGGTCAGGGGCATCGAGCAGTGGCGTCGCGCCCTCCGCCGCAGAGACGGCGCGGTCGGCGGGGACGGGCAGGAGAGCGTCGTAGTCCCACATCGAGTCGGGGGTAGCCGGCAGTCCCCCCGGATCGACGGCGTCGAGGTCGTAACGAGGGTCGAGCGGTGCGTCGGCGTCGCTCCGCCCCACGTGGTCGGGGGCGTATCGGTCGCCGGTCACCGTGCAGTCGAGGCCGACGAACGCGTCGGAGAGATCCATGCCGGCGGTTGCGACCGGAGGGGCAAATCCCTGTCCATGGGTTCTTTGTCTCCGCCGCCCGACCGCCCGCCATGGACGACACACCGTCGGTGGTCGTCGCCGGCGCGGGCCTGGCCGGCCTCGTCGCCGCGCGCCACCTCGCCGACGCCGGCGCGGACGTGACCGTCTTCGAGCGGCGCGACGAGGTCGGGGGCCGGGTTCGTACTCGCCGGCAGGACGGATTCACGCTCGACCGTGGCTTCCAGGTGCTCTTTACCGCCTATCCCGCCGTCCGGCGGGAACTCGACCTCGCCGCCCTCGACCTCAACTCGTTCTCGCCGGGCGCGGTCATCGCCCGTCCCGGCGAGCGGTCGACGCTCTCCGACCCCCTGCGTGACCCCTTTGCCCTCACCGACACGCTGTTCAACACCGAGGTGACGCTCACCGACAAACTCCGGACGCTCGCCCTCCGCCAACACGTCGGAAGCCAGGACGAGGACGCCATCTTCGCGAGTCCGGACGCCCCCATCGACGACTATCTCCGCGACTGGGGCTTTTCGGAGGCGTATATCGGGAACTTCGTCGCCCCCTTCTACGGCGGGATCACCCTCGACCGCTCCCTGTCCACCTCGAAGCGGGTGTTCGAGTACACCTTCAAGGCGATGAGCGAGGGTCGGGTGGCACTCCCCGCGGCGGGGATGGGTGCCGTCCCGGCGCAACTGGCCGACCACGCCCGCGAGACGGGGGCGACGATCCACCGTGCGGAACCCGTCGCGGCCGTCGCGCCCGAGGACGCGGGAGTCGTCGTCGAGACGGAGGAGCGAACGGTCGCGGCCGACGCGGCCGTCGTCGCCACCGATCCGCGAACCGCCCGTCGGCTGACCGGCGTGGCGTCGATTCCGACGAGCGCCCGCCCCTCCGTGACCCAGTACTGTTCGCTCCCGGCGGACGACGACCTGCCGGGACGGAAGATCCACTTGAACGCGGCCGACGACCGCCCGAACGCGGTCGCACCGCTGTCCTCGGTCGCGCCGACCTACGCCCCCGACGACCGGGGACTCGTCTGCGCGACGTTTCTCGGGGAGGACGCGCTCGACACCGCCGCCGACGACCTGTTCGCGGCGACCAAAGCGGCGCTCGAATCGTGGTATCCCGAACGCCTGTTCGACGGCCTCGAACCCGTCCACACCGACCGGATCGAGTTCGCGCAGTTCGCCCAGCCACCGGGCGTCCACGACGACCTGCCCGACGCGCGCGACCCGAACGGCCCGATATACCTCGCCGGCGACTACACCGCGTGGTCGTCGATCCAGGGCGCGATGCGAAGCGGGCGCGAGGCGGCCCGCGCGCTCCTTGACGACCGCTGACGCCCCCGATTTTATGAGTCGACCGGGAGATGGGATCGTATGGCAACACGTCCCGACTGGCTCTCCCTCGACGCGGACGAGACGGTCGTCTGGCGCGGCGGCCCGCGGATTCGGCGCGTCCTCCCGACGGCCGCGGCGGCGACGCTCTGGATCGCCCTCCTCGTCGTCGCGGTGGTGGTGCGCCCGCGAGTCGTCACGGCTACGATCCCGACCGCGGCGCTCGTCGGCGTCGCCGTCTTGGCCGCCCTGCCAGCGCTCGGCGCGGTCGCCCTGGCGTATCTGCGGACGACGAACGTCGACTACCTCCTGACGGATCGGAACGTCTACCGGAAGGCCGGCATCCTCTCGACACACGTAACGCGCGTCGGCCTCTCGACCGTCCAGAGCACCGCGCTGTCGAAGGACTTCTGGGGGGCGGCGTTCGACTACGGCACCATCGCCATCAGCACCGCCGGATCCGAGGGGGTCGATCTGCGTTTTGCCGACCTCGACGACCCCGACCCCGTCCGGGCGGAGATTCGGCGGCTGACCGGCAAGCACCGCACGGAGGGCGAGACGAGCGCACTCGACGCGGCGACGGCCGACACGCTCCGAAACGAGTTCGGCGCGTTGCACGCGGCGGCCGACCGACTCGAACGGGCGGTGAGCGAGACGTGAGCGACGACACCGCAGCGTCCCCCGAGTGGCTCTCGCTCGATCCGGGCGAGGAAATCGTCTGGCGGGGACAACCGGCGTTCGAAACCCTCTACGGCACCATCGCCACCGGCCTCGTCTTGACGGTCGTGCTCATCGGCTTCCTGATCCTCCTCGGGGTGCCCTTCTCGTATCTCCGGATCGAGAACACGGACTACGTCGTGACAACCGAGTCACTGTACGTCAAGTCGGGCATCTTCTCGACCAACATCGAGACGGTCGACCTCGACCGCATCCAGAACACCGAATACTCCCGGAGTTTCTGGGGCAAGCAGTTCGGCTACGGTACCATCTCCATCAGCACGGCCGGCAGCAGCGGCGCGGAAATCTCCTTTCAGGGGATTCCGGACGCACCGACCGTTCGCGACCGCATCACCGAACTCCAGCGCCGGCACGCCGGGCGCGGCGGCGACGGCACTGGCGGCGACCACGGCGGCGAGACGACGGCCGCGAGCGCCGATCAGTTGGACGAACTCATCGCGGAAGTGCGCGCCACGCGCGAGGCGTTCGAACGGATCGAACAGCATCTCGCAGCCGACGAGGCGGCGACTGCCGAATCGAGCGACGCGACGGCCGACGGAAGCGACGCGACGACCGACGGAAGCGACGCGACGACCGACGGAAGCGACGCGACGGCCGACGGAAGCGACGCGACGACCGACGGAAGCGACGCGACGACCGACGGGGGCGGGTCAGCGCCGTCCGACGACGACGCCGAGCCCTGATCACTCCCGCAAGAACGCCTCGTCGCCGTACGCCTCCAGCATCGACAGGAAGCCCTCGCGCTGGCGGCGGAGTTCCGGCGGCAGTTCCGCGTAGGCGTGATCGAACATCGATTCGGGGTCGGCCTCGATATCCGACGCCTCGTCGATGACCGACGCGACGTACTCCTCGACGTCGGCCTGGATCTCGGCCTTCTCGTCGTCGTCGAGCCGACCGGTTCGGCGGAGGAACGCCTCGAACCGGGAGAGGGGGTCGCGCTCCCGCCACTGCGCTACCTCCTCGTCGTCGCGGTAGACGGTCGGATCGTCAGCGGTGGTGTGGGCGCCAAAGCGGTACGTGACCGCCTCGATGAGCGTCGGTCGAGTCTCGTCCTCGTCGGGGTCGCGCGCTCGCTCGGCAGCCTCCGTCGTCACCTTGTAACACGCGAGCGGATCCATGCCGTCGACGCGGACGCCCTCCATCCCGTACGCCACCGCCTTGCCCGCGATAGTGTCGCTCGCGGTCTGTTCCTCCACCGGATGTGAGATGGCCCAGCCGTTGTTGTTGCAGAAAAAGACCGTCGGCGTGTCGAACACGCCCGCGACGTTCATCGCCTCGTGAAAGTCGCCCTCGCTGGTCGCGCCATCGCCGAAGTGGACGACCGTCACGCCGTCGTCGCCACGCAGTTTCGACGCCCACGACATGCCGACCGCGTGGGGGAGGTGATCCGCGATGGCGATGTTGAGCGGGAAGATGTGTTTGTCCGCGAGGCTGGCGTTCCCCGACTCGTGCCCCATCCAGTAGGAGAGGTAGCCGGCATCGAGGTCACGAACCACGACTGCCCCGTGTTCGCGGTACTGGTAGAGGATCCAGTCGTCGTCGTCGAGCGCGTACGTCGAGCCCACCTGTGCGCCCTCCTGGCCCGCGCCGGAGGCGAACGTGCCGATCCGTCCCTGGCGCTGGATGTTGATCGCCCGCTCGTCGAAATGGCGGGTCAGGCGCATATCGCGGTACATCCCGAGGAGCGTCTCGTCGTCCAGGTCGGGCACTGCCTCCTCGTCGACCGGGACGCCGTCCTCGTCGAGCACCCGGACGAAGTCGCCGTCGTCGTAGTCCACGTCACTCACCCCGTCCGAGACGACCCCGTTCGGGTCGGCACGTCGGTCGCTCGCTTCGATCCATATCTCGGCCGAGACACTCCGCCGAGTAAATCCTATCGCCGGAGATACGACCGCATGTCAGCGAGGGGAGGGAACCACAGCGTCTCGTCCTCGTCGACGACGCCCGGGCGACAGTCGCCGAGCGTCGCCACCAGCGGCGAGTCGATGCTTGCCCGCGTTTCGACGCACAATCCCCGAGCGAACGTCGAGAACGCCGGCACCACCAACACCGGCCGGTCGCGGTACTGCGCCGAGTCGTAGAGAAAGCAGTCCCGCTTTCGCCCCGCGACGGTGAGCGCGGGGTGGAGGTGGCCACAGACGTATCGCTCGGCCCCGGCGTCGGGCGCCTCGTGGCCGTGACAGACGAGGGTGTCGTCGTCGAGACGGTAGGCGTCGTGAACGCGTCCCGGCCACACCCGGTCGAGGCCGGCGTCGTGGTTGCCGGCGACGGCCACCGGTCGCGCCCCCGCCGCACGGACGGCGCCCGCGAGCGTCCGAACCGTCCCCACCGTCCGGTCGCTCGGCGCGTCGAACTGGTGGAGGAGGTCGCCGGCGAAGACGACCGTCTCGGGGGCCGTCGCGTCGAGGGCCGCTCGCAATCGATCACGGAGGTCGGATCGCTCGTCCAGCAACAGTCCGGCGTTCGACGCCGCCGCACGGCCGACGTGGGCGTCGGCGACGATCAGCGCCGACGCTGTCGGGAGATACACCGCGCGGCCGTGGGTGACGACGCCGTCGGGTGCGGTCGACACGGCCGACTGCAGGGCCGCGACGGCCAAAGTACCGCCGGTCGTGGATCAGTTCGCGTGTTCCCTCGCGGTCGTGTACGCCTCGCGGAGGCGCCGAAACGCCTCCCCGTCACCGCCCTGATCCGGGTGGACGTCCTTCACCCGCTGGCGGTAGGCCGTCTTCACCGCGTCGCTGTCGGCGTCGGGCGAGAGGCCGAGGCGCGCGAAGGCCGTCGCCACCGGCGCCTCCGCGTCGGCGGCCGCTTCCCCGTCCGGCACGTCGAACGGGAGGCGGCGGCCGAGCTGCGCGCCGGGCATCTCGTGTTCACAGAGCACCGCGTCCGTCCCCGTACGTTCGATGCGGAAGTACGCCTGCGGGTCGAACGTGATGGCGACGTTGCGGGCCGGCAGGTAGAACGCGACGGCGTCGCCGTGGACGGTCGCGTCCTCGACGTAGCGTTCGCCGATCGTGCCGAGATACGTCCGAATCTCGGCGCGCCGGCGGTCGGTGCCGTCGATCCGCCGACGCCGGTCGGCCGCCGGCGCGGGAAACAGTCGGTTGCCGACGACGAAGATTCCCGTGACCAGAAGGACGGCGACCGCCCCCATGACGGCACCCGCGAGCAACCACGGTGGCACCAGCCCTGACTCCAGCACGGGCCCCCGTTTGCAGGCCGGGATAAAGAACGTCTCGCCCTAGCCGATATACCGGAGGTCGTCGTCGGTCGGCATCTGGGCGCCCTGACTCTGCATCTCCTGGATCTTGCCGACGACTTCCTCCATCTCCTCGGCGCGGTCTTCGAGCGACTCGTAGTCGAGGTCGAACCCGATCACCACTTCCAGCACTTCGAGCACCGCACGGGCGCTCTTGGGGTCGACCAGGTAGCCGCTGGTCTCGCCCATCAGGCAAGTGGCCTCGAGATCCCGACGCGCACCAAGCCCCAGCAACAGGCCGCTAACGCCGACGATGCCGCCCGCAGGTTCGTCCTCCCGGAACTCCACGCCCTCGGCCTCCAGGTCGTCGATCAGGGCCTCGTCAGTCACTGCGCCGAGGACGTGATACTCCTCGATGAGTTCGCCGGTCGGCACGCCCCCGAGGGCGAACACTCGCTCGACGCCGACCGCCTGGGCCACGTCGAGAAACGCCTCGGTGAGGTGGTAGTGGCCGGCGTTGCTCCCGGCCTGGTGGTCGCCGGTGAGCACGAGGATATCCCGCTCCCCGACGTCGACGGCGTGAAACTCCGCGCAGACGAGTTCGGCGACACCCTCGTCGTCGATGCTCACCTGTGGGGGGAATTCGTCGGCGTACACCCGCCGGACGAGTTCGCTTTCGAACTCCTCGAGTAGATATTCGGCAGCAAGTTTGCCGACATGACCGACGCCGGGCAACCCCTCGACGAGCACCGGGTCCGACAGCGTCGGCTCCGCGACCGTCTCGATCTCGATGGCGTCCATACCGCCTATTCCCGTTCGCGGCGCTTAAGAGCGCGTCGGTACTCCCCGTATGGATCGGCGGGATCGAACGGTGCCGGAGCGCTGTTGACCGCCTCGGCGCCACAGTCGGGACAGGTCGATCCGAGCGTGTACACGGGTCGGTCGTGACGATCCTGCCACGCCGAACACACTCGGATGTCGGATTTCATGCGTTACTCGTCTTCCGTCTCGCGTTCGCGGTGGTATCGTCCCGTCCCACCGGCGTTCGCGATGGCCTCGCGGGCGCGCTCCGCACTGGCTTCGAGCGCCGACTCGGCCGTCTTGTAGTCCGGCGCGCGAACCTGGATACGGTACTCAGGCGACCCGACGTACGACACCGACAGCTCGATCTCGTCGCTCACGTCGCCGTTGCCCTCGGCGGCCTTCAGCGCCTCCTTGATGTGGTCGACGCCGTCGCCGGTCGGGCACTCCAGATCGACGTAGCCCGTGACGTTGACGTAGGGCACCGAGACGTTGTCGCGAGCCGTCTCGACGATGGTCGTGATCGCGTCGTCGTCGAGGTCGACCTCGTCGAGCGCCTCGTCGCCGTGGATGGCGGCCGACTCGAACGCGTCGTAGAGCGTCTCGAACTCCGCGAGGAGAGCGTTCGCTATCTCCTGGTAGCGGTCGTCGGAGACGTCCTCGCCGAAGGCCAGCGTCATCCACTTGTCGGCCTTCTGCTCGTTTTTCCACTCCTGAATCTTCTCTTTGTGCTGGTGCTCGTTGACGTCTTTCAGCGAGAGGTCGATCTGCTGGGAACTCTCGTCGACGTCGAGCACCTTCGCCACGACCGTCTGTCCCTCGCGGACGTGATCGCGGACGTTTTTGATCCAGCCGCTGGCAACTTCGCTGATGTGTGCGAGGCCGCGCTTGTCCTCGTACTCTTCGAGGTCGACGAACACGCCGAAGTCCGTGATTTCGTCGACCTTACCGACGACGAGTTCGCCCGGCTCGGGCCAGCCACTGTATTGCATGTGTCAGCGTGCCTCGACAGTACCGGTAACCTCGCCCTCGAACGTCGACTGGCCGCCGGTCGGCCGGGCGAGTGTGCTCCCACAGACCGCACAGTTCACCGTCGTCGACACCTTGCCGAAGACGGTCTGCTCGTTACCACAGTCCGCACACTCGACGGTGACGAAGTCCCCCGTCATTCCTGGAACTCCAGTCGGCCGGCTCGCCAGCCCTCGCGCATGTGGGCCTTGCCACACTCGGAGCAGCGGTACTTCAGGTGGGTCTTCTTCGTCGGCTTGTCGCCGCCAGGCACCTTCGAGAACTTGCCGGCGTTGCCGATGGTGGACGTGGCTCGCTCGCGCTGTCGGTCGATCCACTTCATCCCCGTCTCACGACCGCGACGCACTTTCTCCACCTCGTGCTCGAAGTGCCCGTTGCAGTGCGGGCAGTACGTGTTGAATCGGCGTGGCATCTGCATAGATAATCTACCTTGTCGGCAATTTCGCGTCGGGCGTTAAAACCCGTTTGGTTCGTTGTCGACCCGTCGGCCGACCTGGCCGCGACTACGCGTCGTCGTCCCCGTTCTCGAACCGGAGTTCCGCCGACAACCCCTGTGCCATCTCGATATCACGGGAGACGAACACGCCCGCCGCGTCGGCGGCGGCGATCCGGTCGAGGTTGTCCCGGAACACCGACTCGTCGACGCCGAGGCCGAGTTGCGAGGGCTTGACCGACACCGTCGCCGTCGCCGTCGCCGTCGTCTCGGCCGGCCGCTCGATCAGACCGAGATACTCGTCGGTGTCGGCCGCGGCCGCCGCCCGCGTCTCGTACTGTTTCCCGAGGTGGTTGACGATGCTCGCAATCCCCGCCGCGTCGAGTTCTCGGACACGGTCGAGCGCCCCGTCTATCGACGCCCCGGCGGCGAACCGATCCGCGATAGGCGGGAGCATACGGCACAGTCGGCGAGCGACGGACGAAACCTCGTCCCCCGCGCGGATCGGGCGTCCATCGAAGCGGTTAAGCCCGGACTGGCCGAACGGCCGCTTATGCAGCACCTCATCGTCAGGGGGGATCCCGGCATCCGCAAGGACGCCGTCATCGACTACGACGGCGAGGAGCAGGTCTGTTTCTCGATCCAGCGACAGGGCGACTATCACGGCCCCGACGAGGTTCAGCTCTGGTGTACCATCGGGACGCCCGACGAACGCGAGGCGTTCGAGAAACGCCGGTACGTGCCCCACTGGCTCGACGTGGACGCCGTCGACGCCGACGCGCTCGATATCGTGAGCGCCCGCGGCGAGTAACGATTCGGTAGCGCCGAGACGCGCTCGGTCAGACGGTACCGAGTCGCCCCGAGTCGACCCGGTAGATCGTCACCGTTTCGCTCTCGAACACGGGCGTAAGACCCGTGACGCCGTCGAACGACACCGATCCGTAGCGCGCTCGCTCGGCCGGCCCCACCCATACGTAGTCGACGCCGTATCGTTCTAGCACTTCGACCGTCCGTTCCGCCGACCCGGTGTACGCGTCGTCCACGTCGCGCACCCGCCGAAGGTAGGGCGCTCGCCCGCGATAGCCGACTTCGTGGTGCCAGCCCGCGACCGTCGGCACGCCGGTGAGACTGGCGGCCGGACTCGACTCCCAACTGTACATCCCCGGCGGTGCCGGGGCGTCGCCGCCCGGCCCCGGATACCGACTCGTCGCCGGCGCGGAGAGGAGCGTCGGCTGGCCGGACAGGCCGTCGACGTAGGCGATAGCCGGCGCCTCCGCGGGGTGTTCGCGCTCGACGAAGCGGGTGGCGTCGAGCGTCGGATCGCTCGCGCCGTCGAAATGGGCCGAGAGCGCCAGACCGGCGTACGGCACCGTCGCGAGGACGACGGCGACAGCGAGGCCGACACGGAGCCAGCGCGACCGGCGCCTGGGCACCGACACGCCGCCGAGCCACCGGACGAATCCCGGGAGAGCGACGCCCGCGGCCACCCCCCACAGCGCCCACACCTGCATGTACGTCTTGAACACCGTGTTCATCCGGAGTGGGCCGGCCAGTTCCTTCACGTACACGAGTTCGACGATGCCGACCAGGCCGGCGCCGGCGACGATCAGAACCGTCTCGAAACCGACCGGCCGGTCGGTGCGGCAGGCGGCCCAGCCGAAGACGAGGAGGGGGCCGACGACGATGGCGACGGCGAGATTCGCGGTCAGCGCGACCAGTCCCAGCGCCCCGAGACCGACGAGCGGGGGGAACACCCGGTCGAACGACAGCCGATCAAGCAGGTAGGCGTAGAACGTGACGAGGAAGGCGCCGTGGACGAGGAGGAGCGCCGGGAGGCCCGTGCGCTCGGCCGCCGCGAGAATCGCCACCTCGCGCCCGCCGCCGGTCGCCCCGAGCAAGAAGGGGAGGGCGAGCAGGCCGCCAACGGCGCCCGCGACGCCCGCGACGGCGAGAGCGCCGACGAGATGGCCGAGCTCCGCGACCAACGGGCCGTCGTCGCGGGCGCGCCGCCACGCCGCGACTCGACGGGAGAGCATCGGCCACGGGTCGGCGGAACCGAGCGCCACGCTCAGAAAGAGGAGGCCGAATAGCGACGGGAAACTCCACGTGTCGACGACGACCTGAAAGCCCGCGAGCAGGGGGATGGCGCCGAACGCGAGGGCGCGTCGGCGCCGTAGGTCGGCCGGTGGCGTCCGGTAGAGCGCGAAGGCGAGCGCCGCCCCGAGCAGGAGGAACGGCGTCCCCATCATGTGAGCGTGCAGGTCGCCGTTCAGCCACGCGAACAGGGGGAACTCGTTGATCGTCCCGGGGATGACGCGGCTGGCACTCCAGTACGAGAAGCTGTCGATGCCGCCGAGGACGGCGTCGGTCGTGTAACTGGTGCGCGCGGCGACGGCGGCGGCCACGTCGGCACGGAGCGACCGCGGGAGGACGCCCACGAGGAGGCGACCGGCAGTGACGAGGTTGCTCGCGAGGCCGACGAAGAAGGCGGCGGCCAGGCCGGCGGGTCGCCAGGCACCGGCACGTTCGCGGGCGATGGCGCCCGCGAGACCGTAGGCGGCGGTCACCAGCGTCGCGTAGAAGCCCGCGAGCGAGAGGTTGTAAGCGTAGCGTGGCGGGGTGCCGGTGAGGTCACCGAGCGCCGCCGTCAGGAGGTGGCCGCCGTAGTAGTAGACGACGGGTTCGTTCGCGAACCACATGTCCTCGGGCGGGAGGCGCGACGCCCGGTCGAGCGACTGCAGGAGGCCGAAATCGAGGAACTTCTCGCCGCCGAGCGGGTACACCGCCGGGTCGACGGCGCGGATAGCGACGAGAAGGCCGAAAGCGGCGACGAACACGGCCGCGGCCCCGGCAGTGGGACGGTCGGGACGGACGCCGCGCGCGAGTTCCAGGCGACGGTCAGCGAGCGCCCGCGGCTCCAGTGCTGCGAGCAGGGAGAGTGCGGCGAGGACGGCGACGCCCGCGCCGACGGCGAGGGGGCCAAACGTGAGGTGACCGACCCCGTAGACGGTCGTCCCGAGAACGGCGAGCGCGACGGGGAGGCCGAAGCCGACGCCGCGACCGGGGAGGGTCGCAAGCAGACGGGCGGCGAGAGGACGGCCGAGTGCCGCGAGGGCGCCGTAGACGACGAGCCACCGGAGGACGAGCCCGAACTCCATCTACGGGACGCACGGCCTACCGACGATAAACCGTTTGTGGTGTTCGTCGGAGAGCCGAAGTCGGTCGGTTTTTTACCACCGTAACGAAAGAAGCCTCCATGACCCGATCCGTCGGGGTGGTGATCCCTGCGTACCACCCGGACGTCGACCGTCTCGAAGCCTACGTCGATGCCCTCCACGAGGCGGTCGCTCCCGAGGAGATCCGCGTCGAACTCGACGCCGCCGAGCCGCCGGTGCGCGACCGGATCGCGTCCCTCCCCGTCACGCTCCACCAGGCGTCGGCCCGGCGAGGCAAAGGGGCGGCCATCACCGCCGGCTTCGAGGCGCTCTCGACCGACGTACTCGCGTTCGCCGACGCCGACGGAAGCACGCCCGCCGACTCCATCGCGGATGTGATCCGCCCCGTCGAAGCCGGCGAGGCCGACCTCGCCGCGGGGTCGCGTCGCCACCCCGACGCGACCGTCCAGTCCCACCAGACGGTCGCTCGCCGGTATCTCGGTGACGGCTTCGCGTGGCTGGCCCGGCGACTCCTCGACGTCCACCTCCACGACTACCAGTGTGGCGCGAAGGCACTCACCCACGAGGCGTGGACGCGGATTCGCGCCCACCTCCACGAACCCGGCTTCGCGTGGGATATCGAACTCCTCGCGGTGGCCGACGCCGTCGGCTGTCGGATCGTCGAGGTGCCCGTCGTCTGGGAGGATCGCCCCGAATCCACCGTCTCGCCCGTTCGGACGACGCTCCGTCTCGCCCGGGGCCTGCTCGTCTCCAGACACCGGGCGCGACTCCTGCGGAACGACCGCCTGCACGCACTGCTCGACGACCGCCGGGACTCGACGCCCGCACTCGTCGACCGCGACCACCGATGAGCGGCCGACTGGGCAAACTGGAGGAGCTCTACTCCGGGATCCGCTTCGGGCAGTTCGTCTCCGTCGGCGCCGTCGGCGCCACCGCGGAGACCATCGTCGTCGCCATCCTGACCGCCGGCTACGGCATCGTCCCGCAACTGGCCAAGGCCGCCGGCGCCGAAGTGTCCATCACCCTCATGTTCCTCATCAACGACCGCTGGACGTTCGCGGAGGCGGGCGCCACGGGGCTGATCCCCCTGGGACGCCGCTACCTCAAGTCGCATCTGGTGCGGGCTGGCGGCCTCATCGTGGGCTTCGCCGTCCTGACGGCGCTGACCGCATGGACGGATATCAGGCTCGTGATTGCCGGCGCGGATCTCTGGCCGACGGTGGCCAACGCTATCGGCATCGGCTGTGGGATGCTTCTCAACTATCTCACCGAGGGACTGTTCACGTGGCGGGTCGGCGCCGACTGATTCCGACTCCGGCACGCGAATCACAACCCTTAATGCCGCGACCGGATTCGATTCCAGTAGCGGGATGGGATAGCCAGGAGATTCCGCCGGGCTCATAACCCGGAGATCGGTAGTTCAAATCTACCTCCCGCTATGTTTCTGCGACGCCCGACCCTCCGAGCGCCGCGAACGTAATGCCCGTAGATTTGAATCCGCGTAGGTCGAATCACCCACCCGCAGTCGTTCGGATTCGACACGCATCGCAACGCCTCCGTTTATAACGGCTGCGGGAGCAGTTTCGCGTATGGTCCCCCTCCAGATGGGTATGCCCGGTGGCCCCGAGCTGTTGATCATCCTCGTGTTCTTCCTGCTCGTCCCGTTCGCGATGGCGTACTGGGTCTATCAGGACGCCGCGAAGCGCGGCGACGACCGGGCGGCGTTCTGGGCGCTCGCCGTCGGCGGACTGACGTATCTCACCGGCATCGGCGGCTTCCTCGCCCTCGCGGTGTACCTCTGGCAGCGCGGCTAGGGCTCAAAGCGTCACGTCGGGCTGGTCGCTCGACGTGCGATTTGCCCGACGGCTCCGCAGACCGGCGGCGACGGTCAACAGTCCGGCGAGCGGCGCGAATGCGACGCCCCCGGCCGGCGCACCGACGAGCGTGACGACGCCCGCGATGCCGGCGAGCGTCCACACCAGCCACCGGCGGTGTGTCCAGAGGGCGTACGCCGCGAGCGCCGAGAGCGCGAGCAGCAGCGTCGCCAGCGCGACCGGTTGCACGAGTACGACGCGGCCGAGTGTCACGAGCGAACGGGCGCGGCCGAGCACCTCGGGAAGCGGGCCGCGGCCGCCGAGGAGGGCCACCGATCCGAGGGGGCCGGCGAGGACGGCCAGCCAGTCGACGACCGATGCGACACGCTCCGTGGGGGAGGGGAGGGAATGGAGGGGAGCCTGGGCGGGCATGGTCGACCGTCCGTCCGGCAGCGACAAAAACGCTAGTCATCGGCGGAGCCGATGTGACTCGCGTGACGGGCCCCTAGAACTCGACGTTCGACGTGTTCGACGGCCCGGTGTCGTCCATCGGCCCGGTGCCGACGACGGCGTAGTCGTCGTCGGTCAGATACACCGACCCGTCGCGCACCGTCACCTCGACGGCGTCGAGGACGGCGCCCTCACACGGGCCGAACGTACAGACGCCGGTGTCGGCCTCGAAGTACGCCCCGTGGTTCGTACAGACGAGTTCGCCGTCCCGCATCGGCGCGCCCGACCCCTTGTCGAGTCGCACGTCGAGCAGGTGCCGACAGTAGTTCAGCCAACCACGCACCGCGTCGTCGTCGGTGCGAACGAGCACCGCTTCCCGTCGCTCGTCAGTGTCGACGCGACGAACCGTAAAGAGGAACGTCGTATCCGCGGGAACGGCGGCGAGCGACGCGATCCGTCGATCCGAATCCGGCTCCATCGCCCCCTCGTATTCGGCGGCGAGATTTATACTCCGCGCTCGGCCGTCGTGACTCATCCCCGACACGCCGTCGTGACTCGCTCCTCGAACAGTCGCGCGAGCAGGTCGGTAACTGGGCCGCCACCCACGTCGATGCCGTCGATCCGGTCGACGGGTCGGATCCCGGCAGTCGGTTCCGCGAGGAAGGCCTCCGCGGCGTCCCGCAGGTCGGCCGGCGTGTAGGCGTCCTCGACGATGGGGAACGACTCCGCCGCGGCGATGTCGCGCACGACCGACCGCGTCGCCGTCCGCGCCGTTCGGTCGCCGAGCGCCGGCATCCGGACGGCCTCGTCGTCGACGAAGATCGGGTCGCTCGCCGTCCCGCCGACGACCTGACCCTCGGCGTCGAGGAGCAACGCCTCCGCGGCCGGATCGCCGTCTGGCGGGGCGGCTCGCCGGAGTTCCGCCTGCGCACACACCGCGTCGAGGCGGTTGTGCGTGACGGACGCCGCCGGTACCGATGCGGGTGGAATCGCGCGGGTACGGACGGTCTGGAGCGTCACGGCGTCGTCGGTCGTCACGTCAGATAGCGGCGTGACCGTCACGACGACGGTCGGGTCGGCGTCGGCCGGCGGCCGGAGGCGACCGGCGAGGAGCGGCGGATCTGCCTCCCGGCCTTCCCGGAGGATCGACACGCGAACCAGCGCCTCGTCGAGGTCGTTCGCGGTGAGCGTCGCCTCGACCCGGGTGTGGAGAGTGGCGGCGTCGACGCCCGGATCGATGCCGAGCGCGTCACACGCGCCGAACAGGCGCTCGGCGTGAGCGTCCCAGGCGAAGGGTGTCCCGGCATACGCCCGAACGGGTTCGGTCACGGCGTCGCCGGCGGTGGCGACACGGCTATCGACGGACACCGTCGCCGCGTCGGCGTCGACGAGGGCGCCGTCGACGTGATACTGCATTCGGTCAGTGATCCTGCGCTCGCTCGATCCAGCGGCCGACCCGCTTCTCCGAGAGGTCGATCTTGGGGGCGAGTTCGGCCGCGTCCGCGGCCGCGAGGTCGGCCACCGAGTGGACACCCGCGTTCGCCAGGCGCTCGGCGTAGGCGGGGCCGATCCCCTTGATAACCTCGACGGATGCCGGTTCGGTGCTCTCCTCCGCGTCCTCGATTTCGACTGCCTCGTGTTCGCCGGTCGTCTCCCCCTTCGACTCGGATGCCGCCGTGTCGAGTTCCGTCTCCCCGTCCTCGGCGACGGGGCCGGCCGCCTCCGCGGGTTCGGCCGCGTCGGTCGTCTCGTCCGCCTCGTCGACGAGGGCGTCGGTCGAAGCCGAGGCGTCCGTACCGGCGGCGACCGCCTCGTCGGTGCCTTTGACCGCCGCCTCGGTGTCGGTTCGCGCCTCTCGCTCGACGCTGACGGTCGTCTCCCGGCGTTCGTCGTCCGACGACGAATCACCGAGTCCGAGCAACGATAGAAGCGTATCCAGGAGTCCCATTACGAATCGTTACGGCCGCCGGATATTTAAAAACCTTCGAGAGTGTCAGAGGTGTGATCGGAGCGCGGCGTTCATCGCGTCGACGGGGGCGTCCCGCCCGGTCCACCGCTCGAACGCGGCGACACCCTGGAACAGCAGCATCCACCCGCCGTCGATGGTCGTCGCGCCCGCGGCGGCGGCCTCCCGGAGCAGGCGCGTCTCGACCGGGGCGTAGACGGCGTCGAGTACCGCCAGGTCGCCGTGGAGCAGGTCGGCGGGAACGGGCGTTTCGTCTTCTTCCATCCCGACGCTCGTGGCGTTGACGAGCAGGTCGGCCGCGGGCACGCAGTCGGCGAGCGAGTCGAGGCCGCCAGCGGTCACCGTCGCCGTCGAGTCGTCGGTTCGGACATCTGCCGCGAGTGATTCGGCGCGCTCGACGGTTCGGTTGGCCACGTGAACGGCGTCACAGGCTTCCGCGAGCGTGAAGGCGACGGCGCGGCCGGCACCCCCTGCCCCGACGACCACCGCCTCCTGCCCGCCGAGCGCGACGCCGTGGTGGTCGAACGCGCGCCGGACGCCGGCGGCGTCGGTGTTGTAGCCCCGCGGGGGAGAAGTGGAGAAGTCGACGGTGTTGACGGCGCCGATACGCGCCGCGAGGTCGTCCGGTTCGACCAGGTCGAGAACGTCCTGTTTGAAGGGAATAGTGACGTTGAGACCGTCGATACCGAGCGCCGCCGCACCGTCGATGGCGTCGGTCACGGCGTCGGCGTCGGGTTCGAACGTGACGTAGCTGGCGTCCATGCCAAGTTCCCGATAGGCCGCCTCGTGCATCGGTGGCGACAGCGAGTGACCGACGGGGTTGCCGATCAGCCCGAAGACGTGCATATCCTCCGTGTGACCGAGGTCGGCAAAAGCCCTTGCCCTAGTGGGCGCCGGCCGCCTGGATGCCGATGACGAAGACGTGATACAGAAGTACCGCGATGAACAGGGCGTAGAACAGCCCGCCGATGAGGAAGGGGTAGGGACTCATGTTCCCTTCCTTGACGTTGCGGGCGCGGAGGTAGAGGATGCCGCCACTCACGATGGCGAGGATAGCGGAGAAACCGTTGAGGAAGCCGGTCGTCCCCCAGGTGAGCGAGAGGTTCCACGAGGTAAAGAGGATGCCGAGCGTGACGGGGAGCGTCCCCTGGAACGCCATCGCGCCCGAGATGTTGCCGAGTGCGAGCGTGTCCTTGTCCCGCGAAATCCAGATGACGCTGTTGAACTTCTCCGGCAGTTCAGTCGCCAGCGGAGCGATCAGGAGGGCGATCACTGCGGCCGGCATCTTGAGAATCTCCTCGGAGACCCAGGTCGTCTGCCCGACGAAGATGTGCGCGCCGCCGATGATGATGCCGAGCGCCCCGAGCGTCTGGAGAACGACGAGCGCGACGTGCGGGTCACCCGCGTGATTTCCGTTGCCACCACTGGTCAGGCGCTTGGAGGCACCCTCGGCGATCCGACCGAGGTGGAGTTCCTCCAGATCCTCGCTCTCGACGAGTTCGCCGCTCTGGAGCGAGCGGACGAGGTAGACGAGGTACAACAGGACGAGGACGATTCCGATGGCGATACCGACGAGTTCGTTGTGAATGACGGCGGCGATGAAAGCGAGGGTGTATCCCACCAGGAAGAAAGAGAGGTCGCGCTGTGTCGACTGCTCGTTGAAGTGCATCTCCGCGCCGAACTGCCGGCGACTCTGGAAGTAGAGCACGCTCGATCCGACGAGAAACATCGCGATGGTCGACAGCATGAACGGCGCCCCGAGGATGGCGCCGACACCGACTTCGTCGGCCGCCGCCTGCGATCCGGATCCGAGAACCGCCTGCAGGATGGCGATGACGGGGATCATCGTCTCGGGGAGTGCCGTACCGACCGCAGCGAGGATACTTCCCGTCGCGCTCTCGCTCACGCCGAGGCGGTGGCCGAGCCACTCCACCCCGTTAGTGAAGATCTCGGCACCGAGCAGTAGCAACAGAAACGACGCCACCAGGAGTAGTGTGTTCGTCGCCACTGGTGGCACCAGTTGCCCTACGACCAGTGATAGCGGACTGGCGGTCATTAGTAGCGGGCGCTTTTGAAGCGAAGTAATTAAACCGTTTCATCCTCGGCCGAAACCGGTCAATTATCCGACCAGACCCCCCGGAGGAGACGACATCCCGTGACTCCCGTCAGGGGATGATCGTCGTCGGTACTTCCCCCGATTTCGCGACCGTATTGGCCGCGCTTCCGAGGAGGAGTTTGCCGATCCGACCGGTGCCGTGGTGTCCCATGACGACGTGGTCGTACCCGCGCTCGTCGACGAGTTCGAGGATGTCCTTCCCGACCTGATCCGAGGCCTTGAGGTTGCCCAAGCGCACGTCGCCGATCACTTCGGTCTCCGCGTCCATCCCCTTTTCCGCGAGGGTGTCCGACACCCGCTCTTTCAGGCGCTCCGTCTGCCCCCCCGACGAGTCGGTGAAGTGGACGATATCTAGCGTCGCGTCCAACCCCTCGGCCAAGTCGGCCGCGAACCCGAGGGCGCGCATACTACAATCGGAGCCATCGACTGGGACGAGTATCTCCATATCCCCCCGTTCCCGTGCCCGCAGAATAAGCGTTCCCCATCGACGTGTTTATTCGCCGTCCCCGACGACCTCCCGGGCGTGATCGCCATCGTCGTCAGCCGTGCCGACAGCGCCTCCGAACACATCGGCGAGCAGTTGCTCGACTGCGCCGACTGGGTCGAACACCGGGACGACGCCCGGCCGGACGCCGACGGCGGCGGCACCTACTACCGAACCGACGGGTTCGAACTCCGAACCTTCGACGACCTGCATATCCACCTCGACCGCCCGGACGCGGCATTCGACGATCCCGACCTCCTGGTGGTCGTCTCCCGTCACTCGGGCGAGACGGGGGCGCTCCTGACCGCGCATTTCACGGGCAACTTCGGCGACGCGCAGTACGGGGGTGCAGCCGGCGAGTTCGCCCGCGCCTGCCCCAACGCCGCCGCCGCGGCCGTCGGGGCACTGGATCGCCACGCGCCCCCCGACTACGAGGTCGGCACCGAGTGTACGCACCACGGGCCGACCGACGTGGGCGTCCCCTCGATGTTCGTCGAACTCGGCAGCGGCGAGACCCAGTGGGACGACCCTGACGGTGCCCGCGCCGTCGCCCGCGCCGTCCTCGACCTGCGCGGCGTCGACGCCGACCGGGACAAACAGATCGCGGGCTTCGGCGGCGGCCACTACGCTCCCCGCTTCGGCCGCATCGTCCGTGAGACGGCGTGGGCTGTTGGTCACGTCGCCGCCGACTGGGGCCTCGACGCGATGGGCAACCCGGCCGCCAACCGCGAGATACTCCGGCGAGCAGTCGAAGCCAGCGCGACCGACACCATCCTCGTCGAGGGCGGTCGGTCGGGACTCGAGAGCGTCCTCGACGACCTGGGCTACCGGGTCGTCTCCGAGACGTGGCTCCGCGAAACGAGCGCCCACCCGCTCCCCGTCGTGGAGGCCGTCGAAACCCGACTGGACGACGTCGCCGACGGCCTGCGGTTCGGCGACGCCGTCCCGACCGTCGAGGGCGACGCCGAAGACGCCATCGTGACCACCGACCTCCCGGGCGAACTGGTGGACGCGGCCCACAGCGTCGATCCCGAGGCGACGCGGGGCGCCGTCGCGGGCGTCGCCGTCGCCTTCGAGACCACCGAGGGCGGTACCCGACCCAAGGGACGGGTGGCGCTCCCGGCCGACGACCCGGCCGCCGCGGCCGACCATCTGACCGACGCACTGGTCGACATCCTTCGCGGATCGTACGACGACGTTTCCCGCCAGGACGGGGCAGTGGTGGCTCGAACCGAAGCGTTCGACCCCGAGGCGGCCGAGCGCCTCGGCGTCCCCGAGGGGCCGGCCTTCGGCCGCCTCGCCGACGGCCAGGCCGTCGAGGTGGCCGGCGAACGGATCGATCCGTCGGCGGTTCGGACGGAACGGGTGGAACGCTTCCCCGCCGTCGAGCCGCCGGAATCATAAGCTACCGTACCATTGTCTGACGCGCGCACGACGGTGGCAATGGGTCGATTCCGCGTAGCGTCAGACGCGCGCGTGACAACGGGCGGAAAGATAATGAGGCTGCCTTCGAAACGCCTGGGCATACCATGGACTCCATCGTGGAGGATGCAATCGAAGACGCCGAGGAGCCGGGGGATGGGACCACGGCTGCGGCCGAGCGGAGCGCCGACCGAGAACCCGTCACCGAATCGTCGACCGACGCGGGAAACCGTTCGGGGAAGATGACTGACGACGAACTGCAGGACGTTCTGGAAGACCTGCAGACGGAGATCACGGTCGTCGGCTGTGGGGGCGCCGGCGGCAACACGGTCAACCGGATGGCCGAGGAGGGCATCAAGGGTGCCAACCTCGTCGCCGCCAACACCGACGTCCAACATCTCGTCGACGTGGAGGCAGACACGAAGATTCTGATGGGCGAGGAGAAAACCGGCGGCCGCGGCGCCGGATCGCTCCCGCAGGTTGGCGAGGAGGCCGCCATCGAGAGTCAGGACGACATCTACGGGGCCATCGAGGGCTCCGATATGGTGTTCGTCACGGCCGGCCTGGGCGGCGGCACCGGCACCGGGTCGGCGCCGGTCGTTGCCGAGGCGGCCCGCGAGTCCGGCGCGCTCACCATCGCCATCGTGACGACGCCCTTTACCGCCGAGGGTGAGGTTCGGCGAACCAACGCCGAAGCGGGACTGGAACGCCTGCGCGACGTGGCCGACACCGTCATCGTCGTCCCCAACGACCGCCTGCTCGACTCCGTCGGGAAACTCCCCGTCCGGCAAGCGTTCAAGGTGTCCGACGAGGTGCTGATGCGGTCGGTGAAAGGCATCACCGAACTCATCACCAAACCCGGCCTGGTCAACCTCGACTTCGCCGACGTGAAGACGGTCATGGAGAAAGGCGGCGTCGCCATGATCGGACTCGGCGAGAGCGACTCCGAGCAGAAAGCCCAGGATTCGGTGCGCTCCGCGCTCCGCTCTCCCCTGCTCGACGTGGACATCTCCGGCGCGAACTCCGCGCTCGTCAACGTCACCGGCGGCACCGACATGGCTATCGAGGAGGCCGAAGGTGTCGTCGAGGAGATTTACGACCGCATCGACCCCGACGCCCGCATCATCTGGGGCACCTCCATCGACGAGGAACTCGACGGGACGATGCGCACGATGATCGTCGTCACCGGCGTCGAGTCGCCACAGATCTACGGCCGCGGCGACGAGCCCGCGCCGGAGCCGTCCAGCGCCGACGACATCGACTACGTCGAATAATCGACACGCGCCGTCCCGCCGTTCGCGCCCGTCACTTTATCAATAGATAGAAAAAGCCGGCTCGCCTAGCACGCCTATGGACGTCAAGTACGACCTCGCAAGCTACGTCCGCGTGCTCAAGATGGCGAGCACGCCGTCGTGGAACGAGTTCTCGCAGATCGCCAAAGTCGCCGGGGCGGGTATCTTCCTCATCGGCTTGCTGGGCTTCGTCATCTTCGCCATCATGACCTTCATCCCTGGGGGCGCGTAGCATGGGCATCTTCGCCGTCAAGACCACGGCCAGCCAAGAGCGCACCGTCGCCGATATGATCGCCAGCCGCGAGGAGGACGAAGTGCACGCCGTCCTCGCGCCCGACTCGCTCACGAGTTACGTGATGGTGGAGGCCGACAACAGCGCCGTCCTCGAACGTGTGATGGACGAGATTCCCCACGCGCGGAGCATCGTCCCCGGCACCTCCTCGCTCACCGAGGTGGAACATTTCCTCTCGCCGACGCCGGACGTGGAGGGCATCGCCGAAGGCGACATCGTCGAACTCATCGCCGGCCCGTTCAAAGGCGAGAAGGCTCGCGTCCAGCGAATCGACGAGGGGAAAGACCAGGTGACAGTCGAACTCTACGAGGCGACCGTTCCCATCCCCGTCACGGTTCGGGGCGACCAGATCCGCGTGCTCGATAGTGACGAACGATAGCTCGTTCGGCTAACTTCCGGTCTTCCGTACCGACCCCTCGCTGTCCCCTCATTTCGTCGACAGACCCATCGCCGAATAGCAACCTATAACTGCGGCGTCCCGCGAGATGAAATCGTGACGACGGCAGGGCCGACCCGGATCGACATGCACGTGAAAGTGCTCGACGAACGCGTCGTAGCGCGGGCGAAAGCCCGCGGCCTCGACGCACTGGTGTACGCCCCCCATTTCACGCGGTTGCCGACTATCCGAGAGCGGGCCGCGCGGTTCTCCGACGACGAACTCCTCGTCGTGCCCGCACGCGAGGTGTTCACCGGGCCGTGGCACGCCCGCAGACATCTCCTCGCCATCGGCCTCTCAGATCCCGTCCCCGACTTCGTCACGTTCCGCGGCGCACTCGCGGAGTTCGACCGGCAGGACGCGGCCGTTCTCGTGCCCCACCCCGAAATGCTGAACGTGAGTTGCTCCCGGGCGGACGTGGCCGCCGATCCCGACGCGTTCGACGCCGTCGAGACGTACAACGCCAAATGCCTCCCACACCAGAACCGCCGCGCCCGGCGGGTGGCCCGGACGACGGGATGTCCCGGCTTCGGGTCGTCGTACGCGCATCTCCGGGGCACCGTCGGCGAGGCGTGGACGGCCTTCGAGACGGCCGTCGACTCCGAGGCTGCTCTCCTCGAGGCGATCCGGTCGGGCGCCCCCCGCCGGGTCGTCCGGCGGGGTGGGGCGAGCCACCGTCTCCGGAGTCTCGCGGAGTTCGCCCACCTCGGCTACGAGAACTCGTGGGGGAAGGTCGACCGCCTCTTTCTCTCCGGTACCGAACCCACCCACCCCAGCCACATCGCTTACGACGGCCGGTTCGACGACGTGACCGTCTACTGAACCAGGCACCCCGCGACCCGCCTCCACCCCCGGTGGCTGCGGGGGTCAGCCGAGCAACATGGCGCCCATCGCCCCCGGGGTGTTGCCAAGCGGCATGACGTAGAAGTGGAACCCGGCGAGGGCGGCGAGTTCGACGCCCGTGACGACCACCGTCACGAGGTCGGCGTACTTGCTACTGGTCGTCACGCCCGCGGGAAGCCCCCACTCCTCGCTCGTCAGCGGATAGAAGAAGGCGATACCCCGACGACTGCCCACCACATCGAGGAGGTAGTGGGTAGCGACGCCGATCCAGACGAACTGGAGGTTGTCGAAGGCGAGTGGGAAGCCAACGAAGACACCGAGTACGAACAGGTTGTGGAGGGTCTTGCGGTGTTTGCCGAAGGCGGTGTCGACGTCGGGAAAGAGCGCGCCGAGGACGACCGGCACGGAGAGTTCGAGGACGGTTTCGACGGTGTCGAGAGCCGTCGCTGGCGAGACCCGCGTCGGTGCCGCGAGCACGACCCCAAGGCCGACGCTCAACAGCGCCGCGTTGAGTACGTGTCCTTTTTTGTTCACACCACCCCGTTCGCCCGCATCCGACACAAGCGTGTCGACGCCCGGCGGAGCGAAAGAGGGATTTGCCGGCCGGCCACAGAGCGACCATGGACTACGATACGCCACTCTTCTTTCACGTCATGCAGTACGCGGCCGCGGCCGACCGCGACGTGATCGATCTGGTGAGCGGCAACCCCGACTGGGAGCCGCCGACCGCCCTCCGCGACGGCCTCCGGGAGTACGCCGAGAGCGACCCCGAGGGGTTCCAGTACCCCCCGAGCGACGGGCTGACGGCGCTCCGCGAGGAAATCGCGTCACGCCGCGGCGTCGACCCCGAACGGGTCATCATCACGAACGGCGCGGGCGAGGCGAACTACCTCGCCATGGCCGCCGCGCTCGAACGCGACGCCGGGAGCGAACTCGTGTTGACCGACCCGGTCTACCCGTACTACCCGGGCAAGGCGCAGATGCTCGGCGCGGACGTGCGACTCGTCCCCGTGGCCGACGACGGTCACCTGGACGTGGCGGCGATGCGCGAGGCGGTGAGCGCGGAGACGGCCGCCATCCTCGTCAACACGCCCAACAACCCGACTGGCGCGGTGTACGACGCCGACACCATGGCGGCGATGGTCGACCTCGCGGCCGACAACGACGCCGTGCTCATCTCCGACGAGGTGTACGACCACTACGACTTCTCCGGGCGGTTCACGAGCGCTCTCGACGCCGACGACGGGGACTGCATCGTCACGAACTCCTTCTCGAAGTCGATGGCGGTGACGGGACTCCGCGTCGGCTACGGTATCTTCCCACCCGCTCTGGCCGACGCCGCGCGCACGCGCCACATGCTCGTCAACGTCACGGGGGCGCGTCCATCTCAGGTCGCCGTCCTCCGGGCGCTTCGGGAGACTGGCCCCGACTACTACGAGGCCTCGCGGAACCTCCTGCGGGAACGCGTCGACGCCTTCACCGACGCCCTCGACGCCGCGGGAGCGGAGTACCTCGTCCCCGAGGGGGCCTTCTACGTCTTCGCTCGCTTCGACGGCTTCCCGGGCACGCTGGCGAATATCGAACGCCTCGTCGACGAGGCGGGTGTCGCCTGCATGCCCGGCGACACGTTCGGCACCTACGACGAGTGGGTGCGGTTCGCGCTCGTCACGCCGCGGGCCGAGGAGGCCGCCCAGCGACTGGCCGACTACGACGGGTTCTAACACACCTCGACGCATCCGGTTCGCGCCCGCTTCGGAGACGGTGAGCGGCGGCGGGCAGTCGGAACCGGGCTGCGTGGTGATGTCACCGCCGATACGGCTCCCCCGGAAGCGGAAAGTGCCTTCACCGGATCGACGGGTACAGGTGTCCGGATCGTCTGCCCCCGGTATGAGCGAACTCGACGTGGAGCCGGTCGATGCAGTCGACGACGACACGGCAGGCGAGGGGCCGGACGACGGCCCCGCCGACATCGCCGTCGAGGCGACGGCCGACCTGCCCCAGGGTGTCGACGCGCCGGAGTACGTCCTCTACGGGGGGAAAGGCGGCGTCGGGAAGACGACGATGGCGGCGGCGACGGCACTCTCCTCCGCCGCGGGCGGCGTGGCGACGCTCGTCGTCTCGACCGACCCTGCCCACTCCCTGTCGGACACCCTCGACACCGAGATTCCGCCGACGCCGACGCGCATCCGCGAGGACAGTCCGCTGTGGGCCGCCGAAATCGATCCCGAGGCCGCGATGGAGGAGGGCCTGTTTGGCGAGGGTGGTATCGGCGTCGAGGGCGAGGCGTCCGAGACGCCGCGGGGAGGCGGCGACGCCGCCGGCACCGGCGCCCCACTCGGCGGCCTGGGCGAACTCGGCGAGGCCCTCGGCGAGAACGCCGTCGATCCGCTGATGGGCGGGTCGATGCCCGGCGCCGACGAGGCGGCGGCGATGCGCCAGCTGCTGGAGTATCTGGACGACCCCCGGTTCGACCGCGTGGTGATCGACACGGCGCCGACGGGCCACACCCTCCGCTTGCTCGAACTCCCCGAAGTTCTCGACTCGATGGTCGGACGCCTGCTCTCCATGCGCGAGAAGTTCTCGGGGATGATGGAGGGATTCAAGGGGATGTTCGGCGTCGGCGGCGAGAGCGAGGAGGCGCCCGATCTGGACGAACTCCGCGACCGGATCGAACGGCTCCGGGCCGTCCTCCAAGATCCGGAACGCACCGACTTCCGGGTGGTGATGGTGCCCGAGGAGATGAGCGTCGTCGAATCCGAGCGCCTCGTGGCTCGCCTCGACGAGTTCTCTATCCCGGTCGGAACGGTCGTCGTCAACCGCGTCATGGAGAACCTGGCCGACGTGGCCGACGTCGACCCCGAGTGGGTGGTGTCGCCGAACCTCGACGACTGCGAGTTCTGCCAGCGCCGGTGGGACGTCCAACAGCGTGCCCTCCGCCGGGCGAGCGACCTGTTCCGGGGGCACGACGTGAAGCGCGTGCCGCTCCTGGCCGACGAGGTGCGCGGCGAACGCGCGCTCCGCGTGGTCGCGGCGTGTCTCGCCTAGCGCAGTCTATCCACGAGTCCGAACGCGCGGTCACGCAGACGGTCGGGGACGAACCGCCCGAGAACGCTCACGCGGGCGAGCATCCCGACCGGCACTCGACTCGCCGGTTTCGTCGCGCTCGCGGCGTTTAGTATCTCCTCGGCGACGCGGTCGGGCGACACCGCGCCCGGCCCGCCGCCGCCGATGGCCTGCGTGTCCTCGAACACGTCGTAGAATGCCTCGTAGGCGCCCGATCGCTCCAGTTCCCCGACTTCCGACTCGGCGCGGTCGGAAAAGCGCGTGTCGACGGGGCCGGGTTCGATCAGGACGGCGTCGACGCCGTAGTCGTCGACTTCCGCCCGCAGCGCGTCGGTCATGGCTTCGAGGGCGAACTTCGACCCGGAGTAGACGCCGCCGCCGGGGAAGGAAAGCCGGCCGGCGACGCTGGAGACGTTGACGATGGTGCCCTCGCGGCGACGGCGCATGTGGGGCAGGACGGCCCGGATCAGTCGGTGCGGGCCGTAGACGTTCACGTCGAACTGGTCGTGGACGGCGCCGACGGGCACGTCCTCCAGCGGACCGAACTGCGCGTAGCCGGCGTTGTTGACCAGGCAGTCGATCCGCCCCTGTTCGTCGAGTACCCGGTCGACGACCCGTTCCACGTCGTCGTCCTCAGTCACGTCGAGCGTCGCGATGGTACATCCACGATCCCCGAGCGTCTGGATATCCGCAGGGTTGCGGGCCGTGGCGTACACCTCCCACTCCTCGTCGAGGAAGGCCTCGGCAGTCGCGTGCCCGATACCGGACGAACAGCCCGTGATGAGGACGGTCTTCGGTTGCACATCCCCACCGTCGACCCGGCGGCAGTTAATTCATTCCCGCTCGACCGCGAACGGACTCTCACCTTCCGTCCACCCCCATCCGGGGAGGCGGGTCTGGAAGCCAGCGGCCAGCGCGGCGTCGAGATCGTCGGCGCCGGCGCCATCCTCCGTGTGGGTTGTCACGTCGGCGAAGTGGAAGGTCGCCTGGGCAAGCAGGGCGAGCGGTTGGCCGCCCGCGACCGTCGCGGCGAGTTCCCGGCCGAGTACCTCGTCGACGACGAACCCCGGATAATCCCCCGCCACGTCGAGATCACGGAGGAGAGCGACGTAGCCGGCGACGTTGACCGCACGGGCGCCGTCGGCGAAGACGGTCGCGACCTCCTCGCGGTAGGCCTCGCGGTCGACCGTGCCGACCTCGACGCCGAAGCAGTCGCCGAGTCGGGTGCGCGTCTCGTTGATCAACGGGACGACCGTGGGCGCCCGGTCGCGCACCCACTCGTACTCGGCCGCGACCGTCGCCGGCGTGAGTTCCATGCTCCCCCTCGGATGCCGAGCGCCTTCGACTTTGCGAAGGCTTTTATAATGCTGACCTGATAGGGTGACTCAAGCGGGTTTTCGCTGCCTCTTCCCGCAGTCGAGCACCTACCGTACAGCACCCTTCACCTATGTTCCCTCACGGCACGACCGTCGCCGCCGACCGTCGTCAACCGACATCCGCTACGGCCACGGCGCCCGCGTCGGGGCATCGACCATGGACGGCTGTACGGAGGGCTCTCCACCGGTACATATGAGCTCCGTAGATACGCAACTCGAAGAATTGAAAGCAGAGATCGAGGAGGAACTACCGCCCGGTATCTCCGTGTCGGACGTGAAATACGAGGGGCCGGAACTGGTCGTGTACACGCGCGATCCAAAGGACTTCGCCAGCAACGGTGACCTGATTCGAAACCTGGCGAGCAAACTCCGCAAGCGCATCACGGTTCGTCCCGATCCGGACGTGTTGATGGACGCCCGGAAAGCCCGCGAACGCATCCAGGACGTGATCCCCGAGGACGCCGGCGTCACCGATCTGGACTTCCACGTCGACACCGGCGAAGTCGTCATCGAGGCCGAGAAGCCGGGCATGGTCATCGGCCGGCACGGGTCGACCCTCCGCGAAATCACGAAGGCCATCGGCTGGACGCCCGAGGTGGTTCGCACGCCCCCCATCGAGTCCTCGACCGTCTCGAACGTCCGCAATTTCCTGAAACAGGAGCGTGAGGAGCGGCGCGACATCCTCGAACGCGTCGGGCGACAGATCCACCGCGAGGAGATGGCCGACGAACAGTGGGTGCGCATCACCACGCTCGGCTGCTGTCGAGAGGTCGGTCGCGCGAGTTTCATCCTCTCGACCGCCGAGACGCGCATCCTCGTCGACTGTGGCGACAAGCCCGGCGCCGAGGGCGAAGTGCCTTACCTCCAGGTGCCCGAGGCCGCGCCCCTGAACTCCCTCGACGCCGTCGTCCTCACGCACGCCCACCTCGACCACTCCGCGCTCATCCCGCTCCTGTTCAAATACGGCTACGACGGCCCTATCTACTGCACCGAACCCACCCGCGACCTGATGGGCCTGCTGACTCTCGACTACCTGGACGTGGCCGTCAAGGAGGGTCGCACCCCGCCCTACGAGTCCGAGATGGTGCGCGAGGCGATCAAACACACCATCCCGCTCGAATACGGCGACGTGACCGACATCGCACCCGACGTGAAACTCACGTTCCACAACGCGGGTCACATCCTCGGCTCTGCAGTCTCCCATTTCCACATCGGCGACGGCCTCTACAACGTCGCCTTCTCGGGCGACATCCACTACGAGGACACGCGCCTGTTCAACGGCGCCGTCAACGACTTCCCCCGGGTGGAAACGCTCGTCCTCGAATCCACCTACGGCGGCCGCAACGACTACCAGACCGACCAGGAAGACTCCGAGCGCAACCTGCTAGAGATCATCAACGAGACCCACGAGCAGGGCGGCAAGGTGGTCATTCCGGCCTTCGCCGTCGGACGCTCCCAAGAGATCATGCTCGTCCTCGAGGAGGCGATGCGCAGCGGGAAGATCCCCCGGATGCCCGTCCACCTCGACGGCATGATCTGGGAGGCGACGGCTATCCACACCACCTACCCCGAGTACCTGCGTGACGACCTTCGCGACCGCATCTTCCACGAGGACGAGAATCCCTTCCTCGCCGAGGAGTTCAACCACATCGACGCCGGCGAGGATGAACGCCAGGAAGTCACGGACGGCGACCCGGCGATCATCCTCTCCACCTCGGGGATGGTGACCGGCGGACCGATCATGTCCTGGCTCCGCCACCTCGGCCCCGACCCGGACTCGACGCTGGTGTTCGTCGGCTACCAGGCCCAGGGAACCCTCGGTCGCCGCATCCAGAACGGCTGGGACGAGATTCCGATGAACGGCCGCGGCCGTGGCCGTAGCGACACCCTCTCCCTGGAGATGGGCGTCGAAACCGTCGACGGCTTCTCCGGTCACGCCGACCGGCAGGGGCTAGAGAACTTCGTCAAGACGATGAATCCCCGGCCCGAGAAGGTGCTCTGTGTCCACGGCGACGAGCGCTCCGTCCAAGACCTCTCCTCCGCGCTCTATCACGACTACAACATGCGGACGTTCGCGCCGAAGAACCTGGAAACGTTCCGCTTCAAGTAGCGTCCGCGGGATCGACGACCGACCCCGTCTCCGGATCGATACCCACGCGCTCGCACTGCTCGGCGAGCGGGCACGCCGTCGATCCGTCCAGACAGGCGGGCGTTCGCGCCGAACAGTACTCCCGGCCGAACTGGATCATCGCAGTGTGGCCGAAGCCGCACTTCTCGGTCGGCACCGCCGCCTCCAGGGCCTCCCGCACGGTCTCGTGATCGGCGTCGGGCGGTGCGAGTCCCATCCGGCGGGCGATGCGGTGGACGTGCGTGTCGACGGGGAAGACGCCGCCGCGGCCGCCCGAAAAGAGGAGGACGCAGTCGGCGGTCTTGGGGCCGACGCCGCGGATGTCGAGCAGGCGGTCGCGAACGGTCTGGGGGTCGCGCTCGCGAACGAACGCGTCGAAGCCCTCGGCGCCGCCGAACTCGGCGACGATTTCCCGAGCGGCCTCGACGATCACCCGCGACTTCTGGTTGTA